>NZ_FMXF01000078.1:0-1133 GCF_900103435.1 Sinorhizobium sp. NFACC03
ATCAGCACTTCGCCGGCCTTTGGGCCTTCGAGCTGAACCGTCATGACCTCGAGCGGCTTGCCTGCCTGAACGGCAACGGCGGCGCGTACATCCATCTTAGGATCCCCTTGTTATTCGCTGAATTGCGGGCTGGGCCGGGCGCGCGCGGCGGCCGGACCGATGTCGTTCGGTTCAAACCGCGTTAGAGCGTCTTCTCGACTTCCGGCAGCGCTTCGAAGAGATCGGCAACCAGGCCGTAGTCGGCGACCTGGAAGATCGGTGCCTCTTCGTCCTTGTTGATCGCGACGATGACCTTCGAGTCCTTCATGCCGGCGAGATGCTGGATGGCACCGGAGATGCCGCAGGCGATATAGAGATCGGGTGCGACCACCTTGCCGGTCTGGCCGACCTGCCAGTCGTTCGGCGCGTAGCCGGCATCGACGGCAGCGCGCGAGGCACCGACGGCAGCACCGAGCTTGTCGGCAACCGGCAGGATCACTTGCCTGAACTTCTCCGACGAGCCGAGCGCGCGGCCGCCGGAGATGATGATCTTGGCCGAGGTCAGCTCCGGACGGTCGGACGACGACAGCGCGTCGGCGACGAAGGAGGAAACACCCGGGTTGGCGGCAGCCGAAACGCTTTCGATCGCGGCCGAACCGCCTTCAGCGGCAGAGGCGAAGGAGGCGGTGCGCACGGTGATGACACGCTTGGCTTCCGTCGTCTGCACCGTCTGGATGGCGTTACCGGCATAGATCGGGCGCCGATAAGTGTCGGAAGAGACCACTTCGATGATTTCCGAGACCTGGACGACGTCGAGCAGCGCTGCGACGCGCGGCATGACGTTCTTGCCGACCGAGGTCGCGGCCGCAACGATCGTGTCGTAGTTACCGGCGAGCGAGACGATGAGGGCTGCCAGCGGCTCTGCGAGGTTGTTGGCAAGCGAGGCGTCGTCGGCGACGAGCACCTTGGCAACGCCCGAAAGCTTGGCAGCCTGCTCGGCCGCGGCCTTGGCGCCGGCACCGGCGACCAGCACATGCACGTCGGCTCCAGTCCCACTGGCGATCTTGGAGGCGGCGGTCAGCGCCTTGGCGGTCTGGTCGGAAAGGTGGTTGCTGTCGTGGTCAGCCAGAAGAAGAATGGCCATGATGATATCT
>NZ_FMXF01000076.1:0-1472 GCF_900103435.1 Sinorhizobium sp. NFACC03
CGACTAACCCTGCGTCGATTAACGTTGCGCAGGAAACCTTGGTCTTTCGGCGTGGGTGTTTTTCACACCCATTGTCGTTACTCATGTCAGCATTCGCACTTCTGATACCTCCAGCAAGCTTCTCAACTCACCTTCACAGGCTTACAGAACGCTCCTCTACCGCATCACTTGCGTGATACCCGTAGCTTCGGTGTATGGTTTGAGCCCCGTTACATCTTCCGCGCAGGCCGACTCGACTAGTGAGCTATTACGCTTTCTTTAAAGGGTGGCTGCTTCTAAGCCAACCTCCTAGCTGTCTAAGCCTTCCCACATCGTTTCCCACTTAACCATAACTTTGGGACCTTAGCTGACGGTCTGGGTTGTTTCCCTTTTCACGACGGACGTTAGCACCCGCCGTGTGTCTCCCATGCTCGGCACTTGTAGGTATTCGGAGTTTGCATCGGTTTGGTAAGTCGGGATGACCCCCTAGCCGAAACAGTGCTCTACCCCCTACAGTGATACATGAGGCGCTACCTAAATAGCTTTCGAGGAGAACCAGCTATCTCCGAGCTTGATTAGCCTTTCACTCCGATCCACAGGTCATCCGCTAACTTTTCAACGGTAGTCGGTTCGGTCCTCCAGTCAGTGTTACCTAACCTTCAACCTGCCCATGGATAGATCGCCCGGTTTCGGGTCTATTCCCAGCGACTAGACGCCCTATTAAGACTCGCTTTCGCTACGCCTCCCCTATTCGGTTAAGCTCGCCACTGAAAATAAGTCGCTGACCCATTATACAAAAGGTACGCAGTCACCCAACAAAGTGGGCTCCCACTGCTTGTACGCATACGGTTTCAGGATCTATTTCACTCCCCTCTCCGGGGTTCTTTTCGCCTTTCCCTCACGGTACTAGTTCACTATCGGTCAGTCAGTAGTATTTAGCCTTGGAGGATGGTCCCCCCATATTCAGACAAAGTTTCTCGTGCTCCGTCCTACTCGATTTCACTTCTAAGATCCTTTCGCGTACAGGGCTATCACCCACTATGGCCGCACTTTCCAGAGCGTTCCGCTAAAATCAAAGAAGCTTAAGGGCTAGTCCCCGTTCGCTCGCCACTACTAAGGGAATCTCGGTTGATTTCTTTTCCTCAGGGTACTTAGATGTTTCAGTTCCCCTGGTTCGCCTCTTGCACCTATGTATTCAGTACAAGATAACCATCTTATGATGGCTGGGTTCCCCCATTCAGACATCTCCGGATCACAGTCTGTTTGCCGACTCCCCGAAGCTTTTCGCAGGCTACCACGTCTTTCATCGCCTCTGACTGCCAAGGCATCCACCGTATGCGCTTCTTCACTTGACCATATAACCCCAAGCAATCTGGTTATACTGTGAAGACGACATTCGCCGAAAATTCGATCTTGCTCAAAGAGCAACTCACAAATTTTACCTTAGCCTGATCCGTTACCAGTGAAAGTAACGTCCAGTCTATCTTTCTATC
>NZ_FMXF01000075.1:0-1638 GCF_900103435.1 Sinorhizobium sp. NFACC03
CCGCGAATCCGCTGGATGAGTTCAAGGCGATGCAATTCTTTCTGCGACATGACAATCAAACAAGACATGACGACTCCGAACACAGATGGCCTTGGCCACGATGCAAGTCGCTGATCTTGCTTCCCAACGCTGACGTTCGACCAGCATCCCAAGAGGCGACGACTGTCGCATCTCTAACTGGCCTATATGTCGCATTTCTAAAATGCCGCTACACACAATGTGGCAGCCAAGTTGAACTGTCCACGTTGGCGCAAAGTAGAAATGTCACTTTGGGCGGCGCGTCGTCAGCCATTTAGACATGCGACACTCGACATCTCCGTTGGCGCTGAGGCAAGCCCCCGACCGAACCGGCTGGACCGGGTTGCAAGGGAAGGGAGGGGGCGGATGAGACGCACCCATCGGCTTTAGCTTGGACAGTTGAAGCAGCCGGTCATTCCGCCGCATCGAGGTCAGAGAGCGCCTGTCGCCGCCGGGCAATGACCGCAGGATCGTTCATGAAATCCTTCCGACGTCCCGGGCCGCGCGCGCGTCGAACGTAGCCGTTCTTCTCGCTGTTCGTCTTCACGGCCGGCTTCGTCTGCTGCTCCTGACGTTCCTTGATGTAGGTCAGGAGTTCACCGAGCCGCTTGTTCTCGGTGATCGCCGCATGCGTCACCCGCTGGTCCTTATCGAACACCCGGTACGGTAGGGAATGCCCCTTCCAGCGCACATCCAGCCTGCCGTCGGCAAGCGCGTAGGTCTCGACATAACGACCGACCAGCCCGCGCGTCACCTCGTTCTCTTCCAGCATGATCCGCTGGCGCTCGAACGAAAACGTCAACTGGGCACCGACATAACGCTGCTCACGTTTGCACAGGACGTCGCGCAGCCGATCCGGGGCAAGGTTCAGCGGCCGATGCAGATCATCAGATCGGGCAGGGGTAATGGCAAACTGGCGGTTATAGCGCTCCATGAACCGAGGCAGGAAAGCGTTGCCGTCGTCCATGCCGCAGACGCCCTCCAGACGCAGATCCTTAATCAACCGGTCCTGTAGCGTCCGGTTCATCCGCTCGACCCGGCCCTTGGCTTGACTAGAATTTGCGCAAAGAATCTCGATGTTTAACTCGCAAAGTGCCCGCCCGAACTGGGTCATGCCCTGGCCGCCCTTGGCATCCTTCTTCGCCACCCGGAACACCGAATGCTTGTCGGAATAGAAGGCGACTGGAGCACCATGCGCCTTCAGATAGAGCTCCAGCGCCTCGAAATAGCTGAACGCACTTTCCGAGCGCACAAACCGCAACTGCATCAACTTGCCGGTCGCATCATCGATGAACACCAGCAATGAACATGGATCACCGCGATCTTCGAACCAGCGATGCTCGGAACCGTCGATCTGAACCAACTCGCCGTAGGCCTCGCGCCGCAGCCGCGGCTGATGGAACGTCCGCCGCTGCTTGCGCGACAGCCACAGGCCGGCCTCCGACATCCATTGGCGCAAGGTCTCGCGCGACACCGTCAGACCATCATGCTCCGCAAGCTTCTCGGCCGCCAGCGTCGGACCAAAGTCGGCATAACGCTCGTGCACGATCGCCATGGCGTAATCGCGTACGCCGTCGCAGATCCGGTTGTTCGATGGCCGGCCGATCGCCTGGTGCCGGA
>NZ_FMXF01000074.1:0-2270 GCF_900103435.1 Sinorhizobium sp. NFACC03
GTGTCGCCCGCAGTATCAAACTGCTCGTCGACCACAACAGCCTACCCACGCTGCAACCCAACCAACACGTCAAATCCTCTGTGCAGAGGTACTAGCCCTGATCAGCCGAAGTATAACCGGGCGCCTGCACAACAAAATGTCGGGCAGCGGTTTACGAGCGTGGCAGCCGCACAACTTCCAATCTATTTCCTCACGAGCGATTTCAAAGGCAGCGTCCTGCGCAAGAACCAATGTCTCAATCAGAACGGTGGCGTTGCGACAGTCGACCAAAAGGCCTGTCGTCGTATACCAAGACGGGCAGACGCCCGGTTGAGTATTAGATTGCTTGTCGGCCTCGCTGGTGAGGTCCCGTCCCACCTAAGACCTAAGTCCTATTTGCGCCGGCAAAGGTCCTACTCTGCTTGTGACGCAATTCAATCCCAGAATATCCTAGCTACAACCATGGCGTCATCCACCGCCACGGCCGCAAAAGTGGTTCCAGAGTCGTTTGTGACGCCTTTCCGGGCGACTCTGGAACACAGCGCCAAACTGCTCGCAGGTTCATTAATAATAACTTAGAATCCGAACCTGCCGCATGTCATCTCTGCTTTTCGCTGGGACATGTATGCCAGACGGCTCGACCGTTCAGCCGCAACGCTACCGATGCCCTTACGTTGATCCGGCTTCGCGAATCGGCACAACTTCCGATATATTAGGTAGTCCTTATGGATAACTTGAAGGGCCCATACAAGAGGCGTAGCGTCCCAGCCTAAATCAGGTGCCTCATAATAGAGCACCTAACAAGGCGTGATGAGAACACGCATAGGGGGGGGGATTTCCCAGAACAAATCTGCTTTTCCGAAGTGGATAGAGGCCCTGACGCTTGAGGGCCCCTATCCCTTTTCTTTGGCCAATTCATTTTCGTGGAGGATAAACTCGATGGCACTCGACATCCAGACACAAGACATCATCATCGACGAGAGCATCGGTCTTACGGACGACGATATTAACCCGTCGGGCAACACCAACCTCACGCTGTCGTATCTCCTAAATCTTGACGATCCGGGCGGATTGACCTCACCTGAGGTCGCCTACCAAGCCGATTTCGTGCAGGCCACGGCGAGCGCAGGGGAAACCATCTCCGGGATCGTTCTCGCGCAGGATGCCTCCGGCACACCCTTTTCCAAAACTGACGGCGTGAACAGCGGCATCCAAACGGTCGATGGCAACTATGTCTGGCTGTTCCAGGATCCAACCAATCCCAACGTCGTGATCGGCGTCATCGGAACCTCCGACCCGCTAGTAGAACCCGATGAAATCGGGCCGCTCGCCTTCGCCTTTGGGCTGGACCCCACGAGCGCCACTAAAGCGGACCTTTACCTGGTTCAGTACGTGCCGCTGCTCCATCCGGATGAGACCGACCCGGACGACCGCATCGATCTGGCTGATCATGTGTTCGCCTCGGTCACGGGGACTTCCGTGCTCAGTTTCTTGGGGCAGAACGCCGCGTCCGGCAATCATGATTTCTACGTGATCAATTCGTCCACTGACGCTTCCAAGCAGCTTCTCGTGACAGGTTTCCTGGGCGCAGCAAATGCCACCGCCAACGTGAGTACACAGGGATTCGGCATCGGTAACCAAAGCATCAATCCGACCGAAACGCTGCAATGCGATTTTGTCACCGGCGGCAATCTCCCTGCGGGCGATGGCTCCCAAATCCAGTACGGCAGCCACCTCGATAATGTCACGGAGGCTGGGTTCACGATCAATCAGATCACACCTTCGGCCGAGACTAGGCGGGTGGACATCACGATCAAGGCGTTCGACAATACGGGCAACGAGCAAGGGCCGGACTTCTTCAACGGCACCACGACCAACCCCGTCGACATCACCAGCATCAAGTTGACGGGCACGTCCGGGTTTGCCACCACCATCACCGCCGATGGCACTTATGCCACGGGAAGCGGTAACGTGACCATCTCGGGGCTCACCGGCACTGGGAACGCCGTCACCATCACTGGGCTGGATAACGTCACAACCGTCGATTTCACCACCGCCACCCAAATGGATCGGCTGACGGTTACCGGTGTCGACGCGACTGAAGGCTGCGACATCACCGAATTCCATTTCACGTCGCAATCCACCAACGCCCGCACCGAAGAGGTCGGCTCGTTCATCAACTTCGATGACTCTGGGCCGACGCTTGAGATCACGGCCGCGCCGGTGGTTGCTGCCGCCGCTGTGGTTGAGGCGAGCGGGGCTGGCGGGCAGGACGAGGTGACGATCACACC
>NZ_FMXF01000073.1:0-2500 GCF_900103435.1 Sinorhizobium sp. NFACC03
ACCGCAAGGAGGCAGCTAACCACGGTAGGGTCAGCGACTGGGGTGAAGTCGTAACAAGGTAGCCGTAGGGGAACCTGCGGCTGGATCACCTCCTTTCTAAGGAAGCTGTGGAATTGGAAGACGATCGGTTCGCCGATATGACCTTTCCCGTGCTTTTTAGAACATAGATGGCACCAGTCAGGTGACCATCGAAACGCAATACGCCACTTAGATGCTTGCATCATGATGGTATGGCGAGTGCCGCCGTCCACGTTTCTCTTTCTCACAAGGATACGAACCACGCCCGCTCACTTTAAGCGTCGAGCGACACTTAGGTGGTGCGTGCAACCGGAATGGGCCCGTAGCTCAGGTGGTTAGAGCGCACGCCTGATAAGCGTGAGGTCGGCAGTTCGAGTCTGCCCGGGCCCACCATTCTGGGATCTGGCAGATGATCGGAACGGTTGGGGCTGTAGCTCAGCTGGGAGAGCACCTGCTTTGCAAGCAGGGGGTCAGCGGTTCGATCCCGCTCAGCTCCACCATTTTTGGTTAGGACTGGGACGCCGGACGACCGGCGACGGCCTTTGGCCTTGCGAAGCTTCGCTTCGTTTGAGTGCCTGAAGGTTCGGGAAGAGTATCCTTGGAGAAATAAAGTTTGCATCGCTCTTTTAGAGTTGATGCCTGTTCTGATTACATTGTGAAGAGAAGATATGTCTGGAAGCTTCCAGGTGTTGAAGATGGTCGAGAGATCGTTGGATACGTCCGAGCCCAGCCCCAATGAAGCCATGGATGGTCTAGCCGACCGGAAGTGGAAGAGGGTCTGGAGGTAGGAAGGAAGCCTTGTCCTTGAGGCATGATCATTGTTTGGGTGCTCTTCGGAGTGCCCTTCTGGTGTTCATGCTGGATTGGTGTTGCCTGACCGCGCATCACCGGACAGATCTCGAGAAGCTGGTCTTAAGATATGGCGCAAGTGAACCGCTCGGCGTGGTTCCAATAAAGCGACCGTATCGAACACGTCGATGGCATCTCATAAGGATTGGGTTGTAAAAGGTAACCCTTTCTGCCGCGTCCCTTCGGGACGACGGCTAATGGATGAGCATTGGCAATGAGAACGATCAAGTGAAAGAAGGGCATTTGGTGGATGCCTTGGCATGCACAGGCGATGAAGGACGTGATACGCTGCGATAAGCCGTGGGGAGCTGCGAATGAGCTTTGATCCATGGATCTCCGAATGGGGGAACCCACCTTAAATGCTTGGAAAATTTAAGTCGTACGCAAGTACGGCTTAGGTTTCCAAGTATTGTTTAAAGGTATCTTACTCTGAATACATAGGGGTAAGAAGCGAACGCAGGGAACTGAAACATCTAAGTACCTGCAGGAAAGGACATCAACCGAGACTCCGCAAGTAGTGGCGAGCGAACGCGGACCAGGCCAGTGGCACTGAGGAATAAAGTGGAACGACATGGAAAGGTCGGCCGTAGAGGGTGATAGCCCCTTACACGTAGAACACTCAGTGTCCTTGAGTAAGGCGGGACACGTGAAATCCTGTCTGAACATGGGGAGACCACTCTCCAAGCCTAAGTACTCGTGCATGACCGATAGCGAACAAGTACCGTGAGGGAAAGGTGAAAAGCACCCCGACAAGGGGAGTGAAATAGAACCTGAAACCGGATGCCTACAAACAGTTGGAGCCCGCAAGGGTGACAGCGTACCTTTTGTATAATGGGTCAACGACTTAGTGTGACGAGCAAGCTTAAGCCGATAGGTGAAGGCGCAGCGAAAGCGAGTCTGAACAGGGCGTTCAGTTCGTCGCATTAGACCCGAAACCGAGTGATCTAGCCATGAGCAGGTTGAAGGTTGGGTAACACCAACTGGAGGACCGAACCCGCATCTGTTGCAATAGATTGGGATGACTTGTGGTTAGGGGTGAAAGGCCAATCAAACTCGGAAATAGCTGGTTCTCCGCGAAAACTATTTAGGTAGTGCGTCGACCGAATACCCTCGGGGGTAGAGCACTGGATGGGCTATGGGGACTCACCGTCTTACTGATCCTAACCAAACTCCGAATACCGAGGAGTACTAGTCGGCAGACACACGGCGGGTGCTAACGTCCGTCGTGAAAAGGGCAACAACCCTGACCTCCAGCTAAGGTCCCCAAGTCATGGCTAAGTGGGAAAGGATGTGAGGATCCCAAAACAACCAGGATGTTGGCTTAGAAGCAGCCATCATTTAAAGAAAGCGTAACAGCTCACTGGTCTAATTAAGGGTCTTTGCGCCGAAAATGTAACGGGGCTAAAGCCATGCACCGAAGCTGAGGATTGTAGCATTCTTCGGAATGCCGCAGTGGTAGCGGAGCGTTCCGTAAGCCTGTGAAGGGATACCCGTGAGGGGTCCTGGAGGTATCGGAAGTGCGAATGTTGACATGAGTAACGATAAAGAGGGTGAGAGACCCTCTCGCCGAAAGACCAAGGGTTCCTGCTTAAAGTTAATCTGAGCAGGGTTAGCCGGCCCCTAAGACGAGGCG
>NZ_FMXF01000070.1:0-9828 GCF_900103435.1 Sinorhizobium sp. NFACC03
ACTCGGTACACTCGACCAGGCCCAGGTCGCTTCCCTCGCCGGCCTCGCTCCGGTCGCTCGCCAGTCCGGACAGTGGATCGGCCGCGCCTCCATCCGCGGCGGCCGGGCCAATGTCCGACGAGCACTCTACATGCCCGCGCTCGTCGCCATCCGCTTCAATCCCGACCTCAAGGCCAAGTACGACCGGCTCAAGGCCGCCGGAAAAGCCTCAAAACTCGCCATTACCGCCGTCATGCGAAAGCTCATCATCATCGCAAACGCATTGCTCAGGGATGGCCGCATATGGGAACCAACCCGTACTTGACCAACACGGATACTCTAGGCGCCGCAACGCTGCGCCTCGCGAGGACCGGAATATCGGATCGGCTGGCCCGAACCAGTTACGGGTTCATTGCATGTCGAGCAGGCGCTCGAGATATTGCCGCTCGGCCTCCGGCGACAGGTTGTCCCCGAGCCGGCGGCGGATCTCTTCGAGGATCTGACGGGCGCGTTGCGTGTCAAATTCCTCGGGCACCTTCACGTGGTCGCCAAATTCCGGACCGCGGTTGTTCTGGGGCCTGCCAAGCGGGTCGCGGCCGTTCTGGCCGAATTGCGGGACGCCCATGCCGGGGCCCTGACCCTGGCTCTGCATCTGGTTCATCATGTCCTGGGCGCCCTGGCGCAGCGCCTGTAGCGCGCGTCCTTGATTGCCCACCGCCTGTTCGCCCTGGCCCTTGCCAAGCGCGCCGGAGGCGCCGTCCATTTCCCGCTGGGCTTCGCCGAAGCCCTTGCCCGGTTTGATGCCCATGCTTTCGAGGCTCTTGTTGAGTTCTCCGAGCTGCTTGCCAAGCGCGTCTTGCTGCTGCTTCAACTGCTTGAGCGCATCCTTCAGCTGTTCGGCGGTCATCTCGTCGAGCGGGTTGGGCTGGCCATTCGGATCGCCGCGCTGTTCCGGATCCTGCGGCATCTCCTGACCGAAGAGCTCGTTATCCTCGCCCTGCAACGGGTCGCCGCGCTGCATCCGGTCGCGCTGCGCCTGGTCGAGCTTGAAGGTCTCGTCCATGAGCTTTTGTTGATCCTGCAGCAATTTGCCGAGCTTCTCGATCTGCTGGCTCATGGCATCGTTCTGCTGGCCCATCTGCTGCTGGCCGCGGCCGGCCTGCAGATTGTTCATCATCCGCTGCAGTTCCGACAGCAGCTGGCGTGCCTGATCGCGCGCGCCGGAGCGCGCCAGGTTCTCGATCTGGTTCATCATCCTTTCGAGGTCCTGCTGGCGCAGGATGTTGTTCGGGTTCATCTTGCCGGCCATGCGCGGGTCTTTCGCCGCCTGCTGGGCGAGGGCCTGCATATACTCCTGCATGGCCTGGCGCAGCTCCTGCATCAGCTTGGCGATTTCCTGGTCGGATGCATTGCGCTCCAGCGCGTCCGAGAGCGCTTGCTGTGCGTCGCGCAGGCGCCGCTCGGCGAGCGACAGGTCGCCATCTTCAATGCCGAGCGCGATCTCCCATAGGTATCCGGCGGCGTCACGCAGCATGTCGTCGTTGTAGGCAAGGGCCATGCGCGTGCGAGCCGATTTCAGCAGCAGGAAATGCGTGAAGTTGGGGATCCAGTCCTCGGCAAGCGAAGCAACGGCATCGTTGAGGTCGAGCGCGCGCGGCAGGTCGTTGGCATTGAGGGCGAAGACCTGGCGTTGCTCGGCAACCGCGCCGGCGAGCGGCTGGATGAACTGGCGGGCGGGCAGGATCATTTCATGCGGCGGGCTGCGGCCCTCCTGGCCTGCGGCGTCGCGGGCGACGAGGGTGACCTTCACGCGCTTTCCGGCGAGCGGGTGTTCGCTGAGATTTCGGCTGGTCGTGCCCTTGGCTTCGCGCGCGTTGCGCCGCGGCAGGTCGAGCCGGTATTCCGGCAGCGGATAGAGCGAGCGAGCCCCCTCCGGAGCTTCGTCGAGTGGCTGGATCTCGGCCCAGGCCTGAGCGATGCCGTAATCATCCGTTGCAGCGAAGGTGATTTCCAGCGCCGCATTGACGGTTGGACGAGGAATGCCGTCGAAGGAGATCTGCGGCACACCATCCGGAATGATCTTGAAAGCCCAGCGCCGATCCCCGACGACGAGCTCGCCGTCCTTGACAATCTTGTAGACATGGTTGCGCACGGCATTCGGGTTGCGGGCAGGCTCGGGCGCAGCCATTTCGGCGACCTTGGGCCCGGCCTCGCTCACCTTCGGCTTGGGCTTCGTTTCCCCGGCTTTCTCGCCGGCCGCCGGAATGGCGATTGCCTTGGCCGCGCCGCTTTCCGCAAAGCGGACGATCTGGTCCGGTCCGGCCCCGGTGACACGGACCGTCAGGTCGCTGAATTGCGGGATGGTAATGGCCCCGGGGTCCTCCGCAGCCGATACGGCCTCCGGCTTTCCGGTGAGGAAAATCGGAGCACGGCCGGTATAGGCGGGTGGCGTCACCCAGGCATCGATACGGATATCGGCCGTTTCGACCGCAGCCTGCGGCAGGCGCAGCGCGTCGCTGAGCAGGCCGGCGCGGTTGGAATAGGAATAGGCGAAGGCGACACAGGCGAGAAGCACCGGTACGGCACGCAGGGCAAAAGGATCGTGTCGGGCGATATCAGGACGCGGAAGCCCCGTCTCGAGCGCGCCGATCATCCGTGCCATGCGGGCCTGGTGCTCGCGCCACAGCGCCTCGCCCAGTGGATTGTCGGTTGCCGGCCGATCGTCCTGGACGCGGATCGCCTGGTGGGGCAGGGCGTTGCGCTCTTCCAGCATGCGGTCCGCGTCGACATTTCCGGGCAAACGGATCCGCGTCAGCGGAAACAGCGATGCGAGAAAACCGATGGCGAAGGCAAAGAGGGCTGCGGCATGCAGCCAGAACGGTGCCACGCGGAAGAAGCCGAGCCAAGCGCAGGCGAGAAATAGAAGAACGATGGAACCGGGCAGGAGGGTGCGCGGCAGAAGCTGTTCGGCGACCAGCACCCAGCGCGCCAGCCATCTCTTCAGCGCCAGGGTTCTCGAAAACGGCTTCGGTTGTGGCGTTTCATCCTGCCGGAATTGCGTCATCCGCCCAAGTTTCCTTTCGGTCGCCCGTCAACGCTCGTGGCTGACCCTATATCGTAAAGCGAGATGCGGCCGGAGACGGCGCAGCTTAGCTTATTCCGCTTGCCTTCAGGATACCATCGTTTGTGGCGAAGACGAGGGCGCAAACAGAATCGTGATCGCCCGGGTGGCCGATCCACAGATTGTCGTCGTTGGTGCGGATCGCCTCAGGCGAGCCAGTCCGGAACCGAATCGAGGCCGATCAGGGCATCATAATCCTGACGCGGACGAACGACGTGGAAGCGGTCGCCCTTGACCAGAACTTCAGGGATCAGCAGACGGGAATTGTAGGTGCTGGCCTGGACGGCGCCATAGGCACCTGCCGAGCTGATGGCGAAGAGATCGCCGGGCTTCGGCATCGCCATCTCGCGATCGAGCGCCAGGTAGTCGCCGGTTTCGCAGACGGGCCCGACGACGTCGGCACGGATGCGCGGGGCGTTGGCGGCGGAGATGCGAACAGGGCGGATCTCGTGATAGGCCTCATAAAGCGTCGGGCGGATGAGGTCGTTCATCGCGCCGTCGACGATGACGAAGGTCTTGTCGCCGCCATCCTTCACGTAGATCACTTCGGTCACGAGGATGCCGGCATTGCCGACGATCAGCCGGCCCGGTTCGGTGACGATCTTGCAGCCGAGCGACTGCAGCTGGCTCTTGACGATTTCCGCATAGGCATCCGGCAGCGGCGGCGGGTTGTTGTCGTCCTTGTAGGGAATGCCCAAGCCGCCGCCGATATCGACGTGGTCGATCGAGTGGCCGTCGGAGCGCAGCGTGTCGACCAGCTCGCGCAGCAGCTTGAAGGCGTCGTCGAAGGGCTGCAGTTCGGTGATCTGGCTGCCGATATGCATGTCGATGCCGGTGACCTGGATGCCGGGCAGCGTGGCCGCATGGGCATAGACGGCGCGGGCGCGCTCCCAGGAAATGCCGAACTTGTTTTCCTTCTTGCCCGTCGAGATCTTGGCGTGGGTCTTGGCGTCAACGTCAGGGTTGATGCGGAAGGAGACATGGGCGCGCTTGCCGGCGCGCACGGCGCGCTGGTTCAAGACTTCGAGTTCCGGCTCGGACTCGACGTTGAAGCAATAGATGCCGGCGCCCAGCGCCAGGTCCATTTCCTGCGGCGTCTTGCCGACGCCGGAGAACATGATCCGGCTTGCGGGAATGCCGGCTGCAAGGGCGCGGCGCAGTTCGCCGCCCGAGACGACGTCGACTCCGGCGCCCAGGCGACCGAGCGTCTTCAGCACCGCCTGGTTCGAGTTGGCCTTCATCGCATAGCAGACCATCGCGTCCACATCGGCGAAGGCCTTGGAAAAGACCGTGTAGTGGCGCTCGAGCGTGGCGGTCGAATAGCAATAGAAAGGCGTGCCGACGGCGCGCGCGATGTCGGTGACCGGCACGTCTTCAGCGTAGAGGATTCCGTCGCGGTACTGGAAGTGGTTCACGGGCTGCAGCTCGGCTTTTGCGCAATTCCAGGAGAGTATGAAGCGGTTTTTCGTCCGGAATTGCGTAATTTCAAAGAGTTAGATCAATTCAATGCTTCGTTGGAAACGATGAGCGGATCTAGAGGAGGGGATCGAGCAGGAAAGGACGGTCGTCCGGTTTTTCCTTCTGCTCGACGGTGCCGGCGGGCGCCTTGGTGTTGATCGGCGCCGTCGAACCGGGGCGGTCGAGATCGCCCTTGCGTCCGCAACCGACAAGAACCAGCCCGGGGATCGCCAGCAGGAGCGCAAGCCGGGCCGCCTTCGTGAATGTCATCGTTATTTTCCTTCGCGGGACTGATGCTGGTGCGATGTCTTATCGATTTTTCAGGCGCTTGTGCACCCTGAATTTGCGGGCGGAGGCCGCCCACACCTTCGCTCATTCCTTAGTTTCGGGCGCGCCACCAGGCGATCTGTTTGCGAACCTCGTTGGGGGCAGTGCCACCGAAGGAGGTGCGGCTGGCAACCGAAGCCTCGACCGTCAGAACGTCGAAGACCTTCTCGGTGATGTCGGCGTGGATCGATTGCAGGTCGGCAAGCGAGAGATCCGCCAGATCGCAGGCCTTCTGTTCGGCAAGTGCTACGGCCCGGCCCGTGACGTGGTGGGCGTCGCGGAAGGGCAGGCCCGCCTCGCGCACCAGCCAATCGGCAAGATCGGTCGCGGTCGAATAGCCGGAGCCGGCGGCCGCCTTCATGCGGTCGGTGCGAACAGTCATGTCGCGCACCATGCCGGTCATGGCGGCAATCGCCAGCTCGAGGCTCTCGGCGGCATCGAAGACCTGTTCCTTGTCTTCCTGCATGTCCTTGGAATAGGCGAGCGGCAGGCCCTTCATGACCGTCAGAAGTGCTACCAGCGAACCGTTGATGCGGCCGGTCTTGGCGCGCACCAGTTCGGCAGCATCCGGGTTCTTCTTCTGCGGCATGATCGAGGAGCCGGTCGAAAACGCATCGGACAGGCGGATGAAGCCGAATTGCGGGGTCGACCAGATGACGATCTCTTCGGCGAGGCGCGACAGGTGCGTGGCCGTGATCGATGCCATCGACAGGAATTCGAGCGCGAAGTCACGGTCGGACACGGTGTCGATCGAGTTGCGGGTCGGGCCGGCGAAGCCGAGTGCCTTGGCGGTCATGTGCCGGTCGATCGGGAAGCCGGTGCCGGCGAGTGCGGCAGCACCAATCGGGCTTTCGTCCATATGCTCGATGGCATGGCGCACGCGCGAACGATCGCGGCCGAACATTTCCACGTAGGCCATGCAATGGTGGCCGAAGGTGACAGGCTGCGCGGTCTGCAGGTGTGTGAAACCCGGCATGACGGTATCGGCATGTTCCTCGGCACGGTCGAGGAAGGCGGCGATCAGCGCCGTCAGCGCCTTCTCGGTGCGCTGCAGCTCTTCCTTGACCCAGAGGCGGAAGTCGAGCGCCACCTGGTCGTTGCGCGAGCGGGCGGTGTGCAGGCGACCGGCCGAGGGACCGATCAGCGTCGCAAGCCGCGCTTCGATGTTCATGTGGATGTCTTCGAGGCGGCGCGAGAACTCGAACTGGCCGCTTTCGATCTCTGACAGGATCGTGTTGAGGCCGTGAACGATTTTGTCTTTGTCTTCAGTCGAAATGATGCCTTGATGCGCCAGCATCGTCGCATGCGCTATTGAGCCGCGGATGTCCTGGGCATAGAGCTTCTTGTCGAAGCCGATCGAGGCATTTATCTCCTCCATGATCGCGTCCGGACCCGAGGCAAAGCGACCGCCCCACATCTGGTTGGAGGATTTCGTCTCGGAATTGCCGTCAGCCATGAAGAATGCCCGCCTTGGAGAATGAAATGCCCGACCAGAAGAAATCCCCCCCGGCCGTGAAACTGTTCGCGCTCGCCGCCCTGTTTGGCGTGATCGTCGGTGCGGCAGCGGTATACGTGAAGGAGACGGGGTCTGGCAATGGTGAGGCGACTGAAACGGCCAGCACCAGCTGCCCGCTGACATCAGCCAAGGTCGCGTCGCTGACGCCGTTCATGAAGGGTCATGTCGCCGCCATGTCGCCGGCTTCGTCGCCGCGGCCGATCCCGCTCGACTTCAACGGTCCGGATGGCAAGCCGACCAATGTCTCGGCCTTTGCCGGCAAGACCCTGCTCGTCAACCTCTGGGCCACCTGGTGCGTGCCGTGCCGCGAGGAAATGCCGGCGCTCAACGCACTGCAGAAATCGCTCGGCAGCGACAAGTTCGAGGTGGTGGCGATCAACATCGACGTCGGCGACGACGAGAAGCCGAAGGCGTTCCTCGACGAGACCGCCGTGCACGACCTTGGCTACTACCGCGACGCCTCCATGGGCGTGTTCAACAACATGAAGAAGGAAGGCCTCGCCTTCGGCCTGCCGGCGACCTTGCTGCTCGACGACAAGGGCTGCCTTATCGGCTCGATGAACGGCCCGGCCGCCTGGGACAGCGACGATGCCAAGGCGCTGATCAGCGCCGCTGTCGCCCCGGCAGTCGGTAGCTGAGGCGGGATCGGCAGGTGCACAAAACAAAAACCCGGCGGATCGCCGGGTTTTTCTTTGCCTTTGACGACAAGTTAGCGGGTCGGAACCGGAATCTCGCCGCGGTAGTCGTAGAAGCCGCGGCCGGATTTGCGGCCGAGCCAGCCTGCCTCGACATACTTCACCAGCAGCGGGCAGGGGCGATACTTCGAGTCCGCCAGGCCGTCATAGAGCACCTGCATGATTGACAGGCAGGTGTCGAGGCCGATGAAGTCGGCAAGCTGCAGCGGGCCCATCGGATGGTTGGCGCCAAGCTTCATCGCCGTGTCGATGGCCTCGACGCTGCCGACGCCTTCGTAAAGCGTGTAGATCGCCTCGTTGATCATCGGCAGCAGGATGCGGTTGACGATGAAGGCCGGGAAATCTTCGGCGACCGTTACGGTCTTGTCGAGCGTCGCAACGAACTCCTTGGCGGTCTTGAAGGTCAGCTCGTCGGTGGCGATGCCACGCACGAGCTCGACCAGCTTCATGACCGGAACCGGGTTCATGAAGTGGATGCCCATGAAATGCTCGGGACGATCGGTGGCCGAGGCCAGACGGGTGATCGACAGAGAAGAGGTGTTGGTCGCCAGGATCGCTTCCGGCTTCAGGATCGGACAAACCTGGCCGTAAATCTTGCGCTTGATCGTCTCGTCTTCGGTGACGGCTTCGATGACGAGGTCGGCCTGCGACAGGTCGTTGATGTCGGATGAGCCCTTGATCAGGGCCAAGGCGGCTTTGCGGGCCTCGTCGGTCATCTTGCCGGACGATACCTGGCGGGCGAGGTTGCCGTTGATGGTGGCAAGGCCCGCTTCGATCCGTTCAGCGGCAAGATCGTAGATCTGCACCTTGTATCCGGCGATTGCCGAAACATGCGCGATGCCACAGCCCATTTGCCCGGCACCAATAATTCCGACAGTCTTGATCATCGCGGCGAACATCCATCTTCAAAGGTTTGGCGGTGAGGCCGCCATCAGACACGCAAACCGGGCCGGTTTGGCCGGCCCGGTAGATTGTTAATGCCAAGTCCACGCTTTTGCCAGCCCTTTTCATGGGTGGCGGCGGGCGGCTCTTGCCGTGGTTACAGGGCCTTCTGCAACTCAGGCAGCGCTTCGAAGAGATCGGCAACCAGGCCGTAGTCGGCGACCTGGAAAATCGGTGCCTCTTCGTCCTTGTTGATCGCGACGATGACCTTCGAGTCCTTCATGCCGGCGAGGTGCTGGATGGCACCGGAGATGCCGCAGGCGATATAGAGATCAGGTGCGACCACCTTGCCGGTCTGACCGACCTGCCAGTCGTTCGGCGCGTAGCCGGCATCGACAGCGGCGCGCGAGGCGCCGACGGCAGCACCGAGCTTGTCGGCAACCGGCAGGATGACTTCCTGGAACTTCTCCGAGGAACCGAGCGCACGACCACCGGAGATGATGATCTTGGCCGAGGTCAGCTCCGGACGGTCGGACGACGACAGGGCGTCGGCGACGAAGCTGGAGACACCCGGGTTGGCGGCAGCCGCGACACTTTCGATCGCAGCCGAACCGCCTTCAGCGGCAGAGGCGAAGGAGGCGGTGCGCACGGTGATGACGCGCTTGGCTTCCGTCGTCTGCACCGTCTGGATGGCGTTGCCGGCATAGATCGGGCGCTTGAAGGTGTCGGAAGAGACCACTTCGATGATTTCCGAGACCTGGGCGACGTCGAGCAGCGCTGCGACGCGCGGCATGACGTTCTTGCCGACCGAGGTCGCCGCTGCGACGATGGTGTCGTAGTTGCCGGCGAGCGAAACGATCAGGGCTGCCAGCGGCTCTGCGAGGTTG
The DNA here is from genome assembly GCF_900103435.1 of Sinorhizobium sp. NFACC03. Taxonomy (NCBI): domain Bacteria; kingdom Pseudomonadati; phylum Pseudomonadota; class Alphaproteobacteria; order Hyphomicrobiales; family Rhizobiaceae; genus Sinorhizobium; species Sinorhizobium sp. NFACC03. The sequence continues at coordinate 8,866 of NZ_FMXF01000070.1, forward strand.
TTGGCAAGCGAGGCATCGTCGGCGACGAGCACCTTGGATACCCCGGCAAGCTTCGATGCCTGTTCGGCCGCTGCCTTGGCGCCGCTACCGGCGACCAGCACATGCACATCGCCGCCGATCTTGGAGGCGGCGGTCAGCGCCTTGGCGGTCTGGTCGGAAAGGTGGTTGCTGTCGTGGTCAGCCAGAAGAAGAATGGCCATGATGATATCTCCCTTCCTTAAATCAGAGCACGCCGGCTTCGGCCTTAAGCTTTTCGACGAGCTCGGCGACCGACTTGACCTTGATGCCGGCCTTGCGGCCCGACGGCTCCTCGGTCTTCAGCACCTTGAGGCGGGCAGCGGTATCGACGCCGAAGTCCGCAGGGGTGTGTCTGTCGAGCGGCTTCTTCTTCGCCTTCATGATGTTCGGCAGCGAGGCGTAGCGCGGTTCGTTGAGGCGCAGGTCGGTGGTGACGACTGCCGGCAGCTTGATGTCGATGGTCTGCAGGCCGCCGTCGACTTCGCGCGTCACCCTTGCTGTGCCCTCTGGTGCCGTGCCGTCGCCGATCTCGACCTTGGAGGCAAAGGTGCCCTGGGCCCAGCCGAGCAGAGCCGACAGCATCTGGCCGGTCTGGTTCGAATCGTCGTCGATCGCCTGCTTGCCGACGATGATCAGGCCCGGCTGTTCGGCTTCGGCGACGCCCTTGACGATCTTGGCCACAGTGAGCGGCTCGACCTGGTCTTCGGTCTCAACCAGGATGGCGCGGTCAGCGCCCATGGCAAGGGCCGTGCGCAGCGTCTCTTCGGCCTTGGCCGGACCAACGGAAACGACGACGACTTCCTCCGCCTTGCCGGCTTCCTTCAGCCGCAGCGCTTCTTCGACCGAGATTTCGTCGAAGGGGTTCATCGACATCTTCACGTTGGCGAGCTCGACGCCCGAACCGTCTGCCTTCACGCGGATCTTGACGTTGTAGTCAACGACCCG
>NZ_FMXF01000067.1:0-13342 GCF_900103435.1 Sinorhizobium sp. NFACC03
CGAAAAATGAATCAATTACTTGACGGGAAGACGCCAGCAGCACCCGGCTTCACCGAGAAGCAGGGCCAGTACCTCGCCTTCATCTGGGCCTATAGCCAAATCAACGAACGGGCGCCGGCCGAACGCGACCTGCAACGCTATTTCGGAGTCACCCCACCCTCCGTCCACCAGATGGTGCGCACCCTCGAGCACGCCGGCTTGATCCAAAGGCAGCCCGGTGTCGCCCGCAGTATCAAACTGCTCGTCGACCACAACAGCCTACCCACGCTGCAACCCAACCAACACGTCAAATCCTCTGTGCAGAGGTACTAGGAGGCAAAGGCCGGTTTGCGTGCGCCGATCCTTAAGACGTAGTAGATTGCCCCACCGATCGCGACGCCGAAAAACCAGCCGTAGGTCCCCCACCAGGCCGGCAGGATGTTCGTGAACGTCGGCAGGATCGACGAAAACAGCGCCCCGATCGCAAAGGCGATGAAGGCGCTGCCATGCCATCCGCCCTGGAAGCGGAATTCGCCATTCTCGTGGTAAAGCGCCTCGACGTCGAGCTGGCCTCTGCGGATGAGATAATAATCAACCATCATCACCCCGAAGATCGGCCCCATCGTCGAGCCGATAAAGTTGACGAAATGTGCCGCACCCGTTTCCCACGGCGCGAAGGGATAAAGGATGAGGGCAATCAGGGCGGCGATGTAGCCGCCGCGTTTGAAGTTGATCTGCCGCGGGAAGACATTGGCGAAGTCAAAGGCCGGGGACACGAAGTTTGCCACGACGTTGATGCCGAGGGTCGCGACCGCAAAGGTGAGCGCTGCGAGCAGAGCCAGGAACCAGCTGTCGAACTTCGCCGAAATCTGGTCCGGATGCAGCAGCACTTCGCCATAGACGGCAAAGGCCGCCGTCGTCGTCACGCCGGCGACCAGGCAGAAGGCGAGCAGGTTGATCGGCAGGCCCCAGAGATTGCCCTTGCGCAGCGTCTTTACATCCGTCGCGTAGCGCGAGAAGTCGCAGAAGTTCAGGTAGAGCGCGGCGAAATAGGTGATCCAGGTGGCAGCGACCGCCGCGAGTGCCGGGAAGGTGCCTGGTTCCCAGGGAACGCCCGCGTCCTTGGTCTTCTCGATGAGGACGTCGCGCGGGATTTCCGAGCCGAAGGAGAAGGTTCCCGATTTGACGACGAGATAGACGGCGAGGATCAGCATCATGACCCAGACCGCAGGGCCTGCCCAGTCCTGGAATTTGCGAACGGTCTCCATGCCGCGCTGGATGATCAGCAGCTGCAGCGACCAGACGACGACATAGCAGATGACCTCAAGCGTCGAATGGCCGAGCATGTGGCTGTTCTGGTGGAAGGCCAGCATGCCTTCGTTGCGGATGAGAAGGGCGACGATTGCGCCGGACGCGGCGGCCGTCTGCGCGCCGTACCAGAAGCAGGCGACGACCGCGCGTACGAGTGCCGGGACGTTGGCGCCGAACGTGCCGAAGGAGGCGCGCGCGAGTACGGGGAAGGGCACGCCGGTGCGCACGCCCGCATTGCCGACGAGGCTCATCAGGAAGAAGATCACCAGCGATCCGATGCCAATCGCGATAACGAAGTTCACGAAGCTGCCGCAGAGCAGAAACAGGCTCGCGGCAAGATAATAGCCCCACAGGCTATGCACGTCGGATGTCCACACATTGAAGATGCTGAAAGCGCCCCACCGGCGTTCCTCGGCCGGTGCCAGATCCTCGTTATACAACGAGGGCGACGGATCGCGTACTGCCATGTCTTCCTCCGTATATCCTCCGGGTCCCCCTCGGACCCGAGTATTGATTCTGCTCCTGTTTTGAGTCGTTGCAAAAATCTTTTTGACCGTGGGAAGGCGAGCGGGCCTATGGCGACCAGCGGTGGGCCACGCGGCTCCTGCCAACGTCGATGAAGATGCTATCGCTGCGAGTGATTTTGTATATCCCGTTGACATATCCCGCAACCGATACCATCTTGGATATACGTAAAGTATATCCCGGAGATAGAGATGTCGGAGCAAGGCGCTGTTTTCCTCAGCAATCGTAGTCAGGCGATCCGGCTGCCGAAGGCCGTCGCACTTCCAGAGGATGTCAAACGCGTCGATATCGTCGCGGTGGGGCGAACGCGGATCATTGCGCCCGCAGGCGAAGCCTGGGACAGTTGGTTCGATGGCGAGTCCGTAACGACCGATTTCATGACAGAGAGAGAGCAGCCGGCGCCACAGGAGCGCGAGGCTCTCTGATGCTGAAATATATGCTCGACACCAATATCTGCATTTTTACGGTGAAGAACCGGCCACAGCAGGTTCGCGAGGCGTTCAACAGGCACCACGGCCAACTATGCATCAGCTCGATCAGTCTCATGGAGTTGATCTATGGCGCGGAAAGATCCGCCATGCCCGAGCGCAACCTTTCCGTCATAGAAGGCTTTTCCGCGCGTCTTGAGGTTCTCAACTACGATCAGGCAGCAGCGACCCATACAGGCCAGTTGCGCGCCGAACTCGCGCGCAGTGGGACGCCGATAGGCCCTTACGATCAATTGATTGCCGGTCACGCGCGATCGCAGGGCCTGATACTGGTGACAAACAACAGGCGGGAATTCGATCGTGTGCCCGGTCTCCGGGTCGAGGATTGGACGACCGCTCCTTAATCCCAGCGTCTATTGCGTCGGCGGAGCTTCTATGCGCCGAGCCTTTCCCGCTCAGCCATGCGCCAGGCGCGCGGTGTCATGCCCGTCTGGCGCAGGAAGAAGCGGGAGAAGTAGGCGGGATCGGCAAAGCCGAGGCGGAAGCTGATTTCCTGCACGCTGGCCCTGGTGAAAACGAGTTCGCGCCTCGCTTCGCCGATGAGCTTTCGCGAGATCATCTCGTGGGCGCTGAGCCCCATGATGATACGCGTTATCCGGTTCAGATGCGTCAGCGACAGGCCGAGTTCGCGGGCATAGGCGGCGGCCGGCCGATGCGAGCGGTGGTGCTGCTGCAAAAGAGCCTGGAAGCGCTGGACCCGCTGTTCGTTTTCGCTATCGGCTGTATCGTCTCGGCTGTCGCTTGCCTCGTCGAGACGTGCCGCCAGCGTCAGCACGGAGGTAAGGTAGGCATCCAACAGGTCGGTGCGATTGCTGCGGTTGGTTTCCCATTCCCTGGCCAGACGCGTGAGGGTTGCTGCGACATAGGCCGCATCCTCGCGGCCATCGAGCCGGGTCAGATGCGGGGTCGCAAGAAAGGAGCCGAGACGACTGCGTTCCCCGGGAGTTGTCTTCAGATGCGACGCCAGGATGGTGAAGACGAAGCCGTCGATGTCGCGCGAGAAGCGGAAGCCGTGGCTGAGGGCTGGCGGAACGGTGATAACCATAGGCGGCTCGATCGTGTGCACCGCGTTGCCAAAGACCGCGTCGCCGGAGCCGCCGGCAATGTACAAGATCTGAAAGAAGCTTTCGTGGCGGTGCAGCCCGATCTCCCAGTGGTAGAGGCTGCTTCGTGACGGAATAGTCTCGCAATGCAGCCAGAAATCCGGCCGTTCGCCGGTCCGTTCGCCGTAAAGCTCATAGGTCGGAACCGTCTTCTTCATATCACGTTCCCTGAAGTCATGTTCGATTTGTGCAATTTCATGGCGGATTTGTCCATTGAGAGCGAAGCCCGCTCGGCGCAGAGTTTGTCAAAAGACAATTCTGGAGGAGAGCATGCGCACCAAGGTCGTCATCATCGGGTCAGGCCCATCAGGGCTCTTGCTTGGGCAATTGCTGACGGAAGCCGGCATCGACAACGTCATCCTCGACCGCGTCGGCAAGGATTACATCCTTGGGCGCGTGCGCGCCGGCGTGCTTGAGGAAGGCACGGTCGGATTGATGGATCGCGCCAGGGCCGGCGCGCGGATGCACAAGGAGGGGCTGCCGCATGACGGTTTCTCGCTTGCCTTCGACGGCCGCGACCACCGCATCGATCTGTTGCATCTGACCGGCGGCAAGCGCGTCATGGTCTATGGCCAGACGGAACTGACGCGCGATCTGATGGAGCATCGCGAGCACTCCGGGGCGACGACGATCTATGAAGCTGCCAATGTCGAACCGCATGATTTCGACAGCCATCAACCCTACGTCACCTTTGAGAAGGATGGTGCGACCCGGCGTATCGATTGCGACTTCATCGCCGGCTGCGACGGCTTTCACGGTGTCAGCCGCAAGTCAGTTCCCGAAAAGGCCCTGCACACCTTCGAAAAGGTCTATCCTTTCGGCTGGCTCGGCATCCTCGCCGACGTGCCGCCGGTCGATCACGAACTCATCTACGCCAACCATCCGCGTGGTTTCGCACTGTGCTCGATGCGCTCTCAGACGCGCAGCCGCTACTACATTCAATGCTCGCTGAACGAAAAGATCGAGGACTGGTCCGACGAGCGCTTCTGGGACGAGTTGCGCCGGCGGCTGCCGCAGCATCATGCCGAGGCGATGGTGACCGGACCGTCCTTCGAGAAGTCGATCGCGCCGCTCCGATCCTTCGTCGCCGAGCCGATGCGCTTCGGTCGCTTGTTCCTGGTCGGCGATGCCGCCCACATCGTGCCGCCAACCGGGGCGAAAGGGCTGAATCTTGCCGCCAGCGACGTGCACTATCTTTTCGAAGGGATGCTTGAACACTATCAGGACCGCTCGAATGCGGGGATCGATGCCTATTCGGCACGGGCGCTCGCGCGTGTCTGGAAGGCGGTGCGTTTCTCCTGGTGGATGACGACGATGCTGCATCGTTTCCCAGATACCAGCGATTTCGACCAGCGCATCCAGGAGGCCGAACTCGACTACCTGACCCATTCGGTCGCCGCCGAGACGGCGCTGGCGGAGAACTATGTCGGGCTGCCGTTCTGACGCTTCGCCGCGCGGTCAGTTCCATTCATTCCGGAGCAGGCCGTAGATCGCCGTGTCCCATCTGACGTCACCGACCTTGGCCGACGAGCGGCGCACACCTTCCTCGCGAAAGCCGAGGCTGCGGTAGGTGCGGATCGCCGCCTCGTTGAAGGTGTAGACGTTCAGCTCCAGCCGCTCGAAGGCGGGATCGGCGAAGAAGCGCTCGGTCACCTCACGGAGAAACGGCCGGGCGAGGCCGCGGCCGCGCATGCGCGGATTGATGGCAACCCGGCTGAGGCGGCCGACGCCGTTCTGCCAATCGAGCGCCACCTGCGCATGACCGGCCAGCTTGCCGTCGACCAGGCCGGCGAACATGGAGCGTCCGGGCTCGACAGCCGTTGTCTCTGCGAGCATCGCGTCGAGCTGCGCGGCCTCCAGTGGAAACGAGAGACCGGGGCCGCCCCATTGCACCAGCGCTTCGAGGTTCGAAAACCAGTCGAGCATTTCGGGAATGTGCTTTTGGGAAAAGGCTTCAACGAGGAGGGGAGCGGTCAGCATCGGATCACCAGTCTGTCGGAACTCGCAATCTCGGTCGCTGGCCAGGGCTTGTAAAGCCGCGAATTCCCGGCATGCGCCCTCAGAGTTTGGTGGCGACGCTGGTCGCTGCCTCGCGAATGGTCTGCATCAGGATCGAGAGAGCCAGTGACGGTGCCGCGTCGGCGCGCATGGTAAGGCCGACGGGGCCCCTCGTCTCGCTGGTGTCGATCGGTAGGATCGCGATCGTTCCGTCGTCGACGTCGCTGGCGACGACGCCGGCGGAGATGATCCAGATCGCGTCGCTCGCCCGGACGAAGGCACGGCCGAAGGCATCGGACACGGTTTCGATCTGGTTCGGCAGGCTGGCGATGCCGTTGGTGATCAGGAAACGCTCGACGAAGGGGCGGATGATCGAGGCGCGCGTCGGCATCAGTACAGGGAAATCTGCGAGCCGCGCAAACGTGGAATGCGAGCCCGCAAGCAGCGGATGGCCGGCCCGGACGGCAAAGACAACCTGTTCGGAATAGAGGTGCTCGAAGGAGAAGCCAGCCATCTTCTCCGGTGCCGCAAGCCGCCCGACGACCAGATCGAGATCGCCGACGCGCAGCTGTTCGAGGAGAACTGCGTTTTCGCCGGTGACGATCTTGATGCGCGCGCCGGTATCCTCCTTGAGGAAAAGCGTCATGGCGTGCGGCATGATCCGGGTCGAAACTGTCGGCAGCGCTCCGACCCTGACCGGTACACCGTCGCCGGCGCGTTCCTGCGACACGGAATCGAGCCCTTGCCGCAGCGCCGTCAGCGCTGCGCCAGCGTGGCGCAGGAAGACCTCGCCGTAACGTGTTATCTTGATGCCGCGCCCGTCGCGCTCGAAAACCGCGACGCCAAGCACCTCTTCCAGCTCGCGGATCGTCTTGGTCACGGCCGGCTGGCTGACATGCAGCAGCTCCGCCGCCTTCATCACGCTCTTCTGCCGGGAGACCTCGACAAAAGTCTGCAGATGGCGAAACTTAACCCGGGCGTCGACCATGGAATTCATAACCCTCAAGTTAATGAAATGCCATGAAATATCATTTTACCTAACCAGATTAAATATCCAATTTGGTGATGGAGGAGAGAGCCCGTGCAGTTTGCCCGCATCAACGACATCACGATCCACTATCAGGTGATCGGCGCGACCGGCGACCGGCCGGTGCTGGTTTTTGCCAATTCGCTCGGCACGGATTTTCGCATCTGGCGCGACGTCGTCGTCCGGCTCGCCGGCGACTATGCCATCGTCCTGTATGACAAGCGCGGCCATGGCCTTTCCGATATCGGGCCGATCCCTTACGCGATCGAGGATCACGCCAACGACCTGGCCGGTCTGCTCGACATGCTCTCCGTCAAGCAGGTGATCGTCTGCGGCCTATCGGTCGGTGGGTTGATCGCGCAGTCGCTCTATCAGCGGCGGCCCGATCTCGTGCGTGCGCTGGTTCTTTGCGACACGGCGCACAAGATCGGCACCACCGAGATGTGGGCGGCACGTATCGCGGCCATCGAGGAACATGGCATTGAGGGGATCGCCGACGGCGTGCTTGAGCGCTGGTTCACGCCGGCCTTCCGCCGGCCGGAAAACACCGCCTATGCCGGCTATCGCAACATGCTGGTGCGCCAGCCGGTAACCGGCTACGTCGCCACCTGCGCCGCCATCCGCGATGCCGACTATACCGAGGCGGCTGCCCGCATCGCGGTGCCGACACTCTGCGTCGTCGGCGACCAGGACGGTTCGACGCCGCCCGATGTGGTGCTTGCGACCGCTCGTCTCATTCCCGGCGCGCGCTACGAAGTCATCCGCGACGCCGGCCACATTCCTTGCGTCGAAAACCCGGAGGCTTTGACCGCGGTGCTTCGCGCCTTCTTCGAAATCGCAATGCATGGAGACAAGCCGCATGAGTGATGCCTTCACGCCCTCGGACCGTTATCGCCAGGGCATGGCCACGCGCCGGGCCGTTCTGGGCGACAATCATGTGGACCGGACCCAGTCGGCTTCCACCGATTTCGATCGCCCGTTTCAGGAGCTGATCACTGAGGCCGCTTGGGGCCACGTCTGGTCGCGGCCGACCTGGACGAAGCGGGAGCGTTCGATTGTGACAATCGCGCTGCTCGCAGCCCTCGGCCAGGACGACGAGGTGGCCATGCATGTGCGCGCGACCGTCAACACGGGCGCCAGCCGCGACGATATCTGCGAGGCGCTGCTGCATGTGGCGATCTATGCCGGGGTGCCGGCGGCCAATCACGCGATCAAGATCGCCAAGCAGGTCTTTGCCGAGATCGATGCCGGCAAGGCGGCCTGACGGGGGAAGATGATGACCGACAGAACGAACGGAAAGCCGGAGACGGGCGCTTTTTTCCCCCGCGACCGGCAATGGCATGCGCCGGCGCTGACGCCGGGCTACAAGACTTCGGTGCTGCGCTCACCACAGAAGGCGTTGTTGTCGCTCGACGGCACGATTTCGGAAATCACCGGCCCTGTCTTCGGCCATTCTGTCATCGGCGAGCTCGACAACGACCTGATCCACAATTTCGCGCGGGCAGGCGAAAGCGCCATTGGCGAGCGCATCATCGTGCATGGGCGGGTGCTCGACGAGCGCGGCCGCGCCGTGCCGGGCGCGCTGCTCGAATTCTGGCAGGCCAATGCCGGCGGCCGCTACCGCCATAAGAGGGAAAGCTACCTCGCGCCGCTCGACCCGAATTTCGGCGGTTGCGGCCGCACGATCACTGACGACGAGGGGTTCTATGCTTTCCGCACGATCAAGCCCGGCCCCTATCCCTGGCCGAACGGCGTCAACGACTGGCGGCCAGCCCACATCCATTTCTCGGTCTTCGGCCACGGATTTGCACAGCGCCTGATCACCCAGATGTATTTCGAGGGTGATCCGATGATCTGGAAGTGTCCGATCGTCAACACGATCCCGGATCGCCAGGCGATCGAGCAACTGATCGCGCCGCTCGACTGGGCAAACACGATCCCATTTGATGCGCGCGCCTACAAATTCGACATCGTACTGCGCGGTCGCCGCTCGACCCTGTTCGAGAACCGGCTGGAGGGCAACTGATGGTGCAGCAGCTGAACTACCTCAAGGAAACGCCGTCGCAGACGGCCGGCCCTTACGTGCACATCGGACTGACGCCAAACTTCTGCGGAATCGGCGGCGTTTACCAAGCCGACCTCGGATCGCGCATGGTGAATGAGCAGGCGAAAGGGCAGCGCATTACCATTACTGGCCGCGTGATCGACGGCGCCGGCGCGCCGCTCAGGGACGCGCTCGTCGAGATCTGGCAGGCAGATGCTGCCGGCCTCTACAATTCGCCGACCGAAATTCGTGGCTCCGCCGACCCGAACTTCTCCGGTTGGGGGCGTTGTGCGACCGGTGCCGAGGATGGTGTCTTCACGTTCGAAACGGTGAAGCCCGGGATCGTACCTTACAGCAGTGACCGGAAGATGGCGCCGCATATCAGCTTTTGGATCGTCGCGCGTGGCATCAATGTCGGCCTGCAGACGCGCATGTACTTTCCGGACGAGGCGGAAGCCAACGACGCCGATCCGCTGCTTGCGCGGATTGAACATCGTCATCGCGTCGCGACGCTTGTCGCGACGGGAGCGGCGCCTAATTATGTTTTTGACATTCACCTGCAGGGTGAGAAGGAAACGGTCTTCCTCGACATCTGAACAGGAATGTCACGCCTGGACATGCGGCGGTGATTAATACCCCCATGCAGCAGGTGGCATTTCGTTCGGCAAGCAGAAACGGGGAACCCATGACCTATTCCGCCTTCGACCATCCTTATCTCTCCGGGCTTCTGGGTGATGAGGCGGTTGCCGCCGAGTTTTCGGCCTCCGCCGACATCCATGCGATGCTCGCATTCGAGGCGGCGCTTGCGCGGGCGGAAGCCGTGCACGGCATCATCCCAGCGAGCGCTGCGGATCGGATCACCGAGGCCTGTCGCGCCTTTTCGCCCGATGTCATCGCACTGAAGCGCGTTATGGCGGTGGATGGCGTGGTCGTGCCGGAACTCGTCCGGCAATTGCGCGCCGCCGTCGGTGGCGAGGCGGCGGAATACGTGCATTTCGGCGCCACCAGCCAGGATGTGATCGACACCAGCCTGATGTTGCGGATGAAGGCGGTCGCCGAGCTTTTCGCCGTGCGCCTCGGCAATGTCGTCTCGGTGCTCGAAGAATGCGACAGCGAATGGGGGGATCGCGCGCTGATGGGGCGTACCCGCATGCAGGCGGCAATCCCGATCACCGTCTCCGACCGGTTGCGCAGCTGGATCGAGCCGCTGCTCGATCATATCGATCGGCTGGAGGCGATGGACCGTGATCTGTTCGCCGTGCAGTTCGGCGGCGCCGCGGGCACGCTCGATAAACTTGACGATCGAGCCGACGAAGTGCGCGCCACGCTCGCCGAAGAGCTCGGCCTTGCCGATTTTCCGCAATGGCACAGCCAGCGCTCGGAGGTTGCGGATTTTGCCAGCGCGCTGTCGTTGGTGACCGGCAGCCTCGGCAAATTCGGTCAGGATGTCGCGCTGATGGCGCAGCAAGGCGATGAGATCGAGCTTGCCGGCGGCGGTGGTTCCTCGGCGATGGCGCACAAGCAGAACCCCGTAGCGGCGGAGGTTCTGGTGTCCTTGGCGCGGTTCAACGCGACCCAGCTCTCCGGCATGCACCATGCGCTGATACACGAGCAGGAGCGGTCTGGTGCCGCCTGGACGCTCGAATGGCTGATCATGCCGCAGATGGCCGGTGCGACGGCGGCCGCACTTCGCCTGGCGGCTGAGCTTGCAAGCAACATACGCCGGCTTGGCCGTGCCTGAGCGCCTAGCGGGCCGCGCGCAACATCGAGCGATAGCGCACCTGGCTGTTCTTGAGATGCTGGCGCATGGCGCTGCGTGCCTGTTCCTCGTCGCCATCCTGGATCGCGATGAGAATGGCCTCGTGTTCCGAGATTAATCGCGACAGTTCCGCCGCCGCCAGCACGGTTTCCTCGCCGCTTTCGGAAACCGCGCGGCGGGGAATGAGCGCGGTGCCCAGCATCTGAAGGAACTCGCTGAACCGCGGATTGTTGGTCGCCTGGGCGATCGCCAGGTGGAAATTGAAGTCGGCTTCCGCCGTGGGGCGACCCTCGGCAGCACTCGCACAGAAGCTGTCGAAGGCTTCGATGATCTTTTCTTCCTGTGCCGGCGAGCGGCGCAGGGCGGCAAGGGCAGCGGCATCACCTTCGACGGCGGTCCTGAGTTCCAGCATTTCGATCAGCGAAGAGACGCGCGCGAGATCGACACCATGGAAAGGCAGCGGAGCCACTGGCGTGGGTTCCAGCACGAAAACGCCGATACCGTGTCTCGCTTCGACCAGCCCGCCGGAGCGTAGCGCCGCGATCGCTTCGCGCACGACCGTGCGGCTCACGCCGAACTCCTGGGTAAGCTGCGCCTCCGATGGCAGGCGATCGCCCGGCTTATAGTGTCCGCCGGCGATCTGTCCGCCAAGTGCGTCGGTCACCCGGGCCACCAGCGTCTTGCCTTGTGGTGTTGTGTTGTCGGGGGCGGTGACGTTGCTCATGGGCATGGCCGTTTCTGGGACTTGGTGTGAGTTTCTGGATACGCCATTGCCGATCAAGGGCGCAATCCATTGGCAAGGCGTAGCGCCTACTTCTCAAAGATCGGATCATCGACGAAGGCGCCGCCCTGATACCGCACGAGCGAATCGCCCGGGTCCGGCTTCGGGCTGCTTGCGGCAATCTTATCGCGGAAGACTTCGGCATTGTCCTTCGGTCGCCAGCCGAGCCATCCAATGTGCGAATTGTCCCACCAGCCGGCGTCGTTGGCAGACGCGCCCCAGACGACCGGGCAGCCGAGAACCGGGACGCGGAATACGGCTTCGATCAGGGATGCGAAGTCGTCATGCGAAAGCCAGGTGGACAGCATGCGGTAGTTGATGGGCTCCGGCAGGCACGAGCCTATGCGCACCAGCGCCGTCTCCTGGTCGAACTTCTCGAAGTACATGCGGGCAAGTGCTTCGCCAAAGCACTTCGACACACCGTAGAGCCCGTCTGGCCGGTAGGGGGCATCCGGGCCGAGCCGCTCGTTTTGCGGATAGTAGCCGATCGTGTGGTTGGTGCTGGCGAACAGGATGCGCGGCTTGTCGTTGGCGCGCGCAGCTTCGTAGAGGTTGTAGAGGCCGAGAATGTTGCCGTCGAGGATTTCTGAAAAGGGTCGTTCGACGGATATGCCTCCGAGATGCAGGATTGCATCGCAGCCGGCAACAAGGTCATGGACAGCGCGGGCATCGGCGAGGTCGCACTGAATGCATTCTTCGTTCTCGCCGGGTGGGTCGAGCGGCGAACGGTCGGAAAGTCGGACCACCTTTGCCATCGGGGCGAGCTTTTTGCGCATGACGCGGCCCAATTGGCCCGCTGCGCCGGTGATCAGAAGTCGTTCCATCGCCCATCTCCTTCATGTCGGCGGGTAGGGTCCCGTCGATCATCAGTCAGTCACATCATACAATATCGGCTAACATATAATACATGTTCTCTGCAACTTGAATGGAGAGCGTGGCGCGTTTGAATACCCAGCTCGCTGGGGTTTTGTGCTGCGTGGCAGATGAAACAAGATTCGGCGTCGAAGGCGTGGGGTTATTGAATTTCGAAGGTCGTATGATAACTCATATTATGACATATTGACATGTGTGTGATCACTTGCTTAGTAGGGCGCGTCGAGTATTAGGGAGGACCCGCGCGAAATGACCCCAGAACAGATCAAGGCCGCGCTTGGATCGGGCCTCCTTTCCTTCCCGGTCACGCACTTCGACAAGGACGGTCGCTTTGCGCCGGAAAGCTACAAGGCACATGTCGAGTGGCTGGCCGGCTACAAGGCGCCGGTGTTGTTTGCGGCAGGCGGAACCGGCGAGTTCTTCTCGCTGAAACCCGATGAAATCCCCGGCATCGTTGCCGCCGCCAAGGAGGTTGCTGGCGAAACGGCGATCGTATCCGGCTGCGGCTATGGCACGGAGATGGCGGTCGATATCGCCCGCTCGGTCGAGCGGGTTGGTGCCGACGGCATCCTGCTCCTGCCGCACTACCTGATCGATGCGCCACAGGAAGGGCTTTACGCCCATGTGAAGAAGATCTGCCAGTCGGTTGGCATCGGTGTCATGGTCTATAACCGCGATAACTCCGTGCTGCAGCCCGACACGCTCGCCCGGCTCTGTGACGAATGCCCGAACCTGATCGGTTTCAAGGATGGCACCGGTGATATCGGCCTCGTGCGCCAGGTCACCGCCAAGATGGGCGACCGTCTGATGTATCTCGGCGGCATGCCGACCGCCGAGCTTTTCGCCGAGGCCTATCTCGGTGCTGGCTTCACCACCTATTCCTCCGCCGTCTTCAACTTCGTTCCGGGTCTTGCCAACGAGTTCTATGCGGCGCTGCGCAGCGGCGACCGCGCCACCTGCGAGCGCATCCTCAACGATTTCTTCTATCCGTTCATGGCCATCCGCAACCGCGCCAAGGGCTATGCCGTTTCGGCGGTCAAGGCGGGCGTGCGCCTGCAGGGCTTCGATGCCGGCCCGGTGCGCAGCCCGCTCACGGACCTGACGGGGGCCGAAGTCGAGATGCTCGACGCGCTCATCGGCAGTCACAAGCGCAAAGCGTGACGGGCAGGGAGGAGTGGCATGAAGATCGTTGCCGTCCGCACGCATCTCCTCGAGCATCGGCTGGCGGTGCCGTTCGAAAGTGCGTCGATGCGCTTTGATCGGCGCGCCCATGTGCTAGTCGAGATCGAATGCGACGACGGGACCGTCGGCTGGGGCGAATGCCTTGGGCCGGCGAGACCCAATGCGGCCGTGGTCGCGGCCTATTCCCCCTGGCTGATCGGCCAGGACCCGCGCCAGACCGAAAAACTCTGGGCGATTCTCTACAATGCGCTGCGTGATCAGGGGCAGCGCGG
>NZ_FMXF01000065.1:0-14509 GCF_900103435.1 Sinorhizobium sp. NFACC03
GGTTGTGGCCGCCTACCAAGCGATGCGCGGCGTTGCATTCATGACAGCGGTCACCTTTGTCGTCGAAATCGGCGACGTCAGGCGCTTTGATAATCCCCGTCAGTTGATGGCGTATCTCGGTCTCGTGCCGTCGGAGAGCTCAACGGGCGAACGGGTCAAACGCGGCGGGATCACCAAGGCGGGCAACGCAAGGGCGCGTCGGGTCCTCATAGAAGGCGCCTGGACATATCGCTTCCCCACGCGTGTGAGCCCGACGATCCAGGCGCGGCTCGAGAGCCTTCCAAGGGCCGTTCGTGAGATAGCCTGGAAAGGCCAGGTGAGGCTTTGCGCTCGCTATCGCAAGCTGATGGCGGCCGGCAAGCAGAAAGTGGTCGCGGTCACCGCCATTGCCCGAGAAATGGCAGCGTTCCTGTGGGCGATCGGGCAGGAGGTCGCTCCTACAGCAAAGCCCTGAGCCGATAGCTTGAAGAGCAACGCTTAACCGAAAAATTGTAGTCATCTGCTGTTGGATAAAGATGGAGACAGGGCTCCGGTGGGGAACCCTCGCGGACCCTATGTGGCGGATAATTCCAAGCCCGAAATTAGACAGAGGCAGCCCCAGACGAACACACGGAAATGCGGTACCCAATCCGCGCATAAGAGTATGCCAGCCGTCGTCAAAATGCCCTGTCCCCTCCTTTGTTCAACAGCTCCACGCATGTGCTTTCGTCGCCAAGACCGGAAAGGAAACAGTCATGACTAAAGACCTTGCAAACGAACATAAGAGGGTCCAGCTATCCGCAGGGGCATGGTGATTGATGCGCGAAAACGTTGCGGCGCCACGAGCCCGGATATGAAGGCGCCCGTCTCCGGGAACCGTGCGTTGATTCGGTCGGCGACGTTCTTGAGCCCCGTACCGGTGCCGGTTGGCTTTTTGGCGCTCAACCGCGGCCCGGCCGTCAGGTCGTTTTCGACCGAAAGCTCGAGGGTTTCGCCACGTCGCGCGGCCGTGATGAGGATCTCGACCGCGCCGACCGAACAGCCGACGCCATGTTTCACGGCGTTCTCGATCAGCGGCTGAAGTATGAGGCTCGGCACGAGCGCCTGCTCAAGCCCGAGTGCGATGTCGAGTTTGATCCGCATACGGTCGGAGAAGCGCTCGCCCTCTATGTTCAGATAGCCGAGCTGCAGCGCCAGTTCGTCGGCCAGACAGACGTCCTGCATCGGGTCGAGTTCGAGCGTGGTGCGCAGGAAAGAAGAAAGCGAAAGCACCATGCGGCCGGCCACCGTCGAAGCCCCCTCTTCGATCAGACCGGCAATCGAATTCAAGGTGTTGAACAGGAAATGCGGATTGACCTGGTAGCGCAGCGCTCGCATCTGCGCCGCCAGTGCCTCCTCCCGCGTCACGGCGAGGCGGCGCTCGCGCTCGCGCAACTCGAAATTGGCGAGAAGCGCGATGTAGAGAAACGCCCATCCGTGGAAGAGCGCCATACAGTAGATGATGGTGTAGCCAACATTGGTCCAGTTGATGTCGCCCGGGTCGCCATGTTCGATCAGGCCGTGGCAGAGGAAGTCGACGCCGGCATTGATGGCCGCCGCCACGAGCGAAAGGGCGGAGCCGAGCAGAAGCTTGAAGAGAATGGACCTCTCTCTAAAATGAAGGAGGATCGCCGCCATTGCATAGGACATCAGCGTCCCGTTCAACATCAGGATCAGGGTGATTGGCGCGATCTTGATCGGGTCGTATCCGAGGATCGCCCACAACGCGCTGCTGATGACGAACTGCATGAACTGGTAGAGGAAGCCGAAGGAGAGCGTTGCCCGGCGAACGCCCGCGAGATACTCTGCTTCTTCCGCCGAAATCGTGCCATTTGTTCGCGCCATGCAAGGCTTTATCCGCGAAGTCGGCACGCTTGTCGATTGACGCTCGTCGGCGAAATCAAGCCGTTTGCAGAAAGCCACAGCCCTTCAGCGCTGCAATTTGCCGTTTGCAGAAAGCCGAATTCTCCCCCTTCGCGGGCTTGCTATAGCCGGCCCATGACCGCGCTTTCCCGGCGTCACCGTTCGCCTGGGAGTTGTGCGCCCATGGATGCAAAGGAAAAGGGGCAGACATTGAATATCTGTGCAAAGGCGGACGTTTCGAGGATCAACCTTCTGAGTTCGACAGCGCTAGGCCGCGTCGGTCTCGTCTCGATGATGCTGGCGGCGGTGCCGCTCGTGCCGTCGCCGGCAAAAGCGGCCGGACTGCTTGTTCCAAACGACGAGACTTGGTCCAGCGACCAGACGATCAATGGCAATCTCGTGATCCGCGGCGGCCCCGCTGGCGCGACCCTGACCATCAATAACGGTGCCGACGTCAAGAGCCTCAACGGCTACATCGCCGACGGGAGAGGCAGCGTAGGTACGGTCGTGGTCTCCGGTTCCGGGTCGACCTGGGACATTGTCGATGCCAATCCGAACGGTTACCGCGTGCTTTTTGTCGGCGGTTTTGAGGGGGGCATCTACGGCGGCAAGGGCACGCTGATCGTCGAGAACGGCGGCAAGGTATCCGCCAAGGAGACGCATGTCGGCGCTCTGCAGGAGGGCGACGGAACGCTCGTAGTGCGTGGTGCCGGCTCCATGCTTGCCACCGACTATCTGGGTGTCGCCGATGGCGCCCTGACGCTCAACACGGCTGCGGTCAGGATCGAGAACGGCGGCCTCATCAACTCCAAGACGGCTTACTTCGAAAACGGCACGGTTCTGGTGACCGGTGAGAATACGCGGTGGGTCAACACCGGAGAGTTCACGGTCGGCGACAGCTTCACGATCGAAAACGGCGCCGTGGTCTCGACCAACACCGCCGTGCTGCGCGAGGATGAGAGCGTCGACACCATTCAGGTCTATGTCGATGGTGCCGGCAGCGAGTTCAAGGTCGCCGACAAGCTGACGATCGGCGAAGCCGGACGGGTCAACCTTTCGGTCGCCAACGGCGCCAAGCTTTCGGCTGGCGGCGGCATCGTGCTTTCCGATATCGGTGGCATAAGCAACGAAGGCATGGGCAACCTGACGATTGGCGGCAAGGTCGACCTGAACAATATCGCTGAGCCACGTGCTCGGCAGGCGCAGGCGGCAGGCACGGTCGATCCGTCGACGAAGATCGATTTTGGCCCGCGGAAGGGCTACGTCAATTTCAACCACACGAACACGGGTTATGAGTTTGCCAACACGCTCGCCGGCAAGGGTACGATCAGCAATTTCTCCGGGGAAACCATCGTCAACGGTGACCTTACGAAATTCAACGGCAAGGTGAACGTTTCCGGTGGAAAGCTGGTTCTGAAGAGTAACCTCGACACGATCGATAACGACCCGGATAACGGCCCCCTGGACTACAGCGAGACCCGGTTCGAAGTGACCGGTGGCACGCTCATCGTCGATGGTGAGACGGGACGGGTACAGGGTGATCGCTTCTATACCAATGAGGTGAACGTGTTCGGCGAGATGAACCGCATCCGCGATCCGAACTCGACCTCTTTCGGTAGGCTCGGCGGCTCCGGCACGGTTGGCGACACGTATATCGACTCCAAGGCGATCATTTCGCCCGGCAACAATTCCACCGGCACGCTGACGGTCATGGGCCGACTGGATATGGCGACCGGTTCGATCTACGAGGCGGACGTTGCCGGTGACGGCCGTTCCGACAGGATCGTCGTCAAGAGCATTGGCACCAACGAAAACTCCGGTATCGCCAAGATCGGCAGCGGCACGAATGTCCAGGTGACCGCCCTCGACCCCAACACGAGCTACAAGACAGGGCAGACCTATACGATCCTGACAGCCGACCGTGCTATTGAAGGAAAGTTTGCCGAGGCTATCTCAAAATCGGCGTTCCTTGAGGTCTCGCTTGACCAGAAGGAGAAGCAGGTCGACCTCAAGATCAAGGTCAAGAACGGCGGTACGAAGCCAGGCGAAGAGCCGAAACCCGGCGAAGAACCCAAGCCCGGTGAACCGAAACCAGGCGAGCCGAAGCCCACCGAGCCCGGCGTCTTCGAAGGCGAGGCTGCGACCGGCAACCAGCGGCAGACGGCACTTGCGCTCAACACACTTGCCCAGAGTGGCCCATCGCTCGGGCTCTACAATGCGCTGACCATCCTCGACGGCGACGCGGCACGTCGTGCCTTCGACCAACTGTCCGGCGAAGTCCATGCTTCGGCGCAGACCGCGCTGATCAACGACAGCAGCCTGCTGCGCAATGCCGCCAACAACCGCATTCGCGACGCTTTCGGCGATGTCGGCGCCGCGAGCGTTCCGGTTCTTGCTTACGGCCCTGAGGACAAGATCACGACCGGTGCCGTCGCCGCCGTCAACGCCGTTCCCGCCGCGCCGCCGGCGATGGTCGGCTGGGGCCAGGTGTTCGGCTCCTGGACCAATACCGACGGCAACGGTAACGCCGGCAGCCTCGATCAGTCGACGGGCGGTTTCGTCACTGGCTTCGATGCGGCAGTCTCGGACAATGCGTTGATCGGCATCATGGCCGGCTACAGCCGGACGAACTTCGACGTCGACAGCCGAGCCTCCAGCGGTGACAGCGACAACTACCACCTGGGCGTCTATAGCGGCGGTCGCTGGGGCGATGTCGCGCTCCGGTCCGGTCTCGCCTACACTTGGCATTCGATCAACACGTCGCGCAGTGTTGCCTTCCCGGGCTTCACCGATCAGCTGAAGGCCGACTATGATGCTGGGACGTTCCAGGCGTTCGGCGAAGTCGGCTACCGCATCGACTTGCCTGATGTGGCGCTCGAGCCCTTTGCAAACCTCGCCTATGTCAGCCTGCACACCGACGGCTTCACCGAGCGCGGTGCCGCGGCCGCCCTGTCGAGCAAGAGCAACACGACCGACACGACGTTTACGACGCTCGGTCTGCGCGCTTCCGCTCCGCTCAGCCTCGGCGCGACAGATGCGAAGGTGCGCGGCATGCTCGGCTGGCAACACGCCTTTGGCGACACGACGCCGTTCTCGACCATGGCCTTCGGCACGGGCAGCGCCTTCTCGGTTGCCGGTACGCCGATTGCCGAAGACGCGGCGATCATCGAAGCCGGCATCGATTTCGCGCTGACCGGCAATGCCAGCCTTGGCGTCACATACACCGGACAGTTCGGCTCCGGCACGACGCAGAATGCGGTCGATGCCAAGCTTGATGTGCGCTTCTGATGCGCCGGCTCGTCTGGCTATCGACAGTGTTGATGGCGACTTTCGTCGCCATCACGCCGCTTTACGGAGAGGACGCGGCGGCCGGGAAGGTTGCCGCGCCCTCTCAGCTTTCTGAAACCTATGAGGACTGGAGCGTCGCCTGCGCCGAGGCCGACGGCAAAAAGCATTGCATCCTGTCGCAACAGCAGTTTCACAAGAGTGGCCAGCACGTGCTGACGCTCGAACTTCGGCCGGCTGAAAACGCCGGTCTGGCGGGGAGCCTCGCGCTTCCCTTCGGCCTCTACCTGGAAAAGGGCGTAACCCTCGGCGTCGATGAGGCGACCGGCGGCAAGCCAACGCCCTTCCGCACCTGCCTGCCCATCGGCTGCATCGTGTCGTTGACGTTTACCGAGGGGACGGTCGCATTGCTGCGCAGCGGAACGGCCCTGAAGATCGGTGCCTTTGCGAGCGATACGGAAAAGAACGTGACGTTCTCAGTGTCGCTCAAGGGATTTGCCGCAGCATTGGATCGTGTGCTTGCGCTCTCGGGCAAGGCGTAAGCCGCTACCGGGCGCGATGCTCGGGGTTACCAATGCGCCGTTAGGGTGCGGTGGGTTCGTCCCACCCACTTTGCAGGGCCGCGTCGACCGAGCACACCAGGCCCGTGGGATGGTAGCTGATCTCCACCTGGCCATTCAGTTCGGCAGCCAACAGCGTTTGAATCAGGCGCGAGCCGAATCCTTTGCGCGATGGCTGCTTTACCAACGGCCCGCCGGATTCCTGCCAGCGCAGCGTCAGACGGGTCGGCGTGCCGGTCTGGAGCGACCACGTGATGGAGACCCGCCCGTTCCCGGTCGAAAGTGCGCCGTATTTGGCGGCGTTGGTGGCGAGCTCATGCAGCGCCAGGGATAGCGACACGACCATCCGCGGCGGAACCTGGATCTGCGGGCCGGAAACGACGAACTTCTCCTGCGAGTAGGGGGAGATCGCCTGGTTGATGATCGCCTTCAACTCCGCCCGTTCCCAGTTGCCATGGGTCAGCAGGTCGTGCGCCCGTGCCATCGAAACCAGCCGCGCTTCAAAAGCCTGCACCTCTTCGGCGTCCGTGCTGTCGCTGCGACCGAGCGTCTGCCGGGCAATGGCCAGGACGGTTGCAAGCACGTTCTTGACCCGGTGGTTCAGTTCACCGACCAGGACGGTCTGCAGGCGCTCGGCCTCCTTCCGCACGGTTATGTCGTGGGCCAGTTTCGAAGCGCCGACGATGCTGCCATAGGCGTCGTAGATCGGCGAAACGCTGAGCAGGACATCGACGCTTCGACCGTCCTTATGGAGCCGTTTGGTCTCATATGGCTCGACCTTGAGACCCGCGCTGACCTGCCTGAGGATCGCGGGTTCTTCGTCAATTCGGTCTTCGGGAACCAGCGTCATGACGGAGCGGCCGACCATTTCCTCGGCCGAATAGCCGTAGAGCCTCTCCGCCCCAGAATTCCAGGTCGTGATCCTCATCCTGAGATCGATGCCCAGAATGGCGTCGTTGGAGGATGCGATAATGGCCGCAAGGCGACGTTCGACCTCTTGGGCCCGCTTGCGTTCGGTGATGTCGACGATGACGGCGGCCGCCTGCCGAAAACTGCCACGCTCGTTGTGAAGCGCTGAGACCGAGTTGGTTACCCAGACAAGACTGCCATCCTTGCGCAAATAGCGTTTCTCGATTTCGTAGCTCTGGCCGGTGCTCGCCATCGCCTTGAACAGCCGGGCGCTTTCGGCGACGTCTTCGGGAAACGTGATGTCGTGCATCCGCATCGTCAGCAGCTCGGTCTCGGTGTAGCCGACGATTTCGCAGAAACGATTGTTGACCAGGAGGAAGCGGCCCGTCAGGTCCATCTGGCAGATGCCGGCGGCCGACTGCGAGAAAATGGCGCGAAGCCGCTCTTCGTTGGCTTGCAGCGCGCCCTCGAATTTCACGCGTTCCGTCGTTTCGTTGACGATGCAGAACACGCCCCGAACCTTCTGTTCCTCGTCCCGGACGGGCGAATAGGAAATATCGAAGTAAACAGTTTCGGGATAACCGTGTCGCTCGATGTAGAAGGGACGGTCTTTCGCGACCACCGTCTCGCCACGTTCCAGCACGCGTCGCAGCAGAGGTTCGAGGTCGCTCCAGAGTTCACCCCAGTTTTCACGCGCCGGGCGCCCCAGTGCGCGAGGGTGCTTTTCTCCGATGGTCGGCGCATAGGCGTCGTTGTAGAGCGCCACGAATTCTTCGCCCCAGAACATCACGATCTGCGCCTGCGCCGGCAACATGATGTCGACCGCAGCCGCCAGACATGGCGGCCAAGCCTCCATGGGGCCGAGCGGGCTGTTGTCCCAGCGGTAAGACTGGATCAACCGACCCATCTCTCCCGCTGCCGTGAAAGGGGCGTTGCTCTGCAGGGTGAGGTACCTCGCTTGAATGGCCAGAGCACTTCAACCCTTTGAGAAACTTAGGTCAATACGCAAAGTGAAAAGCTTTGCAGGCGCAGCTTGCGCAATGTGCCTATGGCGCGAGATGTTGCTCGGTCGCAAGCATCTTCTTTGGGCAGGTTGGCGATGCGGCGGTTAAACGAGAAAGCCGGAAACGCCGTCCCATAGCAGTTTCAGCGCCACCAGGACCAGCAATCCATAGCAGGCGCGATAGACCTGCCGCTGGTCGAGAATACCCTGGAGCCGCCAGCCCAGCGTAACGCCGCTTGGAATGGCGAGCAGGCAAATCGCCATCAGCACTGCGAGATCGGCGGTTGGCTTCGCCAGCAACAGCCACGGCAGGGCCTTGGTTGCATTGCCAACGGTAAAGAAAAGGCTCGTCGTTCCCGCGTAGACCTCCTTACTGAGACCGAGCGGCAGCAGATACATCGCCAGCGGCGGTCCGCCCGAGTGGGCGACCATCGTGGTTATGCCTGAGGCGAGACCGGCAGAAATCGCCTTCGGGGTCGAGCGTGGGCGCGCCGTCACCTCTGCGCCCCTTGCCAGCCACAGGCCGACGAAGAGCAGGGTCGTCGCCGCCATCACGATCGCAACGGTGCGGTGATCGAGAAAGCGGAACAGCAGATAGCCGAGCCCGATGCCAATCATGAGCCCCGGAAGCAGCAGCACGAGGTCGGGACCAGACCAGGTGGTGCGCTTGAAGTAGCGCAACCCATACAGATCCATCGCGACGAAGAGCGGCGCGAGAAGGCCGCCGGCGGTGACCGGGTCCATCACGACCGACAGCAGCGGAATGCCGACTATGGAGAAGCCGCCGCCAAACGCCCCCTTCATGAAGCAGATCAGGAATACCCCGGCAAAGGCGACCAGGATCGTCGGGACGGTCAGTTCCATCGGAGTGTCTCCGCATTCGCGCGCACCTTGAACGCGACAGTGATCGGTTGGTTGAGAAAAACAGGCATTATCTCGTTTCCAGCCCTTGCTTCGGGCGTGCGATGCCGCCAGCCCGAGCGCGCTTCTAAAAGAGCGCTCGGGCCTGCGAAACCGTCGTGGTTCCGGGCGAATTGGATTTGATGAGAATAGAATGATCCGATATAATTCTCGGTGCAATTGAAACATTGTACTCGGTGCAATAATGTCGAGATCGGAATACCTGAAGCTTGCCGACGCGATCGCTGCGGAAATTGCGGTTGGGTCGCTCAGGCCGGGCGACCGCCTGCCGCCGCAGCGCAGCTTTGCCTATGAACGCAAGATTGCCGTATCCACGGCAAGCCGCGTCTATGCCGAGTTGCTGCGCCGCGGTCTGGTTGTCGGCGAAGTGGGCAGGGGCACCTTCATCTCCGGGGAGGCGAGACGTGGCGTGGCGGCGCTCGCAGAGCCGCGTGGTATCCGTACCGACTTCGAGTTCAACTACCCGATTTTGCCCAACCAGACAGCGCTTATCGCAAGAAGCCTGGAGGGGTTGGCTGCTCCTGCCTTGCTCGACGTTGCATCGCGCCAGGCGATCAGCATCGGAACGCCGGCGATCAGAAACATCGGAGCAGCACACCTCTCCAGGGGTGGCTGGTCGCCCAGTCCTGAACACCTCGTTTTCACCGGCAATGGCCGGCAGAGCATTGCTGCGGCTCTCGCGGCTGTCGTTCCGGCGGGTGGTCGCTGCGGTGTCGAGGCTTTGACTTATCCCTTCGTCAAGGGCATTGCCGCTCGGCTCGGAATTGCGCTGGTGCCGCTTTCGATGGACGAAGGCGGGGTGCGGCCCGACTCCGTTGAAAAAGCGCATCGCGAGGCGCATCTCTCGGCCATCTACATCCAGCCGGCGGTCCAGAATCCGCTGGGCGCGACGATGAGTGAGGCGCGCCGGGCCGATCTTCTGCGGGTCGTCGAGATGCTTGATCTTCCTGTTATCGAAGACAATGTCTATGGGTTCCTTGACGACGAGCCGCCGCTTGCCGCGCTCGCGCCGGATCGCTGCATTGTCGTCGACAGCCTCTCCAAGAAGGTGGCGCCCGGCCTGGCGCTCGGCTTCATCGTGCCGCCCGAGCGGCTACGGGAAAGTGTGATCGCCTCTGTGCGTTCGGGTGGATGGACCGCGACGGGATTTGCCTTTGCGGCGGCCGAGCGGATGATGGCCGATGGCACCGTTGCCGCGCTCATGACGATGAAACGCCTTGATGCGCAGGCGCGGCAGAAGCTGGCCGCCGCTCATCTCCTGGGCTTCGAGGTCAAGGCCAACCCAAAGTGCTACCATCTCTGGCTGACGCTGCCGCCCCATTGGCGTTCGCAGACGTTTGTTGCTGCTGCCGCCAGGCGCGACATTGCATTGACCCCGTCGACGACCTTTGCCATCACGCCGGGCCACGCGCCCAACGCGGTCCGGCTCGCGCTGGCCAGTCCGGCAATGGATCAGCTCGACATTGGCCTCAGCAAGCTTGCAGCGCTGCTGAACTCTCGGGAGGACGATTTCGTCTCGACGGAATGAACGTCGCCGCCGCTGCATATTCGGGCTAAATCGGCGTCAACCCACCGCTTTCCGCTGGAGGACGAGTTTGGCCTTGAGGTTCTGCACCACTTCCCCGTGCTGGTTGATGGTGCTGCTGAGAACGACGGCGATGCCTCGATCAGGCTTCGAGCGGGAAGGTATGATCTCCACGACTTCGCTTTCCACATGCAGCGTGTCCCCGGGGCGCGTCGGAGCCGGCCAGTTGATTTCTCCGCCTGCGCCAATGAGACCACCGGCAAATGGCAGGCCCGTCTCGACATTGAGACGCATCGTGATGGCGGCGGTGTGCCATCCGCTTGCAGCCAGACCCCCAAAGAGCGTGTCCTTGGCCTTCGCCTCGTCGATGTGAAAAGGCTGCGGGTCGAACTGCATAGCGAAAGCCTTGATCTGTGCTTCGTCGATCGTGTGGGTCCCGCTTGTAAAGCGTTGGCCCACAAAGAGGTCGTCCAGAAAGAGACGACCGGGCGTCGAACTGTTCATAACCTGCCTCCTCTGAGTGCACGTCTTTTGACCTGCAGACATTCAATGGGCGCCGCCCGCACCTGCGCCACCAAGCTGGATCTTCCGGGTGAAAAGCAGGGCGATGGCGGCGAGCGCCAACACAGTGCCGATCACCGCGAAGGTATCACTGAACCCCAGGATAAGCGCCTGTCGGTGAACCGTCGCGCCGATCACTGCGATTGCCTTGTGTTGTGCAACCGCGACGTCGGATACGCCATGCGCCATGAAGTGCTGGGTCAGATCGCTGATCCGGTCACGGACCTCATCGCGGGAAAGCGTGACGGACTGGCCGATGATGTTGGAATGGAACTGCTCCCGCTTGGTCAACACGGTCGCGAGCGTGGCCGTTCCAACGGCGCCGCCGAGATTACGCAGCATGTTCGACAGGCCGGAGGCGGCGGCCGCGTCGCCAGGCGCGATGCCGGCGGTCGTGATCACCGTGATCGGCGTCAGCACCAGTGCCTGGCCGATGGCACGCACGATATTGGGCACGAAGAACTGGTCACCGGCGCTGTCGAGCGAGAGTGTCGTGTTCATGAAACAGCTGGCTGCGAAGATGCTGATGCCGACGAAACCGACGTAGCGCGCGTCGAACCGCTTCATCAGTGCCGGCACGAGCGGAATGATGAGGAGCTGCGGCAAGCCGGTCCAGGCCAGCACGAAGCCGATCTGCTCGGCATTGTAGCGCTGCACCTGACCCAGATACTGCGGCAGGATGTAGACGGTGCCGAACAGCGCCACGCCGACCAACACATTGACGAGAACGCCGACGCCGAAGTTGCGCTGCTTGAGCAGGCGTAGCTTGACCAGCGGCTTTTCGACCTTGAGCTCGATGATGACGAAGGCGGTCAGAAACACGGCTGCGATCAAGGCGAGCTTGACGATGAACGGCGACTGGAACCAGTCGTCCTTGTTGCCTTCCTCAAGCACGGTCTGCAGAGCCGAGAGCCCGATCGCCATGGTGACGATGCCGGCCCAGTCGCCCTCTTTGAGCAAGGACAATTGCATCGGCTTCTTCTCGAGCGTGAAGTAGAGCGCAACCACCATGATGATGCTTGGGGGCGTGTTGACGAAGAAGATCGACTGCCAGCCGTAGTTCTCGGTGAGGTAGCCGCCGATCGTCGGGCCGATCGCCGGCGCGAAGGTGACGGACAGGGCGAAGAGTGCCAATCCGAACGGCTGCTGCGTCTTGGGCAACCGGGTCAGGATCATCGTGAAAGCCATGGGGATGAGCACGCCGCCCGCAACGCCTTGCAGACCGCGCAACACGATCATCGAGCCGAGGTCATGGGCGAAGGCGCAAGCCGCGGAAAAGATCGGGAACAGGATCGCATTTGCCAGGATATAGCGCCGGAACGAGAAGACGCGGCTGAAGTAGTCGGTAAGGGGGATCACCACGATCTCGCCGATCAGGTAGGAGGTCGATATCCAGGCGCCATTGTCGACGCCGGTGCCGATCCCGCCCTCGATGTCGAGCAGCGAGGCGTTGGTGATCTGGATGTTCAGGATCGCCATGAAGGCACCGATCAGGCCGGCGAGCACCGCGATCCATGCCCTCATGCTCGCTTTTTCAGATGGCGCGGCAGCGGCTGGCAGCGAACCGGGCGCAACTGTATCAGCAATGGTGGACATAACACCCTCCTGCCTTGTCTATGCGTTCACTTGAACGCACGGCGCTCTAGTAGATCTTTCCCAACTTTGACGCGACCTCGGTCGCCGTCGGGTTGGTGTCGATGGTCGGGTAGACCGACATGCCGGGCCGCAAGGTCACCGATCGTGGGGTTCCGCGGTCGAGCACGATCTTGACCGGGATGCGCTGCACCACCTTGGTGAAGTTGCCCGTCGCATTGTCCGGCGGCAGCAACGCAAATTCCTGGCCGCTCGCCGGCGCGATGCTGTCGACGTGACCCTCGAAGACCTGCCCGGGGAAGGTGTCCACTTCCACCGTCACCTTCTGGCCGGGATAGACGTCGGTAAGCTGGGTCTCCTTGTAGTTGGCGACGATGTAAGCCGCCTCCGTCGGGACGACCGCCATCAGCTGGGTGCCGGCCTGCACATATTGACCGACCCGCAGGGTGCGGTTGCCGATCACGCCGTCGATGGGGGCGGCAAGCGCGGTATAGGAGAGGTTCAGGCGGGCCTGGTTCTGCGCCGCCTTGGCGCTGTCGAGCGCGGCCTTCGCCTGGGCGACCTCGGCCCTGATCACGTCGAGTTGCTTGGTTTCATTGGCAAGTGCCGCCGTGTCACGCGTTACCGCTGCACGCGCCGCCGTGATGCGCGAGGCCGCCTGCTGGGCATTCTGGATGGTGCCGAAGCCCTGTCTGGCGAGCTCGGAGTAACGTTTGTCGTCCTGTTCGGCAAAGGTCTGGTCGGCCTTGTCGGCCTCGACGGTCGCCCTTGCCGCGTCGATCGCGGATTGCTGAGCCACCAGGGCCGATTGCTTGTTGGCGATGTTCGCTTCCGCTGCCTCGACTTCGGCCATGGCCCGTTCGAGGCTTACCTTGAAATCGCGGTCGTCGATGTGGGCGAGGATCTGTCCTGCCTTTACCCGTTCGTTGTCAGCCACGAGCACCTCGGCGATATGGCCGGAGACCTTGGGCGCAATCGTCGTGCTGTCAGCTTTCATATAGGCGTCGTCGGTCGACACCTGGAAGCGGCCTGTCGTCCAGTACCCCCACCCGAAATCGGCGGCGGCCGCCAGGGCCGCGAGGGCCACGGAGGCGAAGAGCAGGCCGCGCAGCCAACGCTTCCTTGGCATGTTCGCCGCGGGCGCTACGGCAGGCGGGATCGCAGGCAGTTCCTCCGGGAGCCGGATGGTCGGCATTGTCTCCGCAGTCGGCGAGGGGGTTTCGATGATGGCGATTGGCGTGTGCTGGTTCATGGCCGGTTCCTTTCCCCGGTGTGGCGGGGCGGTCCAAAACGCCGTTCGCCAAATTAGGAAAACTATTGTTTTCTAAAATGCACGCGAGGAGTTGGATTGTCAATCGAATTTGGAAAGCAGTTGCATTCCTTAATGCCAAAGTCGCAATCGAGCGCCCGCGACGGGCTTGCGACACGAGGTGACCCAAGCTGGATCACCACCCGAAAGCCCTAGTCAACGTCCTGCTGGCGCGCGATCCCTGGCCGCAGAACCAGGGCGGGCTTGCGCCCCAGATGGCGCGCGCGAGCTTCCTGCTTCTTCCTCTGAGTTGACATCGCATAAACGGAGAGGCCGGCCCCCTGCGGGGCCGGCCTTGCCATTCATGCCGAAGCGATTGCTAATGTTCGCTGGTCGCGCTGGGGATCACTTTGCCGGGTTCGGGCCGATCGTCTTGCCGTGGCTGACGCGTTCCTCACCCTTGTGAACCATGGTGACGGCGTAATCGATGCCCATGCCGTAGGCGCCGGAATGGTCCTTCACCAGTGCGGTGACGGCATTGTAGGTTTCCTTGTGGGCCCAGTCGCGCTGCCATTCGAGCAGGACCTGCTGCCAGGTCACCGGGACGACGCCGGCCTGGACCATGCGGTCCATGGCGTATTTGTGCGCATCGGCCGAGGTGCCGCCGGAGGCGTCGGCAACCATGTAGATCTCGTAGTCGGTGTCATGCATGCACGACAGCGCGAAGGTGGTGTTGCAGACTTCGGTCCACAGCCCGGAGACGACGATTTTCTTGCGGCCGTTGGCGGCATTTTGGGCCAGCGCATCGCGGACGTTCTGATCGTCCCAGGAATTCATCGAGGTGCGTTCGAGAATGTCGTTTTCCGGGAAGACGGCGAGCAGTTCGGGATAGGTGTGGCCGGAGAAGGACCCGGTTTCGACGGTGGTGATGGTCGTTGGAATGTTGAAGACCTTTGCGGCCTTGGCGAGACCGACGACGTTGTTCTTCAGCACCTGCCGATCGATCGACTGAACGCCGAAGG
>NZ_FMXF01000064.1:0-14567 GCF_900103435.1 Sinorhizobium sp. NFACC03
ACCCGCGTCCAGTCAATACCGGCCAGCAAAAGTGAGAACTCCTGGCTGCTCATCTGCATCGCGCCATCGCGGATCGGTGGCCAAACGAACTTGCCAGCCTCCAACCACTTCGTCGCCAGGATCATGCCCGACCCGTCCCAATAAATGCAGCGCAGACGATCGCACCGCTTGGCGCGGAACACGAACACGTCACCACAATAGGGATCGGCCGCAAGGGCTGATGCCACCAGCGCAACAAGGCCATTCATGCCGCGCCGGAAGTCGACAGGCTGCGTCGCCACCATGATCTTCACGCCATTCGGCGAAAGTCCGATCACCGGCGCCCTCGCAACGCCGCCACCATCGCCTGCGCCAACTCGGGCGCCACCGACCCGATCACGGTCATGCGCGCGCCGGCAATCTCGATCTCAATGCGACCGGAAGCAACGGAAGCGATATCCGACGACGCGCTCTGGGGCGGCGTTCGTTCTCCAACCACGGTCACCGGCACGAACATGGCCTGCTGCGCGCCGGCTTGCGCGGATCGTCGAAAGGTCAATCCAGCTTCGCGGCGCCAGACATTCAGCAAGCCGCGATTGACGCCCCAGCGCCGGGCGACGGCCGAGATGTTCACGTCGGGTTCTGCGCTTTCGGCAAGGATCCGCGCCTTCTCTTCGTCGGTCCAATTCCGCCGCTGGCGCCGACCGGTGATCACCTCGATCCGGCGATACTTTCCCTCATGCCTGGCTTCATGCATGCCTTCATCCATGGCTTCAAGCATGGCATCAGTGCGATCTCCAACCATCCCGTTCCACTCCCGTCGATGAAGGAGCTTATCTCGCGGCCTCAATCACAAAAGGAAAGGTGGGGTGTTCGTCGCGCTCACGAATGATCTCGTCGTTGTTGACGTGTGGTCGCGTTTCAAAATAAATGAAGTGAAAACTTCAACCAGCTTCTCATTCGGTTTGCGCCAAGCTAGGCGCAAATCTTGCGCTTTGCCGACCTGGTGGTTCTGGCGGGGTGGCTGCACCCGTTCCCATTCCGAACACGGCCGTGAAACGCCCCAGCGCCGATGGTACTTCGTCTTAAGACGCGGGAGAGTAGGTCGCTGCCAGGTCTGCAAAACGCAAGAGAAACAACCGCCGCTCCCCTTCGAGGCATCGCCGAGAAGGATAAGGTAGCGGCGGAAACAAACCGAAATCTTCTCATCACACACTTCGGCCCTGCCGAACACGGGCCGCCACCAAGCGGCCCTTTTGTTTTGCTAGACTGAAAATAATAAGACATTGAAAGCCCGAAGCTCCGACGCGGCGCAACGGGCACCAAGGCAACATCGGACAATAGCTAGCCTTGCTTGCATCACTTTGCGCTCTCGCATTCTTCTACCCTGCCAAGCCCCCTCCGTTTTCGTAACGTAACGGTAACGGCGTCGCCCTCTGCAATCTGACCGAGCCTATATTTCACAGTTCCAATTTCAGCCGGATGTTGATTGTATCAAAATCTTTGATACAGATCAGACGCGACGTTTGGGGGAATATATGAGCACGCGATTTCTGATGATCGGTCCGCAAGACGGCCAGGATGTGTTGAGATGCCTTGCCGCTCCCGCGCGGCTATCGATGCTGGATCTCTTGCACAGCCGCGGACCGCTGAACGTCAATGAAATCGCAGAGGCACTGGAGCTGCCGCAGTCGACCACATCCACCCATCTCAATCTGCTGGAGGAGGCGGGCCTGATCCGCACAGAGGTTTCCAAAGCGCGCAAGGGCAGCCAAAAGGTGTGTCATGCCGTGCACGAGGAAATCATCCTCTCCTTTGCCAGCCATGCCCAAACCGCCCAGGAATTGATCGAAGTGGCGATGCCAGTCGGGCTCTATAGCGGATACGAGGTTTACGCTCCCTGCGGCATGTGTTCTCGCGACGGCATCATCGGTTATCTCGACAGCCCCGACACATTCCTCACACCGGACCGGATGAAGGCTGGTCTGCTATGGTTTTCAACGGGATATGTCGATTATCAGTTTCCCAACAATGCCCGCATCAAGGGAGCGGAGGTCAAGGAACTTGAGGTCATCCTGGAGCTTTCCTCCGAGGTGCCGGGAACCTCAGACAATTGGCCGTCCGACATCACGCTTTCCATTAACGGCAAAAGCATCTTCGCCTGGACCTCACCTGGCGACTTTGGCGATCGTCGCGGAAAATATACGCCCGACTGGTGGAAGCTTCGGGGCAGCCAGTACGGCGTTCTCAAGTCCTTCCGCGTCACCGAAAACGGGACCTTTATCGATGGTGTGCGCTTTTCCGACACCAGACTGGCCGACCTGAACCTGCTTGAACATCGCTCGATCCGCCTGCGGATCGAAGTTCCTGAAACGGCCGAGCATCCCGGCGGGATCAATATCTTCGGCCGAGGTTTTGGCAATTACGATCAGGACATCGTGCTGCGATTGAAGATCTGATTTTGTCATTTCCGCGCGTGTCGCCGAAAGGCGGATTGACGCCTGCGTCCTCCTGTGTAAATTATCATACTAATTGATATATATCCGATATTTGGATATTCGGGGAGAAAAAGCATGCGCGCAGTCGGTACCGCTCACAGCGGTTACATCATCAGTTCTGTTGATCCACGCCTCTACGGATCTTTCGTCGAACATCTCGGCCGCGCCGTCTATTCGGGTATCTACGAACCGGATCATCCAACTGCCGACGAGAACGGTATGCGCCGGGACGTCATCGACCTCGTTCGGGAAGCTGATGTGCCGATCGTGCGCTACCCCGGCGGCAACTTCGTTTCGGCCTATAACTGGGAAGACGGCATCGGCCCGCGCGAAGAACGGCCCGTGCGCCTTGATCTCGCCTGGCACAGCTCCGAGAGCAACCACGTCGGTATCCATGAATTCGCCGATTGGGCAGAAGCCGCAAACACCGACATGATGCTCGCTGTCAATCTCGGCTCGCGGGGCCTGGATTCGGCTCGCGCCTTCCTTGAATATGTCAACCATCCGGGCGGCAGCTACTGGTCGGATCTTCGCCGCAAGAACGGTCGCGAAGAGCCGTGGAACGTCAAGTTGTGGTGCCTTGGCAACGAGATGGACGGTCCCTGGCAGATCGGCCAGAAGACGGCGGAAGAATATGGCCGCATCGCGTTCGAAACAGCAAAGGCAATGCGCGCCTTCGACAAGTCGATCGAGCTCGTAGTGTGCGGTTCGTCCTCGCCGAAGATGGCGACCTACCCGGCCTGGGAAGCCACGGTGCTCGACTACACCTACGATTCCATCGACTACATCAGCCTGCACATGTACTTTGACAATCACGCAGGCAACACGGCCGACTATCTGGCGCAGAACGCCCGTCTTGACGACTACATCGCAACCATTGCCGGCGTGATCGCCTATACCAAGGCCAAGAAGCGCTCCAAGAAGGATGTCTATATCAGCTTCGACGAGTGGAACGTCTGGTATCATTCCCGCGAGGCCGACCGGAAGATACTGCAGGGTAACGACGGCTGGCCGCATGCCCCCGCCCTTCTGGAAGACATCTACAATTTCGAGGACGTGCTGCAGGTGGGCTGCATCCTCAACACCTTCATCCGCCGTTCGGATGTGGTGAAGGTCGGCTGCCTGGCGCAACTCGTCAACGTCATCGCCCCGATCATGACCGTTCGGGGTGGCCCTGTCTGGCGGCAGACAACGTTCTTTCCCTATGCCTACGCCTCGCAGTATGGCCGCGGCAAGGCGCTGCAGTTGGCGCTTCATTGCCCCGGCTATTCAACCGACTTTGCCGAAAATGTCGCCTATCTCGACGTCTCCGCCGTCGAAACCGAGGCGGATGGCGCTCTCACCTTCTTCATCGTCAACCGCCACCAGACGGAAGCGATCGAGCTTGATCTCTCCCTCGAAGGCTTCGGCGAACGGAAGGTGATCATGGATAAGGTCATCGAAGGTCACGATCTTCGTGCCGCCAACGGACCCGGTAACCAAGCGATCGAGCCGCGCGACGGCTCGGGCGCATCGGTTGCCGGTCGCCGGCTCGTCGCCGCCATCGCTCCGCTTAGTTATCGGATGATCCGGCTCGGCGCGTAAGACGGCAATGACAGGGAGGAGGGACCATGTCAGCATCGATTGAGATCACCAACGTCACCAAGCGCTACGGCGCGCTCACCGTGCTGGACGACATCTCGCTGTCCATCAAGGCAGGCGAGTTCGTCGTCTTCCTCGGGCCTTCGGGCTGCGGCAAGTCGACGCTTCTGCGCATGATCGCAGGCCTGGAAGACGTGACGAGCGGCACGATCGCGGTGGGCGATCAGCGCGTCGATACGCTGCCGCCGGGAAAGCGGGGCGTCGCCATGGTCTTCCAGTCCTACGCGCTTTACCCGCATATGACCGTTGCCCAGAACATGTCCTTCGGTCTGGAAAACATCGGCATGCCAAAGGAGGAGATCGAGAGTCGCGTCCGCCAAGCCGCCTCGACTCTGGAAATCGCCCATCTTCTCGACCGAAAGCCGCAGAAGCTTTCCGGTGGGCAGCGCCAGCGCGTGGCGATCGGCCGCGCCATCGTAAAGGAACCGAAGGCGTTCCTGTTCGACGAACCGCTCTCGAACCTCGATGCTGCCCTTCGCGGACGTACCCGGTTGGAGCTCGCCCAGCTTCATGGCCGCCTCGGCAGCACGATGATCTTCGTAACGCATGATCAGGTGGAAGCGATGACGCTCGCTGACCGCATCGTCATCATGCAGAACCGCAAGATCGAGCAGATCGGTACGCCGATGGAAATCTATCGACGTTCTGCAACTCGGTTCGTGGCAGGTTTTGTCGGCTCGCCAGCCATGAATTTTTTGCCACTCAAGAGCGTGTCTCACGATAGCAATACACTGACCGTCGCGACGAACGGTCTTGGCGAGATCCGTACCGCCTTTCGTTTGCCGCCCAGCTTCTCGCCTGAAGGTGCGAGTCTTGGCATTCGCGCCGAGGACGTGACCGTGCTGCCAACTGGTCAGACCGGCATTGCGCTCAAGGCGGAAGTTGTCGAACGACTTGGCGATCGCACGCTGATCTACGGACAAATGTCTGACGGCACGAAACTGACGGCCGAAACCGACGGGCGCAGCGAGGCGCGTGGCGGCGACATTTTGCAGATCGCCCTCGACACGACCGCCATTCACCTTTTCGACGCCGCCGGTATCGCCCACCATTCGGAGGGCGATTGACATGGCTGAGAGCTATCGCCGCAGCCAGTGGAGCAACGGCCTTTTCATCCTTCCTTATCTATCTGTCTTTGTCGTGCTTTTGGTCTTTCCGCTCTTCTGGGGCGCGTGGTTGAGCCTGCACAAGGTCGATCTCTTCGGGCCGGGCCGTTTCGTCGGCGTTGGAAACTATGCGCGCGTCCTGGCCGATCCAGTCTTCCTGCAGGCATTGCGCAACACGGTCATCTTCGTGCTCGTGAGTGTGCCGTCGCTCGTTGTACTCGGACTTTTCCTGGCACTTGCGCTCAACAAGACGACGCGAACAACCTCGTTCCTGCGCGGCCTGTTCTTCTCCTCGTCCGTGCTCTCGGTTACGATCGTGACGCTGATCTGGCGTTTTGTCTTCATTCCCGGCGACGGGCTGTTGGCGGTTGTTTCCGAACAGCTCGCAATACAGCCGATTAACTTCCTTTCGACGAGCGGCTGGTCGCTGTTTTCGGTCGGCGTCGCTACCGTGTGGTGGTGCCTCGGCCTGCCGATGATACTGTTTCTTGCCGCTCTGCAACAAATCCCGAACGATCTCTATGAAGCCGCGGCGCTCGACAATGCCAGCCCATGGCGCGTGCTCACCCGCGTGACGCTTCCCTCGATCGCACGCACCATAATGCTGGTCACGATTGTCCAGATCGTGATGCAGTTTCAGCTGTTTGGCCAGGCGCAGATCATGACGAATGGCGGCCCCAACGGCACGTCGCGACCGCTCGTCATGTATATCTATGAAGTCGGTTTCGTGCGCTGGGATGTCGGCAAGGCTGCTGCAGCCTCCGAGTTCCTTTTCCTCATCATTCTAGTGGCGGCGATGGCGCAGTATGTGGTCTCGACGCGCAAGTCGGAGGCCTCCGAATGAGCACGGATCAAAAAACATATCGTTCGGATGCCCTGACCGGCAATCGAACCCTGCTTACGATCGCCATTGCGCTCTCGCTCGCCATGATGGCGCCGGTCGCCTGGCTCGTCGGCCTGTCAATCAAGGACAACAAAGAACTGATGCTCGGCACGGAATCGGTATTCCGATTGCCCTACACGCTCATCAACTACGTCAACATCGTCCACTCATCGCAGGCCTTTGGCTGGTTTTTCAACA
Organism: Sinorhizobium sp. NFACC03; assembly: GCF_900103435.1. Classification (NCBI taxonomy): domain Bacteria; kingdom Pseudomonadati; phylum Pseudomonadota; class Alphaproteobacteria; order Hyphomicrobiales; family Rhizobiaceae; genus Sinorhizobium; species Sinorhizobium sp. NFACC03. The sequence continues at coordinate 6,306 of NZ_FMXF01000064.1, forward strand.
GCGTGGTGGTTGCGATCGGACAGACGGCGGGAGTGCTGATCCTGTCTTCACTTGCCGGCTATGCCTTTGCCCGCCTCGAATTTCCGTTGCGCAAGACGTTATTCGTCATCGTGCTCTTCGGTCTTGCTGTGCCCGAACAGGCAGTCATCATCGCCCGTCACCAGATGTTCAATTGGTTTGGCCTTCACAACACCTATGTCGGACTGATGCTGCCTGGCATGTCGTCTGCCTTCGGGGTTTTCCTGATGACCCAGTTCTTCAAGGCTATTCCCAAGGAGATCGACGAGGCGGCACTGCTCGACAATGCCTCTCCGCTGCGCATTTTCTGGAAGGTACTCTTGCCGCTGACGCTGCCGGCCCAGGCGACGCTCGGCATCTTCACCTTCCTGCATGCCTGGAACGACTACTGGTGGCCACTGATCTCCGCCACGAGAAAGGAGATGTTCACGCTCACCATCGGCATCGCCTCGTCCCAGACCAATTTCGCACAAAGCGAAGGGCTCGGCTTTCTCAGCGCACAGGCAGTCTTTGCCAGCCTGCCGGTGCTGATCGTCTACGTGATTTTCCAGCGCCATATCGTCACCGCGGTTTCGAGCGGTGCTGTGAAGTGACTGCTGCTGCGGCCGGGAGGAAATGGCCGCAGCAGGTTTGAACCCGGGCGAGAGCCCGTCAACGGGAGAGATTTACCATGAGACGTTTTCTACTCAGTACGGCAGCATTGGTCGCGCTGACCTGCGGCACGTCGGCTCACGCGCAGACGAAGATCGAGTTGCAGCGCTTCTTCGGCGCCTGCGAAGCAGACTATGGTTCCGTCACCGACGTTTCCAAGGCCGTCGGCGAGTGCGGTATCATCACCTCGCTGGTGAACAAGTTCGAGGCCGATAATCCCGATATTGACGTCAATGTGACCACCGTGGAATGGCCGGGTTATGACCAGCTCAACGCCCAACTCTCATCGGGCGCTGCGCCAGACGTCGTGTCCATGCACTACTCCGCAATCTCCGATTATCAGTCGCGCGGTCTGATCGACCCGGTCGATGAGGTTCTTTCCGCGCAGGGCATCTCGCCCAATAGCTTTACGGTTGCCGCCCGTGATGGTGTCACCAAGGAAGGCCAGATGTTCGGCCTGCCCTTCGACAACTGGACGATGCTCTTCCACGTCAACATGAACCTTATGAAGCAAGCCGGCCTCGTCAACGCAGACGGCACGCCAATCCTTCCGAAGTCGGCTGACGAACTCGTAGCTCAAGGTAAGCAGTTCAAGGAAAAGACCGGCAAGCCTTACCTCGTGCAAATCCTCGCCAATGAGACGGCCGCCTATGCGCGGGTACTCTACACACTGCTGCAGCAGCAGAACGCTGACTTCTTCGCCGACCCGACCAAGATTACGCTGAATACGCCCGAAGCCAAGAACGTCGTCGAGCTTATGAAGAAGATCAAGGACGAGGGCCTGACAACAACCGGTCTTGACTATGCGGCAGCTGTTACCGCGTTCACCAACGGCGATGGTGGCATAGCGGTCAACGGCACCTGGCTGATCGGCGATTTCGTCGCACAATCGGAGAAGGAAGGCACCCCCCTTGCGAAAGGCTACACGGTTTACCCGGTTCCACAGCTTTATCCTGGTCGCGACAGTACCTATGCCGACGGCCACAGCTGGGTCATACCGCGAAAGGATCGTTCGCCGGAACAGACTGCGGCGATCGGCAAGCTATTCAAGTTCCTGGCCGACAACGACTTCCAGTGGGCTCGCACCGGTCACCTGCCGGCGGTCAAGGCGGTCTTCGACATGCAGGAATTCAAGTCGCTGCCGCGTCGTGATAACATCGCCGAGGTCGCGCAGACTGGCCGCTCGCTGCCGGGCGCCGTCCAGCGCCAGTTTGCCATCCAGGACATCATCGGCGAAGAAGTCGGTGCGGCCGTAAATGGTGACAAGACAGTCGACGAAGCCCTCGGCAGCGCCGAGAGCCGCATCAACGACCTGCTCGCCAATCTTTGATCCGGCGCCAGACGATCTCCCAGAGTGGGGCGTAGGGACTTCGGTCTCTGCGCCCCGATTGTTTTCGCGTCCCGGCCGGGCCGCGTCATATTTCCTTCGCTTCCGTGTTGGAGACAAACGGACAAACGATCTATTGTCGCTTTGCATTTAAACGGGTTCTTCCTCAATTTCTGTGGTTAACAGAGTGTTAGCGCCTCGACTGCTATCTGCGGGGATGCGAGCGCAATTGAAATGGTCACCCGGCCCAGGGGTCAAGGTTCTGGGTATTTCCCTTCAAGATGAAGAAAACTGGGTTGTTTCCGCCGCTGCAAAACCTGTCGGTATCTGCCCGGATTGTGGAACGCAAAGCCGGCATCGGCACGGCTGGCACAACCGCCGCCTCGGACTTTCCTGTTCAGGGTCAAGTTGTGAAAATCAAGCTCGCACTGAACCGGTGGCAGTGTAGACACCGGAAATGCGGGCGACGAACCTTCACCGACAGGTTGCCTGAGATTGCTTCACCCTATTTGCGACGAACTGAACGGATGGCTGAGATTGTGGGCTTGGTTGGCCACAGGATGGGCGGTCGTCCGGGAGAGCACTTGATGCATCAGCTCGGCATGCCGGTCAGCGACGACACGATCTTGCGGCAATTGAAGCGCGATAATCCGGCGTCCACATAAAAAGACACTATTCGGGTTGTGGACATTGATGATTGGAGCTGGCGGCATTCCTCGCGGTACGGGATCGATCATGGTCGATCTTGAGCGTCATTCGGTCGTCGATGTTTTGGAGGACCGCAACGTCGAGAGCGCAAAATCTTGGTTGAAAGACCGTCCGACGATCGAGGTCGTGAGCCGAGATCGCTGTGGTTTGTATGCTCAGGCAGTCCGAGAGGGCGCGTCGCAGGCCCGCCAGGTGGCTGACCGTCTTCATCTGGTCCAAAATCTCAGGGAGGCAATCAAGGAACAGATGAGCGTCTACGGTCACGCCAATGTTAGACCCATTCTCTCTGAAGATGCTATCGCCAGCGCCAGGTCACAACAGCGCCGTGCCCGCTTGGCGCACAGGCAATCTCGTCAGGAAATATTCGACACGTTTCAAGCTTTGCGGCAGCAGGGCCTCACCTACAGCGAGATTGCAAGGCGGACCGGATACGAGCGCCGCAGCATCGCGAATTGGCTTACTTCCAATGCACCTCGAGACAGGAATCGGGCGGCATTGAATCCGACATCGCCACTGTATTTCGAAGCTTTTCTGGCTGAATGCTGGAAAGATGGAAACCGGGTAGGGCGCCATCTGTTTTACGATATCAAGAACCGCGGTTACACGGGCAGCCGCTCCAATCTGGAGCGCCTGTTGAAAGTGTGGCGTGAGGTCGAAAACATTCAACCCGACGGGCCACCTCCGGATATGGATGTTTCAGAACCCGTTCGCGATCCTGACACGGGCCATCTTGTGGCAGCAGCTTTGTGTATAAAACCGCGCGGCCTGCTGACAGATCGTCAGGCCAGAAAGGTCAATGCTTTGAAGCAGGGCTCGACAGTGTTCGCCACAATGCGTGGCATGGCCATGCGCTTCAACGGCATCTTGCGCAGCAGGAGCTCGCAGGCACTGGATGAATGGATCGACGATGCCATCGACATCGGGCTCACGGCAATCATGCGTTTCGCCAGCGTTTTGCGCCGGGATGTTGATGCCGTAAAAAATGCAATCGAACTCCCGTGGAACAACGGTCAAGCCGAAGGGCAGATCAATCGCCTCAAGATGCTGAAGCGTGCAATGTACGGTCGCGCCGGTCCGGCTGCCGCTGAATCACAGAAATTGAGGATGAACCTAATTAAATGCCAAATGACACCAGGTGCCCCCGCGAAATGGCGCAATTGACGGACGTCATGCCCAAGTTTGAATAGAAGGCTCCACGTCGGACAACGATGCGAGGCACAAAAATCGGAGCCCCGGGTACTTGTTGACGACGTGAATGGCTGGCGCGCATAGACGCTTCGATGTCGTGCTCGACGCCGGAGAAAGCCGCGCCGTTAACAGCCGCCTCTCACTTGATGCCGTTCGCCTCGGCGACGAAATCCGACAGCATCGGCACGTATTCCTCGCCGCGACCAGCTGCGACCGCCTGGGCGAAGGAATTCCTGACTGCGGCCCCGATCGGGTTCGCGACGCCGCTCGCATTGGCGAAGCCGGCGAGATAGCTCATGTCCTTGAAGCCGTTGCGGATTGCGAACTTGTGGGCGTTCGGGTCACGCTCCAGCACCCAGCGGAAGAACGTCTGATAGAAGGGACAATCCATGCGGCCCCCTCGGATGACGCTGTCGAAGACTTCCGGGGTGAGCCCCGCCTTGCGTCCGAGCATCAGCGCCTCGGAATAGAGCGCCGCATAGCCCATCGAGAGAAAGTTGTTGAGCAGCTTCATCGTGTGGCCGGTGCCGGTCGGGCCTGTGTGGACGATTCTGCCGGCGAAGCATTCGAGCACGGGCCAGACACGGCGCACGTCCTCGTCCGCGCCGCCGACCATCACATCGAGCGTACCGGCGGCGGCGTCCGCCGGGGTACGGCTGAGCGGCGCATCGATGAGGGTAATAGCCTTGCAGGCGAGGTTCGCAGCGAGTTTTGTGGTGACGGAGGGATCGGAGGTCGAACAATCGACGATGGTGAGCGGCTTGCCGGCGGAAGCGATGCCGTCCGGGCCTTCAATCACCGAGAGGACTTCCGGCGAGCCGGTTACGCAAAGGATGATGATGTCGCAACGCTCGGCCATATCGCGCGGTGTTGCTGCCTCCGTCGCGCCCTCGGCGACCAGCGCGTCGACCGGCGCGCGATTGCGATGCGCCATCACGCAAAGCGGCGAGCCCTTCTTCAGGATATTCGCCGCCATGCCCTGACCCATCAGCCCGAGCCCGATGAAGCCCACATTTGATTTCGTCATTTGGTCGCCTCCACTGATTGGCTATCGAGATCACGATGATTCTGGGTCGGGGCCCGAGAGTCATTGAACGCGATCGATTCCGACAAGTCGAGCCTCGGGATCAGGCTAAAAACGGCGCAGGCGTTTCTGGGCTAGAATTTACGGCTGACGAAGGGCGAGTTGGCGAGCCCGAAACGCCACGGGTGTTCCACCGCCTTCGCAACTCCCACACGGATACCGCTGGAGATCGGCGGACGCTGAGCCGGTAGGTGGAGGTGAAACGGCTCCTTCCTTACGAACACCCCTCCGCGCTTGCATCGCCTCGATGCCCCACTTCGGCTCGATCGCGCGGATCAAGACGGCGCTGCCGGGCAAGCAATCGAAGTTGAGACACCAATGGAGGCCATAGGAGAGATAAGCCAAAGCGGCAGGCCATCCTGCGCTCTATTGATCGCCAGCGCCTGGCCGAGGCGTCCCGGCCCGGAGCACAAGAGCCTGGTCTCCCTGGATATGGGCAGATCGAGTGATCTGCCGAACAGTCACGATCTCAAAAGACTTGGCGTTAGGCGAGCGCCGGACCGCAGAGCGCTAGATTGGTCGCCGCCTACCTCGCCGCTGTCATGGGGCCGTCCCCCGGTGGCCTGCTTGGCGCAGCGATCTGCTGAGTCGCGACGTTTCTGCTTGGATACTTGCTGCTCTTGGGCGCGTTGCCGTTCTACTCAGCCGGCACCTTGGGACACACTTGGCAGCCAAAGACCCTCGGCTCCACGCCATCCGGCAGCTGGAACGTCGCACTTTCGATCAAACTCGCCGATCGGCGCCTGGCGTACACAATTCTTCATCGATTCGAATTCATGTCTCGCAACCTGGGCAGCATCCGCTCTGCACGGGCAATGGCGCACGTCGAGAGAACCAGCAAGGTCTGCGCGAGCAAGATCCTCGGCATATCAAGCTCCTCCTGAATTTTAGGCTACGCTAATCTACAGCAGATCGAGCAAGTTGGCCTGTAGTCATTCCGAGCTAGCACGGATAGTCAATTGCTACGTTCTCCGCCCGCCCTTTCCGGCGCCTCTGATCGCCATCCCGCCAGGGTGACGGAAACCATTCGCGTCCGACTTGAGGGTCTGCCGAAGGCGGTGCGGGAGATCGCCTGGAAAGCGCAGACGCGGCTGTGCGGCCGCTACCGGCGCCTGACGGCTGCGGGCAAGAAGAACCCCATCGTCGTTGCGGCGATCGCGCGCGAGATGGCAGCGTTCCTGTGGGCCATGGGCCACCAGGTCGAACCGGTGCGCTGACGATGCGGTGCGCTGCTACCTTAAGCTTGGTGCGGCCGATACCATGAGCCAAGGCCCCCCCTTTCCGCCGCCTGCACAGCGGTGGACCTTGATGCAGCTACTATCGATGAACAATCGGTCCGGCGCATCCTCGGCTCCGGCGAGCGCGCTGAAGATGCCTTCCCAGATGCCGCGCTCGCACCAGCGAACGAAGCGATTGTAGAGAGTCTTCTTCGGTCCATAGACATCGGCGCAGTCCGCCCAGCGACCGCCACAGCGCAGCGCATGGACGATCCCACTCAACACGCGAAGATCATCCACGCGCGGCTTGCCCCGCACATCCGTTGGCGGCAGCGGTTCGATCCGTTCCCATTGCGCATCGGAAAACCAAAAGAAATCAGACATCTCACCGCCCTTTCATCGGGGCCATGAATCAAGTTTGGCCTCAACTTAGAGGGGAGTCTAGTGCGACTTGTAGCTGTGTTCCCTTTCCTTCACTACGTGGGATGAGCATCCGTAAGTCTTAATCCGGTTCAGTGGACGCTCGGTTCGAATCTCTTCAAGGCGAGGGATGCAGGGTCTGGAGGCCGGACCCTTGTCGCAGTGCGGGCGCGTGTGACGGTCGGCTCGCAGAATTTCCGAGTGACGTCACAAGCAGATTCGCGCACGGCCAATGGCCAGTTCGCTGCCGCCGCTGGTGAATTCTCGCGCCACAAGAGACCTTTAGAACGACTGTGCCCCCATGGTAGTGATCGGATTGTAATCGTCACCTGTAACCCAGACGCTCAAGCGAAGTTGACACGGCTACGGCAGCTATTTGATCCGAAGCAACCCTTCCACTTTCAAAGGATGCTATCATTCATTGTATCGCGGGTCTTGGGACCTGGGTCTTACTGTTATCGTTTCACCCGAACTAAAGGAGAACACGATGATGTCGAAAAAACTCGCGGGCATGGCCACGGTAGCCATGTTCATTCCCCTCATTTTCACTGTCCCGGTCTTCGCGCAATCCGGGAATGGTGAGGCCACAACCCCCCAAGCGCAGCAGGATCAGTCGCAGATGATGCCGGGGATGACGATGGGCGGCCGCCAGCACCGAATGATGGGCGGAATGAGACCCATGCACGGCCACATGATGAAGATCATGTTCGCGATCGCGGATGCCGACGGGGATGGTGCGCTATCGTTCGAAGAGGTGACAGCCATTCACAAGCGCATCTTCGACAGTGTCGATGCCAACAACGATGGCAAGGCGACCCCTGAAGAGATGCGTGCGTTCATGCAGGGACAGTGACCGCGCCGGCGAATGCTGCCGTCAAGGTGGCGATAGGCTGTCGATGATTTGCACTCGGCTCTCGGCTCTCGGCTCTCGGCGTATTGGCGAGAGGGCGAAGGCACTGTTCCGCGCCATGCATATGGTGAGGTACTGCCGCTACAAACAGCTGCAAGGTAGTCACCTTGCGCCTTATCCGGGTGTGCCGGTGAAGGCAAAGAGTGTCACATGCTCGCCGCGTCCGCCCAATGGCTCGCGACTGACCGCGACCCATGCGTTCTGTTGTCCGGCCTGCATAACGACTGTCTCGGAGGCAAGCAGCGGGAAATCGAAACGCTTGGTAGCCTGTTCTATCTTGGCAGCGACATTGACCGTGTCTCCAAGCACCGTGAATTCAAGGCGATGTTCGTTACCGACAAGTCCATAGTACATCTCACGGCGATGTCACGTTGTTGATGACTTAATGGTTGGCGGATAATTGGGCGTGGATGAGCCAACCGACGATCAGTTACAAGAACCACCGTTTTCCACGTCAGATTATCGCCCATGCGGTCTGGCTGTATTTCCGGTTCCCTTTGAGCCTGCGGCTGGTCGAGGAAATGCTGTTGGAGCGCGGCATCGTCGTTTCATATGAAACGATCCGGCGATGGGGTCTCAAATTCGGTGCGGCTTACGCGAAGCGGTTGCGCCGAAAGAAGCCGTCGCGAAAAGATATCTGGCATCTGGACGAGGTGGTGATTTCCATCGGCGGCCGGAAACATTGGCTTTGGCGTGCCGTTGACCAGGACGGCTACGTTCTCGACGAGATTGTCCAGAC
>NZ_FMXF01000068.1:0-12626 GCF_900103435.1 Sinorhizobium sp. NFACC03
CTTTCTCCTCTTTGAGCTGGTTGGCAAGCGGGGCGTCGGTGCCCGGTCTTGGCTGGTCTGGGGTGAACTGGTTTGGTGAAAACAGGTGTAACCGACCGGGCTGTGCTGCTGAATTGCAATAATGATTTCGATTGAATTGCGTAAAATGAAACAAAGGTTGGGTTGGTTGAGCCCCGAACTCCGTCCATTGATCTCTCGGATGCCAGGGCGGGCGGGTCGCGGTTGCTGGCTGGTCCTGGCCCTTGGATGCCGGGGCAAGTCCAGAGAGGCACCCGCGCAACGTCCCATCTGATCAACCCGGGTGAATCATGTCACGCGCATAGGCAAGTCCGATCCCGTATCCGCCCGCATGCGCTTCTACGATCGCCCGGGCACCATCGTAGGTCTCCTTGCGCGTCCAGTCCCGCTGAAGTTCGAGGAGAAGCTGCAGCCAGGACGTCATCGTCGCGCCTGCCTTCTCCATCCTTCGCAGCGCAAGGGCGTGGCTCTCCGCGGTGATGCCGCCGCATGTGTCGGCTACGACGAAGACCTCATAACCATCAGCAAGCGCGGAAAGAACGGGGAAGGAGACGCATGCTTCGGTCAAGAGACCGGAGACGACGAGCTTGCGGCGGCCGGTTTTGGCGACCGCGTTACGAACGCCGTCGTCCTCCCAGGCATTCATGTTGCGCCGCTCGATCACCGGAACGTCCGGGATGACGCTCCTGATCATCGGCATCAGGGGGCCGCTATAGACCTTGGATGCGGAGGTCGACACGACGATCGGCAGGTTGAAGGCGCGCGCAGTTTTGGCAAGAGCCACTGTGTTTCCGACCAGCAACTGGCGATCGCCGGATCCCACGCCGAAGGCGAGTCCAGCCTGCTGGTCGACGATCAGGAGCAATGGCTCGTCGGGTGTCAGAAGGGGAATGGGCGTCATTTCTTTTACTCCAGGGAATAGCTGACAGCTGGAAAAGATAGCGGTCCGGCTTGCCGGCGGCTTGAACGCAAAGGCGGCATTTTGCCGAAAGCACCTGGATTTGCTCGGCTGTGACCGCGTTCGTCGACGCACGCCCACGCGGTCAGGCGCATGGCCGCTTCCCGCTTCGCTGCGCAAGATCAAACCCGCACTTCGCGCGTGGTCTTTGGGGCGAGCCACGTCTTGCCCCGGCGAAGTGGCTAGCGCTGTCCCCGCGATGACCTTGGCGTGCGCCGCGTGCATGCGAATCCGGGTCTTCACGGGAAGCAAACCTCTGTTTGAGTCCCCGATAAAAAAGCACTCCTTCATGCTCTTGACACTGTGCAATCGATTGCCTTAAAAGATGTGCAATCGATTGCACAGTTGGAGAGATCCCATGGACGCAGCAGAGACGAAGGCTAGGCCCACCCACGTTATCGAAAATCAGGCGGAGGTGACGGGAGTGGTGCTCGACGCGATGTCGCGAGCGACCAACGTCCGCCTCAGGGAAATCATGGAATCGCTCGTCAAGCATCTGCATGCCTTCGCCCGCGAAGTTCGCCTCAGCGAGGATGAATTCGAGCAGGGGATCGATTTCCTCAACCGGATAGGGCAGGCGACCAACGACGCTCACAATGAGGGCGTGTTGTTCTCCGATGCGCTCGGCTTTTCCACCCTGGTCTGCCTGCTGAACAACGGCCAGAACGGCGCGACGGAAACCGCCGCGGCGTTGCTCGGGCCCTTCTGGCGGATGCATGCGCCGTCGACCGAAAACGGTGGTTCGATCATCCGCTCGCAGACGCCCGGCCCGGCCCTCTTCGCTGAATGCCGCATCACCGATCCCGACGGCAAGCCGATCGAAGGCGTCGAGATCGACGTCTGGCAGGCGTCTCCGGCCGGCCTTTACGAGAACCAGGACCCGGACCAGGCAAACATGAACCTGCGCGGCAAATTCCGGACCGATGCGCAGGGTCGCATTTCTTTCCGCTCGGTGAAGCCCGCGGGCTATCCGGTGCCGACCGACGGGCCGGTGGGCGAGTTGCTGCGCGCGCAACTCCGCCATCCCTACCGCCCGGCGCACCTGCATTTCCTCTGCTTCAAGCCGGGCTACAAAACCCTCATCACCCAGATATTCGTCGATGACGACGAGCATCTGGAAAGCGATGTGGTGTTCGGCGTCACCCGCCACCTGATCGGCGATTTCACGCAAGGCGCCGGCGCGCCGCCGGCTGCCGATGTGACCGGCCCCTGGTACCGGCTTGCCTATGAATTCGTGATGGAATGCGGCGAAGCCAAGCTTCCAGCTCCGCCGATCCGCTGACCCCAACATAAAAAAACGGATGTATCTCATGTCGAACACAGAACAGCTGAAACGCGAAACCTATCCCCGTTCGCTCGAAGGCAAGGTTGCACTCGTCGTCGGTGGCGCCGGCGCCATCGGCGCCGCAACCAGCCGCATGCTCGCAGCGGCAGGAGCGACGATCGTCGTCACGCATATGGACACGGAGCGTGATACGCTGGCGGCCGAAGCGTTGATCAAGGAACTCGGCGCGCCTCACGCCGCCTATGTGGCGAATGTCGTCGACACGGCTTCGCTCATCGCGCTTCGCACGACGCTTGAACAGAAACACGGCCGCCTCGACATCCTGGTCAATGCCGCCGGTTTCACCAAGCCCGTCCCGCATGCCGACCTCGATGGGCTCACCGACGAACTCATCGACCTCATGTTGCAAGTCAACTGGCGCGGCCAGTTCGCGACCATCCGTACCTTTGCGCCGCTGCTGAAGGCATCTGGCGACGGACTGGTCGTGTCAATCTCCTCGATCGCGTCCTTCACCGCTGTCGGTTCATCCATCGCCTATTGTGCGGCGAAGGCCGGCATCGACGTCATGACCAAGGCTTTGGCGCGGGCGCTTGCGCCGGAAATCCGGGTGCTGGCGGTCTCGCCGGGCGTCGTCGATACCGAATTTGTTCCGGGCCGCGGCGCCGACTTTAACGACAAGGTCAAGGCCTCGACGCCGCTGAAGCGCATCGGCACCGCCGAAGACATTGCCGCGGCGATCACCGCCTGCGCCACCATGCTCCGCTACTCTACCGGGCATATCATCCAAGTCGACGGCGGCCGGGCGCTGTAGCCAGGTAAAGGAGAGGAAACCATGACACGCGCACCGCTGCCGAAAGTGTTTATCACCTGCGCGATCACCGGCAATATTACCCAGCCGGAGCAGACGCCGCATTTGCCGATCACGCCAAAACAGATTGCCGATTCCGCGCTGGAAGCGGCAGATGCCGGGGCGGCTATCGCCCATATCCACGTCCGCGATCCCAAGACCGGGCGGCCGTCGATGGAACTTGATCTTTACCGCGAGGTGCTCGATCGCATCCGTGCGAAGAATTCCGAGCTGATCATCAACCTGACAACGGGGCCGGGCGGCCGCTTCGTACCGTCAGAGCATGATCCGAAGATCGCGGGCGAGGGCACGACGCTGATGGTGCCGGAGCGCCGCGTCGAGCATATCGTCGCGCTGAAACCCGATATCTGCACGCTCGATCTCAACACTATGAATTCGGGCGGACAGGTAGTCATCAACACGCCGACCAATATCCGCCGCATGGCGAAGGTGATCGCTGACGCTGGCGTCAAGCCAGAGATCGAGCTGTTCGATTCCGGCGATATCGCCCTGCTTCATGACCTGATCGCCGACGGCACGTTCAAGGGACCGCTCCTGACTTCCTACGTGATGGGCGTGAAGTACGGCTTCCAGCCGTCGCCGGAGACCGTACTCTATGCCCGCGGGCTACTGCCGGCCGACGCCGCCTTCACCGCCATCGGCATCGGCCGCTCGGCCTTCCAGATGGTCGCCCAGTCCTATCTGGCCGGCGGCCATGTCCGGGTCGGGCTCGAAGACGCCGTCTATATCGAACGCGGCGTGCTTGCGCCCTCCAATGCGACCCTCGTCGAGAAAGCGCGCCGCATCGCCGAAGATCTGGGGGCCCAGATCGCCAATCCATCCGAAGCGCGCCGCATTCTCGGCTTGCGCGAAGCTGCGTGACAGGAGGCCTTGATGATGAACAACGAAGATTTGAACATTAAGGCGGCAACGACGGTGCGGGGCCTGCGTCTCCATGCCAAGGCGCCGAGCTACGACGCGATCGAGCTCCCCATCGAGACGCATCCGCTTCGGCCTCTTCGGCCAGGCGAGGTGCTCGTCGAAATCCATGCGGCGGCCGTCAATCCCTCCGATGCCAAGGCGGCAACCGGCTTGATGCCCTATGCGGTGTTTCCGCGAACGCCTGGCCGCGATTTCGCGGGCCAGGTGGTGGCGGGGCCCCAGGAGCTGATTGGAAAGCGTGTCTTCGGTTCGTCCGGTGACCTCGGCATCCGGCTGGACGGTGCGCAGGCGAGCCACATGATCGTCGAGGCCGACGCCGTCGTCGAAGTTCCCGACGGCATCGACATCAAGGCGGCCGCAGGGATCGGCGTGCCCTTCGTCACGGCCTGGCAGGGTCTGCAACGGGCCGGATTGCCCGCAGCCGGCGAGACCGTGCTCATTCTCGGCCTCAACGGCAAGGTCGGGCAGGCGGCGGCCCAGATCGCAACCTGGCGAGGGGCGCGCGTCATCGGCGTCGTGCGCCGGGACGAGGCCTATCAGGGGCACGCCAATGCGCCGATCGAGGTCATTGCCGCCGACAAGACGGATGTGCCGGCGCGAGTTCGCGAACTGACCGACGGAAAGGGCGCCGATATCGTCTACAACACGGTCGGCGACCCGTTCTACGGGATCGGCCAGAAGTCGCTTGCGGTGCGGGGCCGGGCGATCTTCATCTCGGCGATCGACCGTTTCGTCAACTTTGACCTGCTTGCCTTCTACAAGGGGCAGCACACCTATGTCGGCATCGACACGATTTCGCTGAACTCGGTCGAGACGGGCGCGATTCTCAAACAAATGGCGCCGGGCCTTGCCGCCGGCAAGCTCAAGCCGTTTCCCATTGTAGAAACCGCGATCTATTCGTTCGAAAACGCTCACGAAGCCTATCAGGCCGTCATGGCGTCCTCGCGCGACCGCATCGTGCTCGTTCCGGGAGCGTGAGGCCGTGCACGTGGTCAAGTTCACGGACGCTCCACCCTACCAGGCGCCGGGCCACGACAAGATGAGGACGGTTCGCCTGCAGGGTCTCGAGGCCGGGCCGTCCGATACGGCCTGGCTCGGAGTGTCGACGTTGGAGCCCGGCGGCGGCACGACCCTTAGCAGTTCGCCCGTCGAAAAACTCTACGTCGTTCTCGACGGCAAGGTCACGGTTTCGAACGGCAACGAGGAGGTCGTTCTGGAGCCATGGGATTCCTGCCGCATTGCACCGGCGGAAAGCCGGAAGCTCTATAATGCGACGGACCGGCCGGCAACGATCCTCTTGGTGATGCCGACTACCCAGCCGCCGTAAGGCAAGCGGCCGCTATCTCGAAAATTCGATGCCAGTTCACGTGACGGGTTGCCCGTCGCGGCAATCCTGCTCGTTCCGAAGGGAGGACCTTTCATGACGCATGCTTCCACCACGCCAAAGCCGCGCAAGCCTTGGTATCAGATACTCTACATACAGGTTCTGATCGGCATCGCGATCGCGATCGTCTTTGGTCATTTCTGGCCCGAAACGGCCATCGAGATGAAGCCCCTTGGGGACACCTTCATCAAATTGATCAAGATGGTGATCGCGCTCGTCATCTTCTGTACCGTGGTCTCGGGCATTGCGGGCATGAACGACCTGAAGAAGGTCGGCCGCGTCGGCGGCAAGGCCCTTCTCTATTTCGAGGTCGTCTCGACTCTGGCGCTCGCCATCGGCATGGTGATCGGTAACGTGCTCACGCCCGGCGCCGGCTTCAACGCCGACCCCGCCACCCTCGATACCGACGCCGTCAATGTCTATGCCGGCAAGGCGGCGGAGCAATCCGTCACCGAATTCCTCATGAACATCGTGCCGAAGACCGTGGTCGACGCTTTCGCGCAGGGCGATATCCTGCCCGTCGTGCTGATCTCGGTTCTGTTCGGCTATGTCCTGTCGCATCTCGGCGATCGCGCGAAGCCGATCCGCGATGTCATCGAGGCCGGTTCGCATCTCGTGTTCGGTGCCATCAATGCGATCATGCGCCTCGCCCCCATCGGCGCGTTCGGCGCGATGGCCTTCACCATCGGCAAATACGGCGTGTCGTCGCTCGGACCGCTGGCCTTCCTGATCGGCACCTTCTATCTCACCAGCATCATCTTCGTGCTTGGTGTCCTCGGTCTGATCTCCTGGTGGACCGGGTTCAGCATCATCAAGTTCCTGGCCTATATCAAGGAAGAGATCCTGATCGTGCTCGGCACCTCGTCGTCCGACTCAGCGCTGCCGAGCCTCATGGAAAAGTTGGCGAATGCCGGTGTGGCCAAACCCGTCGTCGGTCTGGTCGTGCCGACCGGTTACGTATTCAACACCGACGGGTCGTCCATCTACATGACGCTCGCAGCCCTGTTTGTCGCGCAGGCGACCAATACGGACCTTTCGCTCAGTCAGCAGTTGGCAATCTTCGGGGTCGCCATGCTCACCTCCAAGGGTGCATCGGGCGTCACCGGCGCCTCGTTCATCGCCCTTGTCGGCACGCTTTCGGTGGTGCCGGCAATCCCGGTGGCCGGCATGGCGCTCATCCTCGGCATCGATCGCTTCATGAGCGAGGCACGCGCCCTCGTCAACATGATCGGTAACGGCGTTGCGGCGATCGTCATGGCGAAGTGGGAGGGCGAACTCGACGAGGCCCGTCTCCAGGCGGCGCTTGCCGGCAGCCCGCTCGCCGATACCGAGGCCGTCGACGACCTGGATGTCATTGCGACCCCGGAACTCGCCTCGAAGTTCTGACGGCGGTGGGGCCGCGGCGACGGCGGCCCCACGCACCGGACCACAGTTACCATGGGAGTGTGAAATGGCCCTCTACGATCTCCAAGACCGCAAGCCGGTGCTGGATGAAGACTTCGGATGGATCGCGCCGGATGCTCGGGTCATCGGCAGGATCCGCGTCCGAAAGGATGCCAGTGTGTGGTTCGGCGCGGTCTTGCGCGGCGACAACGAACTGATCGACGTCGGCGCCCGCAGCAATGTGCAGGACGGCGCGATCCTCCATACCGATCCGGGTTTTCCCCTGGTGATCGGCGAGGACTGCACCATCGGCCATGGCGCCATCCTGCATGGCTGCACGATCGGAAACGGCTCGCTCATCGGCATGGGGGCGATCGTCATGAATGGCGCTGAGATCGGCGAAGGCTCGCTCGTCGGGGCGGGCGCCATGGTCACGGAAGGCAAGTCGTTCCCGCCCGGCTCGATGATCCTCGGCTCGCCGGCAAAGCTTGTGAAGACGCTTTCGGCCAAGGAATCCGAACGTCTGAAGTCATCCGCTGGGCGCTACGTCCGCAACGCGATCCGGTATCGCGACCATCTCGCCTCAAACGGCTAGCGGCAGCGCCGCTTATCGACAAGGGAGTACATCCGTGAAGAAGGTAATGAGCAGCGCGACCGAGGCCTTGGCCGGTCGCCTCAAGAACGGCATGACGATCCTCTCGGGTGGCTTCGGCCTGAGCGGCATCCCGGAAGCCCTGATCCTGGCGATCCGCGAATCCGGCGTGACCGGCCTGACCGTGATCTCCAACAATGCCGGCGTCGACGGGATCGGTCTCGGCGTCCTCCTCGACTCGCGCCAGATCCGCAAGATGGTCTCGTCCTATGTCGGCGAGAACAAGACCTTTGCACAGCAGTACCTATCGGGCGAACTCGAACTCGAGTTCACCCCGCAGGGGACGCTTGCGGAGCGCATCCGCGCCGGCGGGGCCGGCATCCCGGCCTTCTACACGCGCACAGGGGTCGGCACCATCGTCGCAGACGGTAAAGAGACCCGCGAATTCGGCGGCGAGACCTATGTCATGGAAAAGGGTCTGCGCGGTGATCTCGCCATCGTGCATGCCTGGCAGGGCGATAGCGAAGGGAACCTGATCTATCGCTACACGGCCCGCAACTTCAACCCGATGATGGCTACCGCGGCAGACTTCACGGTCGCTGAGGTCGAGCAACTTGTGGCGGCTGGCGATCTGAACCCCGACGGGATCCATACCCCCGGCATCTATGTCGACCGCGTCGTGCATGTCGCCAATCCCGAAAAACGCATCGAACAACGCACGACCAGACCGCGGACCGCGGCATAGGAGGACTGACCGATGGCATGGACTCGCGATCAGATGGCGGCGCGCGCCGCTAAAGAACTGCAGGACGGTTTCTACGTCAATCTCGGCATCGGCATTCCCACGCTGGTCGCCAATCACATTGCACCCGGCATCAGCGTGCAACTGCAATCCGAGAACGGAATGCTCGGCATGGGGCCATTCCCCTTCGAGGGCGATGAGGACGGCGACCTGATCAACGCCGGCAAGCAGACCATCACCGCGCTGCCGACGACCAGCTTCTTCTCGTCTGCCGACAGCTTCGCCATGATCCGCGGCGGGCATATCGACATCTCGATCCTCGGCGCCATGGAGGTGGCGGCCAATGGCGATCTCGCCAACTGGATGATCCCGGGCAAGATGGTCAAGGGCATGGGTGGGGCGATGGACCTGGTGGCCGGCGTCAAGCGCGTCGTGGTGGTTATGGAGCATGTCGCAAAGGACAAGACGGGCTCCATTCAACCAAAGCTGGTCCCGCATTGTTCGCTGCCCCTGACGGGCAAGGGCGTCGTCGGTCTCGTCATCACGGACCTCGGCGTCTTCAAGCCACTGCGCGATGCCGCTGCATTCGAGGTTCTCGAACTTGCCGATGCCCTGACGATCGAAGACGTCAGAGCCACCACCGGCACTGAGATCGTCGTTTCATCGCGGCTCGCCGTGAGCGCCTGACCCGCGCTTGAACTTGCCGGTGCAACCGCGACCGGTGCCGCGGTTTTCCAACTATAAGCATCGCTAGCGGCTCGCGCTGCCGATCGTATTCATATTGGCGAAGGGAACGAACTCATGTCGTCGAAGGCTGCAGGCTTTGACGAACGTCAGCCAGGATTGCGCTGCTCGGCCGCCTGCACCGGTGTAAGCGGGGGCTGCTTGCGCCACCGCCCAAGACGGCCTTCGTCGTGACCGGCGGCAAAGAGCTGTTGCATGTAGCTTCGATCAAATTCTGATTTCGGGCTCAGTGTGAACTGATCAGGGATCGATGCGTAATAAAGCTGACCGCGGGCGGCCGTCGTCTGAATCTGCAGGCGCATCAGATCGGAAATCGCCTGATATTTGATCAACGTTTCGATCGAACGGCGGGCGATACCGAGCGCTGTTTCTTCGGTCGCGGCGTACTCGGGCGTCAATCGCCCGTTGCGGATCAGATAGAGTGTTCGCGAACGGGCATGACCAAAGTAGCGCCTCTCATATCCGGAGAGCTCTATATTGGGAGGGGCGAAGAAGAGCTGCGCCACTGTCCCGCCGTCGACATGCAATTCCTGCCTGGCTTGACCGTCCAGACTTACATCGATCCGAACCGGTGGGAACACCGCAGGTATGGCCGCAGACGCCAACAGGACGTCGATCATGTGTTCTCGACGATCGGTGCGCGTGCTGGCGGCGATCGCGGACAGATCCCAGACAACAGGACGCTGGGCATCAATATTGGTGGTTTGGATCAGTAAACGTCGGCCGATGCGGTACTGCGCCGCAATTTCTGCGACCATTTCTTCGGTGAGATAGCGACCGATCAATTGCCGCAACGGCCCATTATCGTAGAGACCACGGCCCATCACGCCGAGCAGGCCCAGATTTCTATAGATATCGCGGTCACCATACTGAGTGAAGACTTCACGCAATTCCCGGTCGTGGGACGGCCCAAGGAAGGCAAAGGGGGCCGCCAAGGCGCCTGTGCTGACGCCAGTCACGACCTCGAATTGCGGTCGATTGCCCCTCTCGCTCCAGCCCGTCAGGTATCCGGCGGCAAACGCACCGTCAGCGCCTCCGCCCGAAATGGCAAGAAAGTCGACATGATTGACGGCGGTGGACGGGCGACGCCCTGAGCGAGTCGCATCGCGTGTCTGCGTGTACTGTTGCGCAATGAGCGAACGTAGAGTGGGCGTGACCTCGTCTCCCCAGAAGCGGGCAAGGTCCACCTGTTCGATTTGCACAGCCGAAGCCTGTTCTGCCGGAACCGAGATACGCTCAGGCCCGGCGACACATGCCGTCAGTAGACCGGATGCAAAAAGGAGCGGCATGATTGAGGATCGAAAACCCTGAATGCGCGTAAAAATGGTCGCTGACAACGACATCGCCCTCCGATCCCCCATCCTTTTACTCCATCCTTTGCTTGCGCCGATTTCAGTCGCGTTCGCCGCCTTCACGCGGGCTTGCCGGATATAGTCGGCGGCGTATCGTTACGGTGATCGCCAGCAACATTGCGATCAATTCCAAAGCATGGGAGGCGAACGTGCCGCTTGCGAGCACGAGCGCCGCCACGATCAAGAGAAGCCAGTGCATCGAGCCATGTTTGGACGCCCGGTCGCGAACCAGCCAGAGGGCGGTCAGGTACATCGCGATCGGTATGCAAAAGGCGAGCGCGGCAAGCTGTAGCGAAACAGTCCCGTCGCGGGCGACGCTAAGAAACACCGCAAAGCCGGCGGCCGTCGCCGCTCCCGCGGCGAAAAGCAGACAATGTCCGTAGGCCCAGGTCAGAACGGTGCCAAGTTTGCGGCTGAGCAGCTGTTCGTTGCGGTCAAAGTATAGTCCCCACATCGAAAACGCGATGATGGAGCACAGGGCCGCCCACCAGAAATGCCTCAATTCTGGGGTCGCCGGATCCGAGACAATCAAGGCGATGGCGGCAAAACATTCGCCAAGGACGATGATATTGAACGAGTTGTAGCGATCGATGATGTGACCGTGATGCCAGTTGCTGGCGGTCCCGCGCTCGGCCAGCAGCGGTACGGCCAGCTCGCCAGCGGCGCCGAGCGCAAAGAGCGGAAAGTAAAGCGGCGCTTCAGGGGAAAGTGTGATGATCAGGGTGTTCCAGTAGACCTGCATGCCGCCGATCCCGGCCGCGTAGCGCAGGGCGGCCGGGCGGGCATGCCGATCCCCGTTCGCCGCGCCGAGCCAAAGGGCGATCATGCCCAGTCGCATGATGCTGAAACCGATGAGGACGAGCCAATGCGGCTCATCGCCGAGGCCGCTCCGGATCCCTCCGGCAAGGGTAAGCGATCCGAACATGATGAGCATCGTCACCACACGGAAGGCGGCCGACTTGTTGTCATAGCCCGAGGCGAACCATGTGTAGTTCGCCCAGGCCAGCCAGGCCATGAAAAAGCTGCACGCAAACCGGACGACGCCGGCCCCGAATTCGCCGGCTTCGATGTCCTGCGCCAGTCCATGGGCGGCGGCGGCCACAGCCACGACGGTGGCAAGATCGAACATCAGTTCGAGTGAGGTCGCGCTGCGGTTGACCTCGTCGCGATCGCGCGGGGGCAGGCTGAAAGCGGCTATCGCGGACAAGGCTGGCCTCCCTTCGAGATCACGCTTGGAGGCGGCAAAACGACGGCGGCCATCGTTCAGCCCGGCTTCTTCGTGTTTTGCGGTGAATAGAAAAGGCCGACCAGGAGCAGCAAGAGAGCCGGGAAGAGCATTCCCGCAACGCCCACCGTGACTTGCGCAAACGCGCCGCCAGCACACCCCATCACAAAGCCGAGCACGAGGATGATCGACGTCAGCGACTGCCCCGACTCTTCCGGCTTCTCGGTATAGCCGATGAGGCGACGGGCAGCAGCGACTGCGAGGCCGGCGATGTTGCCCGTCATGAGCGAAAACGGTGGGCCGAGCCTTGGGTCGAGACGCTCGATCGCCGTCAGCATCCCCATCGCGACGACGGCGAGAATGGCGCATGCGGATGCCGGACCGGCATCGAAGATCGCAAGAAGGGCGGCCGTTGCAAACGCGGCCGCGGCGATGATGAGCGTCCAGAATGTCGCGCGCTCGAGAGGCTTGATCCAGGCGACGAGGACGGCGGCCAGGCCCGCGCCCACCATGAAGAGCGGGAAGGTCATGATCTGAAGATCGCGCAAGCCGCCTTTTTCGTGACCGACCAGTCCGAGCCCGAGGAGCACGACATTGCCGGTAACCAGCCCGACGAAAAGGCCGCCCAAGTGAATGAAGAAGAGTGCGTCAGCGAACCCGGAAATGAACGCCAGTGCCAGTGAATTGCTTTTCCCGCGAAGTATGTTCAGCATCGTATGCCGCTACCCCCTATTGCTTGAGCCCTGGCGACATTCTCGATTGCAGCGATAACGAAACCGTCGACGCTGGTGTCACCTGGCATGGCGTGAAGCGAGCTCTGATCCCGCGGTGCGCCCATGAAAACGAGTCTTGACAGGACGAGGCGGGTCCCTGGTCCGTCTGCGCGACAAACCAGGGGACCCAGTGATGCTCACTTCGCCGGGTTCGGGCCGATCGTCTTGCCGTGGCTGACGCGTTCGTCACCCTTGTGAACCATGGTGACGGCGTAATCGATGCCCATGCCGTAGGCGCCGGAGTGGTCCTTCACCAGTGCGGTGACGGCATTGTAGGTTTCCTTGCGGGCCCAGTCGCGCTGCCATTCGAGCAGGACCTGCTGCCAGGTCACCGGGATGACGCCGGCCTGGACCATGCGGTCCATGGCGTATTTGTGCGCA
>NZ_FMXF01000062.1:0-15693 GCF_900103435.1 Sinorhizobium sp. NFACC03
CGCAGGCAATGGTCGGTGACAGACAGCAGCGTGTTGGCATCCGGCGGCAGGTAGACGCGGATGACGTCAGCCTTCTTGTTGACGACGTGATCGATAAAACCAGGATCCTGATGGCTGAAGCCATTGTGGTCCTGGCGCCAGACATGGGAGCTCAGGAAATAGTTCAGCGACGCCACGGGCCGGCGCCAGGGGATCTCGTTGCAGACCTTCAGCCACTTGGCATGCTGGTTGAACATCGAATCGATGATGTGGATGAAGGCTTCGTAGCAAGAGAAGAAGCCGTGACGACCGGTCAAGAGATAGCCTTCGAGCCAGCCCTGGCACTGGTGTTCGCTCAAGACCTCCATGATGCGGCCGTCCGGTGAGAGGTGGTCGTCCTCCGGATAGATTTCGGCCATGTAGCAGCGATTGGTGACCTCGAGCACGTCCTGCCAGCGGTTGGAGTTGTTTTCGTCCGGGCTGAACAGCCGGAAGTTCTTCGCATCCATGTTGTTCTTCATCACGTCGCGCAGGAACTTGCCCATCACACGCGCCGCTTCCACGGTCGTGGCGCCGGGGCTCGGAACGTCGACGGCGTAGTCCCGGAAGCCCGGCATTTTCAGGTCGCGCAACAGCAGGCCGCCGTTTGCATGCGGATTGTCGCTCATGCGGCGATGCCCCGTTGGGGCGAGCGCCGCGATCTCGGGCTTCAGCCGGCCTTGATCGCTGAAAAGCTCCTCGGGGCGATAGCTCTTCATCCACTGTTCGAGGATGCGGATGTGCTCGGACTTGTCCATCTCGCCCATCGGCACCTGGTGCGAGCGCCAGTAGTCCTCGCATTTCTTGCCGTCGATTTCCGGCGGGCAGGTCCAGCCCTTTGGCGTGCGGAAGATGATCATCGGCCAGGCCGGGCGCTTCAGATTGCCCCTGATGCGGGCATCGTCCCAGATCTGCCTGATCTCGGCCATCGCCGTATCGAGCACGTCCGCCAGTTGCTGGTGAACCTTTGCCGGATCATGCCCTTCGACAAAATAGGGTTTGTAGCCCATGCCCTCGAAGAACTTCTTCAACTCGTCGTGCGGAATGCGGGCGAGGAAGCACGGATTGGCGATCTTGTAGCCGTTCAGGTGCAGGATCGGCAGAACACAGCCGTCGCGGGCAGGGTTCAGGAACTTATTGCTCTGCCAGCCGGTCGCAAGCGGCCCGGTCTCGGCCTCGCCATCGCCGACGATGCAGGCAACGACCAGATTGGGGTTGTCGAAGGCGGCGCCATAGGCGTGACTGAGTGCATAGCCGAGCTCGCCACCTTCATGGATGCTGCCGGGGGTTTCCGGCGCCACGTGGCTCGGGATGCCGCCGGGAAAGCTGAACTGCTTGAACAGCCGCTGCATGCCCTCGGCGTCTTCGGCGATATTCGGATAAAACTCCGTGTAGGTTCCTTCCAGATAGGCATGCGCCACCAGAGACGGCCCGCCATGGCCGGGACCGATGATGTAGATCATGTCGAGGTCGTCGCGTTTGATGACGCGATTGAGGTGCACGTAGAGCATGTTGAGGCCCGGCGACGTGCCCCAATGGCCGAGCAGGCGCGGCTTGATGTGCTCGCGCTTCAGCGGCTCGCGCAAAAGCGGATTGTCGAGCAGGTAGATCTGCCCGACCGACAGATAGTTCGAAGCGCGCCAATAGGCATCCATCAGGTGGAGTTCGTCTGCCGACAATGGCGCTGCTGATTTTCCGGATGCCGTCTCGTTCATCGATGCCGTTGCAGGCGTAGCCATCTGGAACTCCCGAATACTAGGTTGAAAATTCTTCTCGCCTTATATGAGCTAGTGGAGTTTCATCACGATGCGTCCGTCGATCTTGCCTTCTTCCATTCGATGGAAGATGTCATTGATGCTCTCCAGGCTCTCCCAGGAGAAATGCGGTGCAACTTTGCCATCCGCCGCGAACTGCAGTGATTCTTCGAGGTCTTGTCTGGTTCCGACGATCGAGCCACGCACGGTGATGCGGTTCAAAACGGTCTCGAAAACCGGGAGCGAAATCATCCCCGGGGGCAGGCCGACAAGTGCCATGGTGCCGCGTGAACCGAGGAAAGCAAATGCCTGCTCCATCGCCGAAGGCGAAACAGCGGTAACGAGCGCTCCATGGACGCCGCCCGTTGCCTTCTGCACCTGCTCGACGGCGTCATCCGCCTTGCCGTTCACAGTGATGTCGGCGCCCAGTTGCTTCGCCAACGAAAGCTTCTCGTCAAATATGTCGGCTGCGACGACGTTCATGCCCATCGCCTTGGCGTATTGGACTGCCATATGGCCAAGGCCACCCACACCGGAAATGACCACCCACTCTCCCGGACGGACCTCCGTCTCCTTGAGACCCTTGTAGACCGTAACGCCTGCGCAAAGGACGGGAGCAGCCGGCCCGAATTCCAGGGCATCGGGCAGGTTTCCTACAAAATCAGGATCGGCAAGTCCGTACTGTGCAAACGTGCCGTTCACGGAATAGCCGGTATTAGATTGCGAAGCGCACAAGGTTTCCCAGCCGGTTCGGCAATGCGTGCAGTAACCGCAGGCACTATGAAGCCACGGCACGCCTACTCGATCGCCTTCCTTCACTCGGCGCACACCCGCTCCAAGAGCTGAAACATAGCCAACGCCCTCGTGACCAGGAACGAACGGAGGCTTTGGCTTGACGGGCCAGTCACCGTTTGCCGCATGAAGATCGGTATGACAGACGCCCGTCGCTTCATATTTGACGAGTATTTGCCCGGGCCCCGGAGTTGGAATTTCCAGCTCCTCAAGGGCAAGGGGCGCACCAAACTGCCGAACGACAGCCGCCTTCATCATCCGTGCCATTTCATCCTCCTCGCTCGAACTGAATTTGGGGATGCGTCTCAAGACGAATAATTTGAAGAGCTATTGCGGGTCCGTTTCTGAATAGTGTTCCACCACGCCTCTAACGCCGCGCACGTTTTCGGCCAGGATCCGCGCGGCCCTCCGGCAATCGGCGGTCACCACATTGCCCCAGAGGTGGACGATGCCGTCTGTTACCGCGACTTTCACATCCAATCCTTCAAGGCCGGTGTTTTCGCCAATACGGACAAGGATGCTGCGTCGGATGGCCTCATCGCCCCCCGCCGTCTCATCCTGCTTAGCAGAAAGGATCGCTTGCAATAGATCTGCTCGGCTGACGATGCCGACCAGTAGATCATTTCTCAGTACCGGCACGCGCTTGATGCCGCGCTCCTGCATCAGCGCTGCCACGCGCGCGACGGATGCTTCCTCGTCTATTGTCACCGGATCAGCTGTCATGGCGTCGCCAACCCGCCAAGAGGAGCGTCGCACATAGGCATTGGCTCGTTCGTTCGCCGCACGGGTTGGGTCGGTCACCGGGGTGGCACCGCCGAGCTCCGTTCGGCGGATCAGATCGCCCTCGCTGATCACTCCCACCAGCCGTCCGTCGTCGTCAACGACCGGGAGGCCGCTGACGTGATTGTCAAACATGGTCTGGGCCGCCTGTCTGACGCTATTGTCAGGCGAAAGCTTGACCACCGTAGTGGTCATCACATCTCTGACGCGCATACCGAGCCATCCCCAAAATAGGATCTTGGTCGTCGTAGTGTCGACAATCTAAACCCTATCAGGCGATCGTCGCAACGGTATTTCGTATTTCGGGTCACGAGTTCGTGTCATGATGCGACAACTGTCAGCTGAGGTTGACGCCAGGATGATTTCGGCGAAATGGCAAACGGTGCGGCCACTGCCGAATTCCGAGCAACCGGTGTCGTCGTGGTGAAGGACTCAGCTCGCCCAGCTTACAGTTGTAAATAAGGACCCTAGGTGACGAACCAAGGTCTGCAATGGACGCCGGTTAACGCTGTCCCGCGGCCGAAGCCGGTTATCGTTTGCTGCGAATGCCTGCTTGGGAGGGAACGATGGAAAGCACCTGGTCTACACTAGAGGCGGAATATCAAGGCAATGACATTGATATAGTCTCCACCAGCCCGTTGCTTGGCCGCCTCGAGTTCGTGGCTGAGCAAGAAGAAATCGTAGAGGTCTTGTTGGATCGCGCCACGGCGGAACAACTCTCTCCGCACTGATGCACTTCCTTTCGCAGGGCGAAGGAGAGGACGCACCTACTTTCCCGACCGCGAAATGAACGATTGCGGAGATTCACTACCCGAGTCGGGATGCCAAAATTCGGCTCGGCTTCGATGTCGCCGATGAGGTCAGGAAGTTCAACGCTGCACGGCGACGCGACGAATGTGCCGTGTTTGTTTCCGTTCTCGGCATCGACGTATCCTTGGAATACTCAAGCGTGTGCGTGGTGGATGCGGATGGCCGCATTGTGCGGGAAACAAAGATCCTCAGCGAACCCGATGCGCTGATCGCCTGGTTCAGCGCACACGGCGTGGCGATGGAGCGCATTGGCCTGGTGGCAGGCCCCTTGTCGCAGTGGCTCCATGCCGGGATGGTAAAGGCAGGTCTTTCCGTCGAGCTTCGTCGCAACAAGAATATGGTGCCAAAGTTTATGAGTCGACGCCGTAATCGGAGCCGCCCTCCGACCTTACTCTTCGACGCGGGATAGTTGATCTATCACTTGGTGTGGATCGAAGCCCAAGAGACCAGCGAGCTCTAGGAACTCGACGACATCCACGCGGCGCTGTCCGCTTTCAAGGCGGGCAACGAAGGACTGATACTCCCCCAATTTTGCAGCAAGTTCGGACTGCGTGAGTCCCGCAGCCTCACGCTTCGCGATTAGAAGGGCAATAAGCGCTCTATGCCTTGCTGTACTGAGGGTTTTAGCCACGTTTTTCCCACCTGCTTTGAGATGGGGGCTTCATCTATATCTGATTTTCAGTTATCTTAAATTCAGATAATCGCGATCGATCCTTATTGTGGAAGCTCCCATGGAACTCCGCCAACTTTCCTATTTCGTTGCGGTGGCCGAGGAGCTGCACTTCAATCGGGCGGCTGTGCGGATGCACATCGCTCAGCCGGCGCTGAGTTCTCACATCCAGGCGCGGGAGAAGGAACTCGGCGTCCGGCTGTTGGAGCGGTCGACGCGGAAGGTCGAACTGACGCGGGCGGGCGAGGCGTTCTACGATCGGGCGGTCCGGATCATTGGCGATGTCGGACTGTCGGTTGAGGTGGCGCGCTCAGTTGCCGGCAAGGCGGCGCGCACGATTAGGATCGGAACCGTCTATCCGGCAACGACAGGCGTGCTGCCGGCGTTTCTCGCCCGCATCGGCCGCAAGTTTCCGGGTATCGCGCTGCATGTAACGAGCGGCTCGACCAGCGACATCATCCGCTCGATCGAAAATGGCCAGATCAATCTCGGCTTCATCCGTCCGGTCGAAAACATCGGATCGTTGCGCTTCTTCTCGATCGCGCATGAGCGCTATCTGTTGGCGGTCGAAAAGACGAGTCCGCTTGCGCTTCGCAACGAAATCGACATCGAGGATCTACGCTCAGAAAAGATCATCGCCTTTTCCCGCCAGAATCTCTCCTACAGCGAGCGCTATTTCTCGGAGATGTTCGAGACCCATGGTCTGACCGGCAACATCGCTTACAGCTGCGACGATACCTTCTCGCTGGTGTCGCTTGTCTCCGCGGGCCTCGGCATCGGCTTTGCGCCGGAATGGACGAAGGATTTTCCGAACCGCAATTTCGAGCTCCGGCCCGTGCGCGGCGTCGACCTCAAGATCGGGCTCGGCGTCGCCTGGAACAAAGAGGACCCGACGGCATCACGCGACGACATCATCGACATTGCCCGGTCGTTGGCGCGCCCTGGAAGGTGAGGGAACCAATGTCCTGCCAAGGATGCTAGCGAGCGGTCGGGTAGGCTCGGATCGTCACACGTCTCCCGCTCAGCTCATTTCATTGCTTGCCCCTCCTTGCGTTTGCAGTTCCTTCATGTTCATGGTGTGTTCTCGTTGCGATGGCAACGTGATCTGTTGAAAGAGCGCGGGGGCTTTGACAAGGTGCGACAATGATAAAGAATGAGTCGTTCGTCCTCGACCAGAAGCAATCTGGTGCCTATTTCACGCCCAATGATGTCGCGCAGGCTCTTGTGGCCTGGGCGGTTCATAGCGCGTCTGATCGGCTCATCGACCCCTCCTGCGGCGACGGGCAATTCATTTCTGCCCATCGAAACTCCGTCGGCATCGAGCAGAACCCACTGTCTACTGAGGCCGCGATGGCGGCCGCACCTTGGGCGCTAGTCCACCAGGGCGACTTCTTTACTTGGGCGGCCGAAACGAACGACCGTTTCGATTGCGCGGCCGGAAACCCGCCGTTCATTCGTTATCAGACCTTCAAAGGCGAGATGCGTCGGCGAGCTCTCGAACTTTGTTCGCAGCACGGCGCGGAGTTCTCGGGACTGACATCGTCCTGGGCGCCATTCCTGGTCGCAACAGCTGCCTTGTTGAAGAAGGGTGGCCGGCTAGCATTTGTTGTCCCTGCCGAAATTGGGCATGCGCCCTACGCTGCACCGCTTTTGGACTACCTCGTCCGCTCGTTTGCCAACGTGCACATCATCGCAATCCGGCAGAAGCTGTTTCCGTCACTCTCGGAAGATTGTTGGCTGCTTTATGCCGATGGCCATGGTGGCTCAACATCACGCATCGGCCTGACGATCTGCGAGCAGTTCAAGCCGACGAAGCGCCGGCCGAAGCCCGACCTTTTTATCGATGTGGATGAATGGCGCACGACCTGGTCGCGGCGTCTTAGGCCCTACCTGCTGCCGAAAAGCATTCGCGACATCTATGCTGCCATTGCCGAAGATCCGAAGAGCGGCCGGTTCGGCGATTTCGCAAGCATTGGCATCGGCTATGTCAGCGGCGACAACAACTTCTTTCACCTGCGCCCCTCTGAGGCGAAGCGTCTGAAAATCCCGTCGGAGTTTCTTCATCCGAGCCTTCGCAATGGCCGAGCGATGCCGACGGCCGAGATAACGAAGGAGACGGTCGAAGATTGGAAAAAGAAGGACGAAGAAGTCCTCCTTCTTCGGCTGACGCGCGGCCAAGAGCTACCTTCCAGTGTGCAACGCTATCTAGACAGCAGTGCCGGACGTGAGGCAAGGCTCGGATACAAGTGCCGGAACCGGGCGCCTTGGTACGCTGTCCCGGACGTGCAGGTACCTGATTTCGTTTTGAGCTACATGTCGGGACGGTCGGCAAACCTTGTGCGTAACGTTGCGGGCGTAACCTGTACGAACAGCGTTCATTCTGTGCGACTTCGCGATCGCTCCCTCGCTGGCAAGCTTCTTCCCCAATGGTCAACCCCTTTTCTGCGGCTGAGCTGCGAGCTTGAGGGGCATGCGCTCGGCGGCGGCATGCTCAAGCTGGAGCCAAGAGAAGCCGCGCGCGTTCTATTTCCGGGGAAGGCCGGAGTATTAAAGGCCGATAACGAGGCGCTAGAAGATGCGGTCAGCACGCTTCAGCGCTGGAGGCATTATGCCGAGTAACCTTGAAGCCAAGACCTGTCAGTGGACCAACCAGGCAGATGCGTTGGCCGCTTTCGCCGAGTTCACGGGCAAGACACAGAGCGCTAGCCACATCAAACCACTCCATTGGTATGTTGCATGTCGTCTGGTCATCGAAGGCGGATTTAATCCGGACGACATCGTGCCGAGACCGCCCTTCCGCGTGAAGCGCCGCTCCGGAAAAGCGCCTATCCTTGAGTTTGACCCCTCACTGGCGGGAGGTGGTGAGCGAACGGTCCTCGGCGGGTTGAAAACCAAGAATGTCGACGTGGTGGTCACCCGAGAGGGAATCGGGCCGGTACTTGCCGTTTCGTGCAAGGGTGTCACTGGCGCCTTTCGGAACCTGACCAACCGTATGGAAGAGACGATCGGCGAGTGCACCAACTTGCACATCACCTATCCAGCACTCGTTCTGGGGTATCTCGTTCTCCTTCGAGCGAACCGGATGATCGAGGCGGCACTCGACGACGCTGCGGAAGTCGCTGAAGATGCCGGTGCTGTGGGTGAGGGGGCGAGAACGCTCGCCGCCAACGACATCGCTATGACCGAAGGCGGGGCACCGGTGGCAGGGATCGTCCGCTTCCACAACGCTTTGCGTGAACTCGTCGGCCGGCGAGGCATTCGTGACGATGTCAGTCGCTACGAAGCTATTGGCTTCGGTCTCGTCGAGATGCACGGTGACGAGCGCAACAGCCTGCTTGAAAGTTTCCCGCAAAAGGACAGCCTACTTCGGCTGAGCGGGTTCTTTGATACGCTCTATTCGCGCTACGACGAGCGCTTCGTCGTTAGTGCGCCAGACTTGGCGAGCACGACACGCAGGCTCGAATGGGATCCCGCATCACCGGCGTTTCAGGTCCCAGGCTTGGACTACGCTCCGCGGGTCGATGGCGAAACCCCGGTTGGCAGTTTGTTGTAGTCGACTTCAAATTCTTCGTTCAGTTACCTGCGGCGGTGGCCGAATATTATCAGTCGAGACCAACAATCTTCGCCGGTGCGAAGGTTTGAAAAGTCTTCACGCCGGAAATGGCGCGCAACATTCTTTAGGGACTTCATAGCGGCGCGCTTGTTTGTTCGGCTGAACGAGCCGGCCTTCTCGAGGACGTCGATATCGTCACCTGACGAGATTGGCCGCGTCTGCATGGACGTCGGCCAGCAGAGGCAAACAGCCAGCCGGGCTCGCCCGGCTGGCCTGTAGTGGTGGTATCATTTCGTATCGTCGATGGTGATTCGCTTGACGTTGGCTCGCGCCTTCTCGGTCTTCGGCAGTGTCACTACGAGAAGGCCGTTCTTGAACGTCGCGGCGACCTTATTCTCATCGAGCTGGCGACCAAGAGCCAGCCGCCTTTCGAAGCGCCCGTAGTAGCGCTCGCTGAACCGGCGATCCTTGTCCTCGGTCTCCGACTTGTTTTCGCCGCGAAGCGTAAGCACACCGTCTTCCAGCAGCACCTCGATATCGTCTGGATCGATACCGGGGATCTCCGCTATCACGCGTATGTCGTTATCGTTCTCCTCGATCTCCACATGTGGCCAAGAGCCATTGAAGGGCGAAGTGCCAGCGAACAACGATGGTGAGCCAAAGCCGCGGAAGACTTCGTCGAACAGACGGTTGACATTGCGCTGCAGCGATAGGAACGGGTCCATGTCGTCGCCACGATAGACGCTCGGAACCTGGCTGCTGCCACGGCTCCACGGGATCAGGTCACGTACATTCATGGTTGTCATCCTTTCTTAGTTTCTTTTCCTCCATTTTGTGCAACTGCTTTCTCGGCTGTTCTGCAACAGCCGAGGATCGAGCAGGTCCGCGTCACACTAGGCTGCCTTGTCGCCCGCGATCTGCTTCGAAGCGGGCTTCGTCGTCTCGGCTTGGATGGCGATCCGACGCGGCTTCATCTCCTCAGGGATTTCCTTCTTGAGATTGATGACCAGTAGCCCGTTTTCGAGCTTTGCGCCCTCGACGATGACATGATCGGCGAGTTCAAATCGGCGCACAAACGGCCTTACAGCGAGGCCTTGATGGAGGTACTGTACCTCCTCATTCTCCGGCTTCGCGCCGTTCACCACGAGCATGTTCGCCTCGTGAGTGATCGTCAGTTCGGCCTCGGCAAAACCGGCCACGGCAATGACGATGCGATACGCATCTTCACCGAGTTTGACGATGTTATAGGGCGGCCAATTGTCAGTGTTGAGGTTGGCGTTTTCGAGCAGGTCGAACATGCGGTCGAAGCCGATGCTTGACCTGTAGAAGGGGGTAAAGTCGCGGTCTGTTCCCATAGCTACATCCTCCATAGAGCAACATAGATACGAGGGAACGCCAAGAAGCTCGGCGCCCCCTGACTAGCCGACCCCATGTGGGCGTCGACAGGAATAAGTTGGTGACGCCATTCTCTTGCGTCAAGAGGGAGTCAAGCCTCGTCGAACGGGGCTGGCGCGAAATGGCGCTATGATTTCAGAGTGTTAGCACTCTAGGCGTCCGAGTGCTAAAAAATTCTCAACAGCCTCTTGAAACTCGAAGAATCAGAAACCAGATCGATTTGCGCGCGATGCCGAAAAGGATCGCATATCCCGCGTCGGATTCTTCGGATACGGCGCAGAGGGCCTCTAAAATCCTGTTGTCCATGAGGAGAACGACATGACGTTCCGTCCCTTGCACGACCGAATTCTGATCCGCCGCCTTGAAGCTGAGGAAAAGACGGCTGGCGGCATCATCATCCCCGACACGGCGAAGGAAAAGCCACAGGAAGGTGAGGTCATCGCCGTTGGTCCTGGCGCACGCGATGACAACGGCAAGCTGGTCGAACTCGATCTCAAAGAGGGCGACCGCATCCTGTTTGGCAAATGGTCTGGCACGGAGATCAAGCTCAATGGTGAGGACCTCCTGATCATGAAGGAATCCGACGTCATGGGCGTGATCGAGAGCGAAGCGTCGGCGAAGAAGGTCGCCTAAGCGAGCCGGCCGATTGGAGGAGTAGAAAGATGGTTGCTAGAGAAGTGAAATTCCACACCGAAGCCCGCGAGAAGATGCTGCGCGGCGTCGACATTCTCGCCAATGCCGTCAAGGTCACCTTGGGCCCCAAGGGACGTAATGTCGTTATCGACAAAGCTTACGGTGCCCCGCGCATCACCAAGGACGGCGTAACCGTTGCCAAGGAGATCGAGCTCGAGGACAAGTTCGAGAACATGGGCGCCCAGATGGTGCGCGAAGTGGCCTCGAAAACCAGCGACATCGCTGGCGACGGCACCACCACGGCAACGGTTCTCGCCCAAGCCATCGTCAAGGAGGGGGCGAAAGCCGTCGCCTCCGGCATGAACCCCATGGACCTCAAACGCGGCATCGACAAGGCGGTCGAAGCCGTGGTCGAGGAACTGCGGGCGAACGCCCGGAAAGTCACCCGGAACGACGAGATCGCCCAGGTCGGGACGATCTCGGCCAATGGAGACACGGAGATTGGCCGTTTTCTGGCGGAAGCGATGGAAAAGGTCGGCAATGAAGGGGTGATCACCGTCGAGGAAGCCAAAACCGCCGTGACGGAACTCGAGGTCGTCGAAGGCATGCAGTTCGACCGCGGTTATCTCTCGCCGTATTTCGTTACCAATCCGGACAAGATGCGCGTCGAGCTCGAAGAGCCTTACGTGCTCATCCACGAGAAGAAGCTCTCGAACCTGCAAGCGTTGCTTCCGATTCTCGAGGCGGTCGTTCAATCCGGCAAGCCGCTGCTGATCATTGCCGAGGACGTCGAAGGCGAGGCACTTGCCACCCTCGTCGTCAACAAGCTGCGCGGCGGCCTGAAGATTGCAGCAGTCAAGGCGCCGGGCTTCGGCGATCGCCGTAAGGCGATACTCGAAGATATCGCCATCCTGACAGGCGGGACGGCAATCTCCGAGGATCTCGGCATCAAGCTCGAAAACGTCACCCTCGATATGCTTGGCCGTGCGAACAAGATCGTCGTCGAGAAGGAAAACACGACGATTGTCGACGGCGCAGGCTCGAAGAGCGAGATTCAGGGCCGCGTCGCCCAGGTCAAGGCGCAGATCGAGGAAACGACGTCCGACTATGATCGCGAGAAGCTGCAGGAACGACTGGCCAAGCTTGCTGGCGGCGTTGCCGTCATCCGCGTCGGCGGCTCGACCGAGGTCGAGGTGAAGGAGCGCAAGGACCGTGTCGACGACGCGATGCATGCGACGCGGGCGGCCGTCGAGGAGGGCGTGCTGCCCGGTGGGGGCGTCGCGTTGCTGCGGGCCGTCAAGGCATTGGACAGCGTTGAGACCGAGAATGCCGACCAGAGACACGGTATCGAGATCGTCCGCCGCGCGATCGAAGCGCCGGTGCGCCAGATCGCTGAGAATGCGGGCGCCGAAGGTTCGATCATCGTCGGCAAGCTGCGCGAGAGGACCGAATTTGGCTATGGCTGGAATGCCCAGACCAACGCGTTCGGTGATCTTTACGATCAGGGCGTGATCGACCCGGTCAAGGTCGCTCGCACCGCGCTGCAGGACGCTGCCTCGGTCGCCGGCCTGCTGATTACCACCGAGGCAATGGTTGCCGAGAAACCGAAGAAAGAAGCACCAGTTCCGCCCATGCCGCCTGGAGGCATGGACTTCTAACAGAAGGAGCAGGTTCGCGCCCGACGGGCGCGGACCACCAATTTTCCGTCTTCTTTTCATCCGGTTAGATAGGAAGGAGGAACCCCATGAATCTCCCGGATATGCCCTGGTCAATGCCGTTGGAGGTGACATTGCAGAATGGCAGCAATCGCACCTTTTCCTCAGTATCCGATGCTCTGGACTTTCTGGAGAATGAATGGCCCCGCCGTCGAGGACAGCGCTACGAGCAAGCGGTGGAAACGTGCCGACGCGCACTCAACCGCATGACGCCGATCGCGGTCGCGCGCGAGACATTCATTTCCGCATGCCGAGAGGCGGGCCTGCCGGTAATCGGTACGTTTAGCCGCAGCGGCACATCCGACCGTCGTCAGGGCGGCAACAGCCGCCCGAGAGCATGATATGAGTAGGGAGGCTGAAATGCCGAAAGCTGCTGAACGTGCTCAGATAAGTCCATCCGAGTTGGAATTCCTGCAACGCATTTTTGACCGTGTTTGTATGTGGTGCCACATTGAACGTCCCAGCGAACGCGCCGATCGCCTCGCCAGCTACCTTATGGACGAATTCCGCGCCGGCACCCGTGACGAGACTGCACTGTTCGATACGGCGATGTGGCGAGAGGCCAATCGTGCAGAACCGGAAGCCACGCATGAGCACGGCATAGGTCTAGGTCACACTACGATCAACTAGGACTGCGGAGCGCGCCGTGAACCCGGCGTGCCCACATTCGGGGCCTCCCAGGATATGTTGCAATGGGCTCCTCAGGGACGGAACAATGGAGCCCTACTCCAGACCGCGGAGTTACATTCAACGGTGAACTCGTCTCGGTCATTGGATGGCCTCACGTTGATCCACTTTGTTCGCAGCGGCACTGAGATTGAATTGACGCGGTCGGATCTTATGTAGCGCGTGTCGGTTGAGAATCAGGAGAATACCACGCAGCAAGCGTCACCGCTCAACGCCATGGCGACGATGTACTTGCTCATGGGGGCTTTTCATTCGGCACCCTTGGCTAAAGCTGGCCGCCAAACCGAAAAGCGGTGCATGCCGGCCGTGAGCGTTACCTCGCCGAGTAAAACTGCAGCGTGAACACGGTGCCCGCGATCGCGTCGGCGAGGTCCTTCGAAAATTCCAGCGGTACGCAGCCCTGCAGCGCCGCTGTTGCGGCGGTCACGAAGGCCTTGCGCTCTTCCGGGCCGCCGCTGACGCGGCTTGCGGTCGGCTGGGGCGGACCCATCAGAGTGCCGTTGCCTCGGAAGGCGAATTTGAGGGTGACGAAGGAGTCCGTCACGCCGGCCGGCGGCGTCCAGCATTTGCCGAGCGCATCGCTCACCTCCTCGACGCTGCGCAATGGCTCCGCCCTCAATGGATTCGTTGCGGCAACAAGAAACGCGCCGGCAACCGCCAGCCCGATAACGGGTTTCATTCTCGACCCCAGTCCCTGATTCAAAACCTGAAGAATTCCAAGAATGCGCGGCGTCGTGGCCGGAAGCAATCCGCTCCAACTTAAAGCAGCCCGCGTGCGGCCAGATTGCGCATCAGCGCTGCCGCGCCGAAGCTCCAGCGCCGTTCCGGACCCGAAAGGACTTCCATCTTAAAGTTTCTACTAGTCATATTACCAACATTACTTCTACCCACTTAGCTAAGTGGGGGAGCATGTCCGGGCCTTTCGGGGGCTAATTCAAGCCGTTGTGCGACGTTGGCGCGGGTCATCCTGCCGCCTGCGCGATTGGGGAGCAGGAAGCCGTCCTCCGCGTTTGCCCCTAAAGATCGCTGCCATCGCCGAGCAAGGGCTGCTGTCGGACGCCACAAGGGAACGCATCGTTCCTTACGCCCCTTGCCATGCAGGTGCACGGCGGCTTGGCCATCAAGAACAACATCGCAGCAACGGACGCCGATGATCTCGGAGACGCGTGCCCCCGTGTTGTACATGAGACTGAACAACACTCGGTCGCGCTGCCCGGCCATGTCGTATTGTCAGGAGCGTTGAGGATAGCTTGGATCTCCGATCGTGTCAGAACCCCGATCAGAGGACGATCGGCTCGCTTCATCGGAATGGCGAGTGCCTGCTCTATGATCCCCAGAGCGCTGAGATCATAATGCCCTTCGTATTTGAGGAATGTTCGCAACGCGGCAAGCCGCGCATTCCGGCTCCGAACGCTGTTGCCACGAACCTTCTCCAGATGATCGAGGAAGTCGAGCAACAGTTGCGCGTTCAGGTCGGTGAGCGCGACTGCACTTGGAGTCTTGCCGATTGACGTCTCCACAAATGCCAGGAGCATTCGCGATAGGCAGCGATAGTCTGTGGACTGACAGCCCGATGCTGCCCCAGATGCACGACAAAGAAGCGCTGAACCAGCGCGGCAAATGATGGTGCAGCTGATCGGTCACCCATGACAGCAGTCCTCCAGTGCGAGTGCTTCGAAGCGACTGCAGGCTACGGCCATCAGGTGGTCGGGAATGCCGGTAAGGTACCAATAGGTATCGGAGACCTTGGCGTGGCCGACATAGGTTGCTAGCGCGGCGATGGCGTTGTCGATAGCGGCGCCATCGGCCTGCCATCGCTGCACACGCCGACAGATGAACGTGTGCCGGAGATCATGAATGCGAACCTCGTCATAGGCGCCGCGAGCAACGATGCCGGCGTCGCGGCGTAATTGCTGAAAGGTCCAATGCACCTGACGTTTGGATGGAGTTCGCCCCGAGGCGCCGACAAAGAAGGGAGCATCGGGCGCAAACGGAGCATAGCGGATGCGGACAGCAAGGTAGCGATCGAGTGCGGCGGCGACACTGGCATGGAACGGCACGTGCCGCGACTTGGTGAACTTCGTCATGCGTGCGGTCAGACATCGACCGGTAGTGTTGACGTCGCCACATCGGAGCTTGAGTGCCTCGGAAACTCGCAATCCCGTGGCCGCGATCAGCCCCAGCACTGTCTCATAGGTCATCGGCCGTATGGAGCCTGTTGGCTGCAACCGCCGCGCCGCATCCAGCAGCGCGGTAATCTCATCACCGGTATAGATATGCGGCGTCAGGCGCTGATAGACCCTGCCAAATATAGCGGTCTGGGGGAACTCGGTCGCCGGATCGAGGCGCATCTCATGCCCGGCAAAGGGTCGCAGCACGTTCAGCCGACGCGCCCAGGAAGCCGGTGTCGCGTTCCGTGCTGCCCCTTTAACCCAGGCGAGCACGATCTCTGTTGTGAGCGGGCCGACATGGCCCGAGAGATGGGCAAAGCGGGCAAATGAGCGGAGCTGTGCGCCAGGAGCACCGAGTTCAAACCCAAGGCAGCGGCGCTCGGCGAGATAGGCATCGCTCGGGCTGGCCGACATTCCCTACCGCATAAGTCGAGACGTCGAGATCCTCACCGTCATGCACGCTCACCAGCAATGGCCGCAGGTTCTCTACAGCGTAAACTCATAAAATTTCTTGGCATTTATCGGCCGCCGTGATTCAAGGCTTCGAAATAGGGAAGCATTTGATGACGCGTCGTCGCTACGCACTGACTGACCACGAATGGTCGATCATATCGCCGTTGTTGCCCAACAAGCCACGCGGCGTTGCCCGCGTTGATGATCGGCGGGTCCTGAATGGCATCCTCTGGCGGTTTCGAACGGGCTCGCCTTGGGCGGA
>NZ_FMXF01000066.1:0-13657 GCF_900103435.1 Sinorhizobium sp. NFACC03
CGCCTGACCGACAAACTTGCGCTTCTACCAAGCGTCGCAGAGATCCGCTATCTGATCACACGGCTCCTACTGCGACCGCCGATGAGGACGACCTTCGTTCTCGCATGGTCACTCTGGAGACGAAAACATCAGGCCGCCGCAATGGGCGCCCACTACAAAATGAGACATGAACTGCAACTGTAGTACTAGCCTATTTTCCACCCCAGGCAGCCGGATAGTCCGGCAACTTCTCGCAACCACACATGGCATGATGCAGAGGCGGCATGTTGGCGTCGACATATTGGTCGAGCGTCACTGCCGTGATCGCCGGCTGCGGCATTACCCATTCCGGACCCGGCACCGCCTCGCCATTCAGCACCTTCACCGCCGCGATGATCGGCGTGCGCCATTGGTAGGTCGGATAGGTCGGCGCTATCGCCTTAAAGCCCTCCGCCTTCCACTTGACCAGGAAGTCCTGCTGGTCTTCCCCGGTAATGATCGGAGGTGGCAAGCCGGCATCCTCGAAGGCTTCGAGTGCAGCAACCGCCGTCGCACCAGCATCCATCCAGATCGCATCGATCTTGCCGCGCTGCAGATAGTCTTCGACGATCGACTTGGTCTTGGCATTGTCGCCCTCGGTGAACTCCTCGCCTACGACGTTCAGCCCCGTCTCCTTGAAAATGCGCTTGGCTGCGGACGCGCGCGTCTCGAGCACATCAACACCCGGCACGATGCGCAGCATCAGGACGTCCGCGCCAGCCGGTGCTGTGGCCGCCACGAACTCGCCTGCCTGAATGCCGAAGCCGTAGCCGCCGACCGGATGGATGAAGGTGACAGGGCATTTGCTATTGACGCCGCGGTCAAAGACGATCACTGGCAGCTTGGCGCAGGCCTTTTCGACTGCCGGCGTCAGGGCTGCCGTCGTATTCGGCGAGACAATCAGCGCCGAGCACTTGCCGCCGTTGATGAGGTCGTCGATGTCGGCGAT
Organism: Sinorhizobium sp. NFACC03; assembly: GCF_900103435.1. Taxonomy (NCBI): domain Bacteria; kingdom Pseudomonadati; phylum Pseudomonadota; class Alphaproteobacteria; order Hyphomicrobiales; family Rhizobiaceae; genus Sinorhizobium; species Sinorhizobium sp. NFACC03. The sequence goes on from NZ_FMXF01000066.1 coordinate 968, forward strand.
CTGCTTGTCGTCGGAGCCTTCGGCATCGACGTGAATGAGCTCCTTGATTTCCGGATGGAGTTTCACTTCGGCCTGCATGTTCGTCCAGCCGGTCACCCGCCAGGCATTGTTCACGCCGGCGTTCGAGAAGCAGATCGTGTAGGGACCTGGCTTCTTGTACTTTGCGGTGTCGGCCATCTGGTCGCCGTAGAACTGTTCCCAGGGCTCCCCTTCCGGGCCGTTGGCCTTGGCCGTCAGCAGCGTCCGTTGTTTGTCGAACTCGGCAATATCGTCGAAGTTCAGCTGTTGGCTATGCGCCGTGCCCGCGATGAGCGCAGCCGAAAGTGCGGCGGTCAGCAATCTTTTCATGTCTCACTCCCATTGATCATGATTTTCAGTTCCTCCCGATGGCGCGGAGCGGGATGTGGAAAGGTGTATGCGCCCGCATCCCGCTCTGCCCTTCGAAATCAGGTCCCGCCGGCGCGGTTGCGCCGGTAGGTGGCAAGCACGACTGCGGCGATCAGGATCAGGCCCTGGACGACATCGCGCGTCGGCTTCGGCAGTCCGATGAAATTGAGCAGCGTGAAGATGGCGGTCAGCGTCAGTGCCCCGGCAATCGAAGCCGGCACGGAGCCGCGGCCGCCGAGAAGCTGCGCCCCGCCGATAACGCAGGCGGTGATCGCCTGCAGCTCGTAGCCGACGCCGACATCGGTCGATACGCCCGCAAATCCGCCGAGCAGGATGCCGGCCGTTACCGCGCTCAAAGACGAGGCAACAAAGGCGATGATGCGCACCCTCTCGATCGGCACACCCGACATTTGCGCCGCTCGCGGATTGTCGCCGAGCGCATGCAACATGCGCCCGAGATTGGTGCGATGCATGAGCCAGAACAGGACGAAGCCGACCATCAGCAGCACCAGCAATGCCACCGGCAGGAATTGGATCAGTGGCATGCCCGGAAGGCTGGCGCGCCCAAAGAAGCGGAAGGTCTCCGGCAGGTAGCCACGCGGCGAGCCGCTCGACCACATGAAGGCAGCCCCGTTCAGCGTGATCATCATGCCGAGCGTCGCGATCAGTGAAGGCACCCGGAGGTAGGAAACGACGAGGCCGTTCACCACGCCGACGGTGAGCCCCATAGCATACATGACCGCAATCACCCACCAGGTCGCATCGGCGCTGTTGTCCAGCAGCATCGACGACCCGACGACCGTCAGCGTGATGAGGGAGCCTGCGGAAAGATCAAAGCCACCGGAGACGATGACGTAGATCTGGCCGGCCGCAAGGACGGCAAGTGGGGCGGCTCGCTTCAGGAAATTCATGTAGCCGGTGGGCTCGATGAAGTTCGGGTTTGAAAACGTGATGGCAACGAGAAGCGCTGCGAGCACGAAGAAGACCGGATTGATCTTCGGCAGCCGCCCTGCGCTTGCAACACCGCGCGTCTTTTCGGAGCCGACGGTTTCCTGGATCATGCCACTATCCTCTTTGAACGTACTGCGTAGAAGGCGACGGCGGCGACGATGATGATGCCGCGCATCACCTGCTTGGCGAAGGCGTCGATGCCGGCGAGATTGAAGATGGAATCAATCAGCGAGAAAATGATCACGCCGGCGACGGTGCCCCAGATCCCGCCCTTGCCTCCGGAGAGGATCGTCCCGCCGATGACGACGACGGCGATCGATTCCAGATCATAGGCGCCCTCCGCGCCGATCCAGGGCGAGCCGGATTTCAGGCGGCTGGCCAGATAGAGGCCCGCGAGCGATGCGCAAAGGCTGCAGATGAGATGGCTCGCCATTACGACCCGCGTCGTGTCGATGCCTGCCGCGCGCGCCGTGTCGCGATCGCCGCCAACCGAATAGATGTTGGAGCCGAAGCGGGTGAAGCGCAGCACGATCCATGCGCCAAGGACGAGCAGCACCAGAACGATCAGGCTGACCGGCAGGCCAAGCACCTCGCCATAGGCGAGATACTGGAACGCATCCGGCACCGAGCCGCCGAACTGGCCGTGAAAAGAGGCAAGACAGCCCTGGATAATCAGCGCCATGCCGAGCGTCGCGATCAGCGGGTTGACGTCGAGGCGGGTGATGAGGAGCCCGTTGAGCGTTCCGACCACCACCCCCATGACGAGCACCGCAACGACGGCCGGCACCATCATCGCCGGATCGCCGTTCATGATCGCGGAGGAAACCACGGCCGAGGCCGAGATGAGATGGGCCACCGACAGATCGATCGAGCCGACAAGGATGGTGAAAGTCTGCCCGACGGCAGTGATGCCGAGCGCGATGGACCGGTTCAGGATGGAGACGGTTGCCTCCGGTGTCAGGAAGCGTGTCAGGCCGAGGCTGAGCGCGATCGCGACATAGATGAAGACGGCCAGGCCGAGCAGCAGCGCCGGCGCATAGTGTTCCAAACGCCAGGCCGGACACCTAATGAGAGTTGCCTTGCTCATGCTGCCACCGCCTCCTCGCCGGTTGCCGCCAACATCACGTCGGCCTCACAGACCCCGCGAGCGAACGCCGCGACGAGTTCGCCATTCCGCATCACAAGAATACGGTCGGATACGCCGAGAACTTCCGGAAGATCGGACGAGACCATCATGATGGCCGTGCCCTTGCGCGCCAGATCGCGCATCAGGTGGTAAATCCCGGCCTTGGCATTGACGTCGATGCCGCGTGTCGGCTCGATGAAGATCAGCAGGCGAGGCGCGAGCGCCAGCCAGCGCGCGACGATAGCCTTCTGCTGGTTGCCGCCGGAGAGCGCCTTGATGTCCTGGGAGAAGCTGCCGGCGCGCACGTCGAGCTCACGCAGCAGCTTTTCCATCGCCTCGGCCGAAACGAAAGACGTCGCGTCGGCATTGCCGGAAAGACCGGAAAGTGCGCGGGAGGTAAGCATGCCGTTGTCGACGACCGACTGCATCAACACCAGCGCCTCGGCCTTGCGATCGCCCGGCAGGAGGCCAACTCCGGCGCGGATCGCCTCGCGCGGGCTGGTGAACCGCGCTGGCTTGCCGGCAAGCGTGATCTCGCCCTCGGTGAAGGGGGAAAGGCCGAAGATCGCCTGCGCGAGCGCGACGCGCCCTGCCCCTTGCAAGCCGGAGAAACCGACAATCTCGCCGGCGCGCAGATCGAAAGACACGTTTTTCAGCCGGTCGTTGCCGGCGTTGCAGACTGAGAGCACGACATCGCCGATCTCCTGCGGCGCTGCCGGTTCCGCATAGAAATCGCCAAGGTCGCGACCCACCATGGCCCGCACGATCGCCTCGGGCTCAGGCACATGGTCGAAGCGCACCGCCACCTCGCCATCCTTGAGCACGGTCACGCGATTGGCCAGCCGCGCAATTTCAGGCATGCGGTGAGTGATGTAGATGATCGCCACACCCCTTTTCTTCAACGTGTCGACGAGATCGAAGAGCACCTCGCATTCCGCCTCGTTCAGCGCTGCCGTCGGCTCGTCCATCACAATCACCCGCGCGTCGAGCGACACCGCCTTGGCGATCTCGACCAGTTGCTGGCTGGCGACGTCGAGGTCGGCAACAACAGTATTCGGCTCAATGCGATGCGCCGAACCGAACAGCGCAAGTACGCGCCGCGCTTCGTCGTTCATCGCCCTGTGGTCGATCAGACCGCGACGCGTCGGCTCGCGGCCGAGGAAGATGTTCTGTGCGACGGTTCGCTCAGGCAGCAGGGAGAATTCCTGGTAGATGACGGCAATGCCCGCGCGGATCGCCGCCAGCGGATGCGTGAAATGCCGCTCCTCGCCGTTCACGACGACTGCGCCTGCATCCGGCCGATAGACACCTGAAAGGATCTTCATCAGCGTCGATTTGCCCGCGCCGTTCTCGCCAGCCAGCGCATGAACCTCTCCGCAGTGAGCGGAGAAGCTGACGTTTCTCAAGGCTTTGACGCCGGGAAAACTCTTGGTGATACCGCGCATCTCGATGGCGGGGTGTTCAGTGTTCATGCTGCAGCCCATGTCTTGCGGATGAATGTCGCGCTCTCGGAAAAGAGCGTATCGAAATCGGGAAACAACGGCCGCCAGACGCGGGTCGCCGTCGCGATCGCCGGCAGCCCGGCGCCGAATGCCTCAAGCGTCAGCCAACCGTCATATCCGATCTCCTTCAGCACCGTGAACATCGCGGCAAAGTCGATATGCCCCCGCCCGGGTATGCCGCGATCGTTCTCCGAGACATGGAAGACGCCGATATCCTGGCCAATCAGGCGGATCGCTGCCTCCGGCCGACGCTCCTCCACATTGGCATGGAACGTGTCGTACATGATCTTGAAGGCGGGATGCGCCACGCGATCCACATAGGCACGCGCCTGCTCCATCGTGTTGAGATAATAGGTCTCGAAGCGATTGAGCGGCTCGAGGCTCAAATGCATGCCGTTGGCCGCGGCGCGCGCTGCGAGCGCATGATGGGCGTCTGCCCCATATTTCAACTCGTCTTCGCTGGCGCCCCTGCCGGTAAAGAAGCCGATCGGCGCGTGGAAGGGTCCGCCCATGCTTTCGGCGCCAAGGGCGATGGCACAATCCAGCGCCCAGTCGAGATGGGCAATCCCGCGCACCCGCACTTCGGCATCGCAACTGATGGGGCTTGCCTCAGGCGTCGGGACGATCGATGTCGTTGACCGACCAAGGCCGAGCCCGTCCAGCTCGCGGCCCAGGCGTTCATAGTGACCGACCTCGCCCGAGAGGACCGGCACCTCGACGCCGTCATAGCCGAGATCGCGCAACCGACCGATGCTGTCGAGATGCCTCTCTTCGACGAAATCGGTCAGGCAGAGGAGATTGATGCCGAGCTTCATGGCGCGCTCACTTCAGCGAGATGCCGAGATCGCGACAGGTCGCGCGGATCCAGGACAATGACGTTTCGATCATAGGGCCTGCGGCCCCTTCGCATTCGAGGCTGAGCACGCCCTCGTAGCCATGGTCGCGAAGCATGGCCAGACAAGCCTTGATGTTCTCGGCATTGACCCCATCGCCGAGCGCGCAATGGCTGACCGCGATCCCCGTTTGTCCGCCGCGAGCGGCCGCAGCCAGCGACCGCGACACATCCTTCAGGTGGACATGAGACACCTTGTCGATGAACCGCGACAGAAACTGCGTGGGCTCCTGGCCGGCAATGAAGGTGTTGCCGGTGTCCATGTTCATGCGCAGCCACTTGCTGTCGTCTGCGAAGGCGAGCATGCGCTCCATGAATTCCGGACGCGTCGTGAAATGACCATGAGGCTCGATGTTAACGACGATCTCGTGCGCTTCGGCGACTTCGACGATCTTTTCGTAGCTGCGCTTCATCAGCGCCATCGACTCTTCTTCGGTAAGTCCGGGCGGCATGTGGAGCCCGTCGGTCGTGTCGACGCAGGGACTGCCGGCCTGCGCGGCCCAGGCAATCGACTTCAGCACATAGGGCACACCTCTGAGCGGTCCGTCCTCGCCAGACAGCGGATAGGCCGCATCGACCTGGGAAAAGCGCACGCCGTAACGCTCCATCTTGCGACGCAAGAAGATCGGGTCCTCGTAGAGCGCGACATGCGGTTGATAGCCCAGTCCGTGGATCCAGCTCACGCCGTCGATCAGACCACACTCGATGAAGTGCAAATCGTTGTCGCTTGCCCATTCCAAGCATTTTTCAAACGACCAGTAGGCCGAGTTGAACGCGTCCGTGTGGAAGCCTATCCGCACCGGCAATTCCTCCCAATTTCTCCCCATGCCATTGAGTTTCAATGGCAAATCATCAGCGCCTCCAAATGCCGCTTGATGATGTCCAAGCATTGCGCAATAAATCGCTGCCTGCGTTCGAAATAGACGACTGGTAAATTTTATACATTTGCGGGGGAGTGGCATGACGAGGAGCAACAATGAACGGGCGGTCAATCGGCCTGCCGTCTTCCGCGAGCCGGGCGCCCTGCTCTATGCGGGCAATTGCCAGGACCTGATGAAGGCCTCGCTTGCGGGTCAGGTCTCCCTGAATGCCTGGACGCGACGCGGCTATCCCGGCATCGACCTCGGCGCGGCGCTGCCGCAGGTCTGCTCCGTTGGCGGATGGGATGCGACGACCCCACAGGACTGGGGGCTGCGCGAACATTGTAATGAGGGGGTCAAGATCGCCTATCTGGCGCGCGGCTCACTGACGATAACCATGGATGGCCGCAGGACGACCATCAACGAAGGCCAGATGTTCGTCGTGCGGCCCTGGCAGTTGCACGCACTCGGCGGTCCCAATGTCGGCGCCAGCCACATCATCTGGGTGCTCATGGATATGGGCGTACGCCGCCCGCACGAAACCTGGCTCTGGCCTGACTGGATCGGCTGGCCAGAGCGCGACAGAAAGCGGCTGAGCGAACTTCTGTCGAAGAACGAGCAAATCTCTTACAACGCCTCGCGTGAGGTCGCGCGCACCTTCCTCGATATCCACGAGGTGGTGGCAGGCGGCGATATCGAGGGCGGGGAAGCGCACCTGCGCCTGCTGATCTCGATGATGTTGCTGAAATTCCGCCAGATGTTGGAAAGCCAGGCGCCGGTCCTCGATCTTGCTCTCGCAAGTTCCAAGCGCACGGTTGAGATCTTCCTGAAGCGGCTGCGCCATGCGCTCGACGAGGACTGGACGCTGGAGAACATGGCCGCAGAATGCAATCTTTCCCGCACGCAATTCTCGCAGCATTGCCAGGTGCTGACTAACATGACGCCGGTCCGCTATCTTCAGACGCTCCGGCTTGGTGCCGCACGAAAACTGCTCGAAAGCGGCCAACAATCCGTCACCGACGTCGCCTTTGATTGTGGGTTCTCATCGAGCCAGTATTTTGCCACCTGCTACAAGAAGCGCTTCGGGTTCTCGCCGATGGAAACGCCGCGCCAACCACTATCGATCGCCAATTGAGAGTGGGTCGGGTGCGGGTCCGATGAAGTTGTCAATGCTTCCGCAAGGAAGCTCACGGCTCATTCCGCATTCATCCTTGCCACCGCGACCGGATCAAAGCCGAATGGACAAGAAAGTTCTTTTGACACCTCGAAAGGCCGCTTCGCAGAAACGCTCGCGAGCGACGATCGAGATCTTGGTCGAAGCCACGGCCCGCGTATTGATCAAAGAAGGATTTGATCGAACCAACACAAATCGGATTGCTCACGAGGCCGGTGTCAGTATCGGCTCTCTCTATCAGTATTTTCCCAGCAAGGAAGCGCTCGTGATTGCCGTCATCGAACGACACAAGAGCGAGATGGTGGATGTCTTGCGTGGCACGCTCGTAAAGGTCGCGACGCTGCCGATCGATAGGGCCGTGCGGGAACTGGTGAAGACGATGATCAATGCTCATCGCGTGAACCCGGACCTTCACCGGGTTTTGGTGGAGGAGACGCCACGTGCAGGACGAATCGATACGATTGATGGCTTTGACCGAGAGTTCTACGCGCTGGTAAGGGATTATCTCGAATTGCACAAACCTGAACTGCGGCCGATGGATCTGGCTCTGGCTGCTTACATTTGCGTCAGTTGCACGGAAGCGCTCACGCACGAGCCGTGGTCGATAGTCCCGAGAGACTGAACGATGGGAATGTCGAGGCCTTCATTAAGGAAGTGACGACGCTGATCACGCGCTACCTGCAGTAACGCCCTTCGGGTGGCAGACATCAAAGATGCGAGCAGGGTCTAGGTGACTTGACTTCGCCCCGTGAAGGCCGACGGCTAACGGCCTAAATTACCGGGGAAATTCGAAGGGCAGCGCTCGCGCAGCCGGTATCCCGAACGCGAGTAGATTTTTGCGAGTGATAACTCACAATTAGGTCTGCGCGCGGCAATTCTAACAGCCAGAACCAGCCTCGTGTCGAAATCAACCTGCCGCACGAGCGGCTGAGTAACCGCTTCTCGAAGCCCCACGCTAAGGTAACAAGAGATGTACGCAAACGTCGTGATGTTTCATGCCGCGGCCATGGGCACGGCATTTCTGCTGTTTGCAGCGAGGGAGCTCCTTTTCATTTCTGCCTCGCGGGGGCAAGTCGGAGCTGCGAAATTGGCCCTGATCGCGAACAGGATTGCAGGAGCACTTGCCGGCATAGGGATTGCCGGAGGAATTGGGCTCATCGTTTTAGGTGGATGGTCGCTATCGACACCCTGGCTTTTAGCATCGTTCACCCTGATCGCCGCGTTGATGATTGTCGAAAGGACATTCGTCACGCCATGGGAGGCGCAGGTGCGTCCTGCCCTTCAAGGCAAGATCGACAAATTGGAAGTTCAAACGCTTCTTGGAAACAAGCGCGCCTTGGGGGGCCGCGTGGTGACGGTCGCGCTTTTCGCTCTGATAATAGCGTTGATGGTCGTTAAGCCTGATCTAACCGCGGTATTCGGGGCTTAGAACTACCTTGTCGTGCCCAACCACATTGTGAGAGCAGCCTCCGCTTCACCAGACGTTTTTGTCACTCCGGGGAAGCGGCATCGAGGTCACGTCGACAAAGGTTCGTTCAACTCCAGGTTGGTGACGTACTCCATCGCCGTCCCCCGGGAGTTCTAATTATTCATCAGAAACCGGGCGGCAAACAGACTTGCGATGGCGGGAACGGAAAACGCGACAGCGAAGATCGGAAGTTCCTCTGCGATCGAATAGCCGGCACGGTAGACACCGATCCAAAGATTGACGACAGAAATGATCAACCAGATGGCCAGGAAGACGCTTAGTGCTGCACCCGTCGAAGGTTTTGTTGTCGTCCACAGTTTGGAAAGCAGCATTATGCCGGCGCAAATAAAGAGCCCCGCCGCAATGACTTTGCTAGTATGCATTTCACGACATCCTCTATTTTGATGTGAGACCTCGCGTCCAATCGGCGGGGCGACCGGACGCGAGGAATGTTCCTTTACGCCACCTGCCGCTGAAGGCGGGATGCGCACCAGGCCGCAACGGAACCGAGACCACTGACGGATAGGAGTTCGGCGACTGCAAGGAGACCTGGTTCGAGATGCGCTGCAAAAAAGGTGATCAAGCCGAGGAAGTAGGCTGGAATGTTGTTGAGTGGAGCGGCCACTCGCAGCGATACAACAAGCATCGCAACGACGAACACGACAATCCCGAAAGCCAATGGCCCAGTCGCGGGGATTAACATTCCTACTGCCAGCACGGCTGCCACTCCCATTGTTATTCCGGCCGCCAGGCAAAGATAGCTGCAGAAGGCGTCCTTTGCAGAGTGCCCACGCGTATAGAACGCGACCCATCCCATAAACATTGCCCAAACCGGCCAACCAAGGCTTGCTGAAGACGTGGCCGCGAACGCGGCAACTACGGCGGCGATTAGCGTAATGGCATGGAATCTCAGGGTCGTCAGGATGGGTTTGTTTTTCGATTTGTCAGTCATCTCGTTTTCCAGTTTTAATCGGTGGTGGGAAACCCGCAATCGGGAAGTGATAGTGCGCGATCTGGAGGAGCAGCCCCAACGTCACGATTGGAACTGCATCAACGATTGCGATATTTATAGATTGGCCGGCTTCAACAGGTCCTGCAGGCCGATGTTGCGGAACATTTCCGCCCGCACGCGATCGGCAACGCCATTGACGATCTCAGCACCATCCTGTGAGGGATCGACGTGAACACGGAAGGGCCGCTTGCCGAATGGCATGTCGATCACGTCGACGATTGCGACAGCCACCGATCCGGCATCCGCATCGGCGGGCTCAAGCGCTGCAAGACCTTGCAAAGCCTGTTCCGGAACGCCTTTGTAAGGGCCTTCGTTGTATTCAGCTGTACGCACTGTGTCGGCCGGCGAGCCGGAATGAGCAAAGTGATTGGTGCCCTTGGTAAACGCACCCGGAACGATGATGGATGTCTCAATCCCCCAACGGGTCAACTCGGCTGCGTAAGATACAGCAAGCGAATCCATAGCCGCTTTCGCGGCAAAATAGGGAGACAAGTACGGTGGAGTGCCGCCGCGAGTGCTCGAAGAGGAGACCCAAACGACCAGACCCTTGCCCTGCTTGCGAAGGTAGGGCAGTGCGGCGCGGTTCACGCGCTGTGTGGACAGAACGTTGATGTCGAAGAGTTCAGCGAACTGCTCCGGAGTGAACGCTTCTGCCGGCCCGAACGACATATGACCGGCGTTATGCATAACGACATCGAGGCGACCGGCATCTGCGATGATCGTGGCAATTCCTGCTTCTACCGACGCGTCGGAGCCGACGTCCAGTTCCACGGAGCGAAGGTCGACGCCGTTGTCTTTGGCGAAAGCCGCGGCGTCGGCAACGGCCTTGGCGTTTCGTCCGGTGGTAGCGCGCATCCCGGCGTAGACAGTGTGGCCGGCCTTGGCGAGCGCGCGGGCCGTGAGGGCACCGAAACCGCTGGAGGCACCGGTGATGACGATAACTTGCTTAGACATGGAACTATCCTTCGTATCTGTCAGATTGGGGGAATGTTGGGCGGTAAGGAGGAGCGAGTGTTCAAACCCGCCCGGCTCAATGATTGAAATCTGGGAAACAGACCGAGGTCAGGCTACGCCGCCATTGGCGCGAACGATCTGGCCGTTAACCCAGCCAGCATCAGGGCCGGCGAGGAAAGATACGACGTTGGCAATGTCGTCCGGTTGGCCGAGGCGTTCGAGCGGCGGCATCTTCGCAAACTGGGCGATCAGCTCATCGGACTTGCCGCTCAGGAACAGCTCGGTGGCGATGGGGCCGGGAGCTACAGCATTGACCGTGATGTTGCGGCCACGCAGTTCTTTGGCGAAGACGTGGGTGAAGGCCTCAACGGCGGCCTTGGTGCCGTTGTAAACCGCGTAGCCCGGCATGTTCAGAGCCAGCGTCGTCGAAGAGAAGTTGACAATGCGGCCGCCGCTCTGGAGGCGCTTTGCAGCTTCCCGCATCATGTTGAACGTGCCCTTGGCGTTGATGGCGAAGTGGCGGTCGAACTCTTCGTCGCTGGTTTCAGCAAGGGGCAGTGTCTTCAGGATCCCGGCGTTGTTGACGAGTACATCGATGTGGCCGAACGCGGCTTCCGCCGAGTCGAACATGCGAGCCACTGCAATCGCGTCGGACACATCAGCCTGGGCGCTGATTGCCTTGCCACCCTTGGCTTCAATCTTGCGGACGAGATCCTCAGCAGGCGCTGCACTGCCCGAATAGTTGACGACGACCGTGATTCCGTCGGCTGCAAGGCGCTCAGCAATTGCTGCGCCGATTCCGCGGGATGCGCCGGTAACGATGGCGACCTGGTTCGTGGTGATGGACATTTTGTTCTCCTTTGCGCTCAGCGCTTGTTGACAAGGAGGAAGATGTCACTATCCGTTCTGCGGATAATCATGCATTATCCGCCAATACTATGCGGGGACGGCGAACAATGGACAGGCTGGATGCGATGCGAATTTTCAGTCGTGTGGTGGAGCGCAAAAGCTTTACTGCGGCCTCAGAGGATCTTGGGCTTCCACGCTCCACCGTTACGGATGCCGTCAAACAATTGGAGGCGCGCCTTGGGGTGCGCCTTCTGCAACGAACAACCCGGCATGTCAGCTCAACGCTCGACGGTGAAGCCTATTACCAGCGCTGCATCTCAATCCTTGATGACATCGAGGATGCGGAAGGAGCATTTGCAGGAGCGGTCCCGAAAGGTCTTCTCCGCGTTGATGTACATGGGACGCTTGCGCGGCACTTCGTCATGCCGAACCTTCCCTCTTTCTTTAAGTCATATCCGGATATCGAACTTTACATGACTGAAGGCGATCGGTTTGTGGATCTCGTTCGCGAAGGCATCGACTGTGTTCTGCGTGTTGGTGAGCCACAGGGCGGAGATATGATCGGACGACGTGTCGCCGTGCTGGAAGAGGTAACATGCGCCTCGCCCGACTATCTGAAGCGATATGGAACGCCGCAAAGCGCCGATGCGCTTGATGGGCATGTCATGGTTGGGTTTCGGTCATCAGCGACCGGCACACTGATCCCTTTGGAGTTTTCAGTGAACGGCAAAGTCATCTATCGTCAGCTCCCGACGATCGTTTCGGTCAATGCCGCGGAAAGCTTCATTGCCGCAGCCAGACAGGGTCTCGGACTGATACAAATTCCGCGCTATCACGCCCAGATGGAACTCGACGCTGGCTTGTTGGTCCACGTCCTACCGAACATTCCACCCACACCTACGCCAGTGTCACTTTACTACCCCCGCAACAGGCAATTGTCTCCGCGGGTCCGAGTGTTTATTGACTGGTTAGCCGGCGTCTTCCGTGAAGCCCGGCACTAGGAATAGCCGGCCCCGCACGCCCTATCAGGTCGAAGGATCGAAGTCCGAAAGCGGCAGGACATCACGTGCGTAATCGCGGGATTTCCATTTCGGCTGGGGCGGGTTGTATTGGCGCAATCTTCGTCTCGTTGGAACTCAGTCAATCCAAATGGCTCATCACCTCGCTGTCGCCGAGCGCGGGAGAGAAGATGTCTAATACGCCGCCTCGCTGACCTCGACTCTTTGGCCTTCCCAAAGCGCGATGAATCTGAATCTCTCGTGCAAACCGGAGGTCTGCGATGCGATCAGGGATTTCATTACGTGACGATTTTGATGGAGAAGGTCTGCGGCGACTGGCGCGGCAGACGAAGGACGCAGCCCAGGCACGACGTCTGTTGGCACTCGCGTCGATCTACGATGGAGGCTCGCGTTCCGATGCCGCCCGCCTCGGCAACGTCACGCTCCAAATTGTTCGGGACTGGGTCATGCGGTTCAACGAACGTGGTCCCCAAGGCCTGATCAATGGCAAGGCTCC
>NZ_FMXF01000060.1:0-17477 GCF_900103435.1 Sinorhizobium sp. NFACC03
GATCGCCAGATCAAACGCTTCCACCCAACCCTCGAGGCGCCCGCCCACGGCATGCTGCACGGGCATGTTGCCTTTGAAGGCTTCGGCCTTTGCGATCGACTGTTCGGCGATGTCGAAACCAAGCGCCTTGCGGAAAGGTCGGACTGCATAGAGATGACGCAGCAGGCCGCCCTGGTTGCAGCCAAAATCAAGCACGCTTTTCTGGGAGAGGTCGCGCTCGACGATCAACTCAAACAGATGCCGCCAGATGGGTGCGTGGCCATCCGCCATCCGGTCCTCTGCGGTCTGGATCGACGTACCAGGTGGCGATGGTTTTGTTATCCTGACTCATGGCAAATCTCCGTTAGCAGCTGTCTTGTCGGCAGCGTTCTAGAGCACCTAGACTCGCACGGGTAGTACAAACTGTATGTTGTTGCGGACGGCCGCAAATTGACCGTGCACGCCGCTGCCATCGGCACATTCTTCATCGGGGCAGCCTCAGATGACCCAGCCGGACTAATAGTTCGGTGGGCACCCGGAGAGTTACCGATCCAAAACCTCCCAAGCGCTCAAATTGAGTCCGCTTCGGACGGTGCGTAGAGGGCCACTTGGTTGCGTCCTCTTTTCTTTGCCTCATACAGCGCTTCGTCCGCTTGCCGCTGCAACGCCTCTGAAGATCCCGCCTCGCTGCCGTGTTCCCATATGGCCAGTCCAATGCTAACCGTGACATAGGCACCCACGTTCGATCTGGGGTTCGGCAAAGACGCAGCCTCGACGCGCCGTCGAATGCGTTCGGCCACCGATACGCCGTCCTCCTCATTGGCGTCCCGTAAGAGGACGAGAAATTCTTCGCCGCCATACCGCGCGACCTGATCGCGTTCGTCCCGCAAACTGCTCTGGATGATGCCGGCGACCTTTACCAGACACCGGTCGCCTTCCGAGTGTCCGAGACTGTCATTGAGCTGCTTGAAGTGGTCGATATCGCACATGAGTATCGCCGCACCCTGAGCTTGCGCGATCCCGTTGCTCCAAACACGATTGAGCGTTTCCATCATCCAGCGCCGATTTGCGATGCCGGTGAGCGGGTCCGTTCGTGCAAGCAGTTCAAGGCGTGAGTTGGCGTCCGTCAGATCGGCAAGGCGAGACCGATCGCGCAGTTCGAGGAGAAAAGTCTTGTGCGCCAGGATGCCTGCGGTGCGGCGCGCAACGACGGTCGCAACCACCCCGCTTGCGAAAAAAAGAGCACCTGCCAGCGCATTCTCGGCGGCGATATCCGGGTTTTGCATCTGAAAGACCAGATAGAGACCGAGCGCGTAAGCGGCGATTGCCATCGACCACTCGAGCGGCACGGGGAATATGATGATCGCGGTCACGGCCACAAAAAGCATGATCGTCAGGTGTCGTTCATAGTATTCGCCGCCCGAGTTGACGCCGACCAGCGCGACCGAAAATAGGATGAGGAAGACGCCAAGGTGAAGTGCTATGGCCTCCATCATCAGCCCACGCGGCTTCAGGAAAACGACCGCCGTGACGATTGCTGCAGGTGGCAGGATCGATGCCGGCAGGAGCATCCTCATAACGGCTTCAGACGGGAGCAAGGCTGTGTTGACAACCAGCGTCAGGACATCGAGGACGACCACCCAGATCATCCAGGCGCGAATGATCTTCGACGTCTGTGGCCACGACCGTATCCGGAAGAGGCGAGCAAGTTCCGCATTCAGACGGATATCGCGCGTTCGTCCGGCAAGCAGCCGGTTGACTTCGTTGACGACCGTTGGCGGCAATCGCTGGGGGCCCGTTTCAGCTGAAACCTCGCTCGCGCGTGAAACGCCTGATGCTCGATGCGTATCCATGCTCTGGCAATCTAGGGGCGGACGGGACGATGGCAAGAACGAGCAGCCGGTCTGCGGACAGCCTTACCGTTCTGGCTTAACGAGCTGTGTCGATGTATTTATCGCACGACGTCGTGCCTCAAATCGGGACATGAGGCAAGTGGCGAAACCTGGCAGCACTCGAACCTGCAACCAATCGGTTATAAGCCGACGGCTCTAACCATTGAGCTACAGGCCCCCACAGAAAAGTTTCTAAAGGAAGGCGTGATCGACTTTCCAAACCAGCTTTTTGAGTAGCCAGAGCGAGGCGCTGGACAAAGGTCAAGACGAAACAGCTTTCGTCAGTGCTTGCACGATGCCGTCCGCGACTAGGCGAACGCGCTGAGAACGCCGGATATCGGCGTGCAGCACGAGGAAGACCGGGCGGACCGGCGCCTGGCTGTCGAGGGGCAGGGTTTTCAATCGGTCATGCGTGCGGGCCAGGAAATCCGGCAGAAGCGCAATGCCAAAACCCGACAGCGCCGCCTGCAGCATCGTAGCCATATCGTTGGACCTGACACTGAAGCGTCGCCCGGCGACATGCTCATCGAGCCAGAGCTTCTGCGGCAGGTCCGGCATGCTGTCGTCAAAGCCGACGAAGATCTGCTCCTCCTGCGGCCGCCCGATCTCCTCGACAAGCCCATAGAGGCCATAGGCGATCTCGCCGAGCGGCCGGGCCACGAGATCTGGTTCGCTCGGGCGGCCGAGACGAATCGCAATGTCGGCCTCGGCGCCCGCAAGATCGGCATCCCGCCGCTCGCCGGTCAGCTCCAGCGTCACGCCGGGATGGTTGACCGAGAAGGCGCGCAAGCCCGGCAGGATCAGGTGGCTGAGCAGAAGGGGCGGAGCCGAGATCCTCACCTTTCCGGCGAGCGGATCGACACCCAATGCGGTCCGGCGCAGGGCTAGCACCTCCTGCTCGACGGCCTCCGCCCGCCCTAACAGCGCCCCGCCCTCGCTCGTCAGCGACCAGCCCCGGGCCAGCCGGTCGAACAGGCGGACCTGTAGCTCGCTCTCCAACTGACCGACGCGCCGTGCGACGGTCGAATGCTCGACGCCGAGGGCGCGGGAAGCGGCCGACAAGCTGCCGCCGCGCGCAAGCGCCAGAAAATAGCGGATGTCATCCCATAGCATCGCTTTAATCCGATTATATATGCACAGGTTATGCCAAAAATTTCAGAATTCCGGTCATCTGTTCACAGACTATGCTGTCTTCCACAAGGGAGCCGCCATGAAGTCCATCGGTTTTTTCAAATCTCTGCCCATCGAAGAACCTGAATCGCTCGTCGAGCGCGATATTCCCGCACCGCTACCGGGAGACGCCGACCTCCTGGTGCGGGTCGAGGCGATCGCGGTCAATCCAGCCGATTACCGGGTGCGTCGGCGCAAGGCCGACGATGGGGCATTCGCCGTTCTTGGCTGGGACGTCGCCGGCGAGGTTGTCGCGATGGGAAGCGACGTTGCGGGGTTCTCGATGGGCGATGCCGTCTATTATGCCGGCGATCTCACGCGCCCCGGCGGCAACAGCGAGTTCCACGCCGTCAACGCCGCTATCGTCGGGCATCGGCCGAAATCGCTCGACCCGGCCGAGGCGGCGGCGTTGCCGTTGACGGCGCTGACGGCATGGGAGGCGCTGTTCGAACGGTTCGGCCTTTCGCCCGACGCATCCTCCGCTGGCCGCACGCTGCTGATCGTCGGCGGCGCCGGCGGGGTCGGCTCGATCGCTATCCAGCTCGCCCGCCTCGTTCCCGGCCTCACCGTCATCGCCACCGCCTCCCGGCCCGAATCCCGGGCCTGGTGCGAGCGGCTTGGAGCCCATGCCGTCATCGACCATTTCGGGGACATGGCGGCACAGCTGGCCGCGCTCGGCCACGCGGCGCCGGACTTGATCCTGCTCCTGAACGATCCCGATCGCCATTACCCGGTTGTCGCGGAGATCCTGGCGTCGCAGGGGCGGCTGTGCTCGGTCGTGCCGTTCGATCACCCGCCGGACATCAATCTCATCATGCGCAAGAGCGCGGGCTTCCTGTGGGAGTTCATGTTCACGCGACCGATGTTCGCGACCGCCGACATGGCCAGGCAGGGCGCGATCCTGAACAGCGTCGCGACCATGATCGACGAGGGGCGCCTCATCTCGACCGCGAGCGAAACGCTCGGGGCCATCAATGCCGCCAACCTGCGCGCGGCTCATGCGCGGCTGGAGAGCGGCCGCACCCTCGGCAAGCTGGTGCTGGCCGGCTTCTGACCTTCCTTCCAACCTTGCGAGACAAAGCCAATGAGCGCAACGACACTCGTCCAGACCTTTCTCAATCACATCTTTTCCGGCGCGATGGACCAGGCGCTTGCCATGGTCGATCCGCAGGCTCGCTTCATCTCGACACGCCCGACGCCCAATCCGCACAATCCGTTGCACGGGACCTTCGTGGGAACCGACGGCGCGCGGCAGTTTTTCGGCGGCTTCGGCGAGTTGCTCGAACCCGGCGAGTTCAAGATCGGGGCGGCGTTCGGCGAGGGCGACCACGCGGCTCTCTATGGCACGCTGCGTCACCGGGGGCGACAGACCGGCAAGGATTTTGCCAGCGACTGGGCTCTGATCTGCCGCGTCAACGAGGGTCGGATCGTGCTCTATCACTTCTACGAGGACACCGAGGCGCTGCGAGAGGCACTCGCCTGACGGCGCAGAAGGCCCCGGGTGTAGCTCCCCGGCCGTCGTGGAGTTCAGCGAGTATCTCGGCGGGACCTGCTACGTCTATTGCCGTCCGGAGGGAGGGCAGAGCGTCATCATCGAAAGCCGGGACTATGTGCGACCAGCCGGTGGCGACCGGATAAGCTCGTCTTGCCCACTGCGCGAAGTTCCGTGTTCGATGATAAGGGTCAGCGCTTCAGGTGAACGCTGTCTCGATATTGCCCGTTGAACCGGTAGACGGTTGAGGGAAGAGCCACAGCTTAGGCTTCAGCAATTATGATGTCGTCGCGGATCTCTCACTCGGCGATGATGTCGTCCGTCACCGATCTCGTTGATGTTGGCACAGCGCGAAACGACTCCAACATGTATGGTGTTCAGTATCGAGGCCTCGTTTCCGATAGACGTTAGGCTTTAGTCGTCGCAACGTGTAAGTGCCAGGTCAAGTGTGGTCAGCGCACAGACTGAGAAGAAGGCGTTAGACCGCGGCAGGGCTGTTCCTCCGACGTTCTCGCTTTGTGCGTCTGTGATCGCATAAATGTATCGTCTGGAATACATCAAGAGCCGTGAGGCGGGCTGCGAGTGCTTCCATTGCAACCGGTCTTTCTGCCGATATCAGGTATCAGCATGCCATTGAAGAGTTGAGATCGGTGCGTTTGGGGAGGCATCCTTGACCACCTGGTGAACCGGACCGGAGGAGCCGGATACGGTTTGAAGTACAGCGGCCTAGATAGTGCAGGCTTGGTAGCGCGATTCAGACGAGGCAGCGAGATGCGCCCACATGCTCAAAGCGATCGGATCAGGCGGAATATCTCGCTCGGAGCATCGGTTGTGAGCTGGCGTACTTTCGCCTCCACGAGGGTACGCAGGATGGCGTCGCTGATGTCGGTGCCGGGATTAACCGTCCAGGCGTCCGTCTCGATGCCAAGGGCCAACAGGCGCGCAACGAGGGGGAATCCCTGGTTTTCCGCGGCAACGATGGCATCGAACCGGAGATAGACGAGGCTCATGCCGCTGCTGCGCCGCTCGATGTGGCGCAGCAGCCGCTCAGGGCAGCGCAAACCTGGCTGGCGCGATACCGCCAGCATCGGGTCATAGCCGAGCCTGGCTCCGGGAATGGCGGCGACGAGACGGCGTGCCTCATCCAGGTGATACGATCCGACAACGATGGCATCCTCGAGTCCGGCGACCGCCGCCGCGGTATCGGCGATTGCCGAGTCCGGAAGCGCGTGTCCCTGGAGCAGCTTGAGATCCAACTGAAGGTTGGCCGATGGCGCTCTCGGCAGTTTTCGAAGCGGGGCGACCAGTTCGGCGAGCGACAGAACCGGCGCATCTGGGTCTGGACCGCCGCTGGCGTCCCGGTGGAAGAGTTCCCTCATCGAGGCCATCGGCATGCGCGGAACGCGGCCGCGGCCGGTCGTCGAGGGACCGAGCGTCGGATCGTGGAGAACCGCGAAGCGGCCATCGGCGGTCACGAGTATGTCCACCTCGAGGCTGGCGCCGAGCTGCCAGCCGAGGGCGAGGTTCGAGGGTTTGAAGGGCGCCTCGGCGAGGCGGGTGCGCAGCTTGTGCCACTTGAGCCGGACACGACCATGGGGACCCTCGATCGCGACTGGCGGATTTGCCGTATGCTTGCTGGTCTCAGTCGCCATACGCGCGCCTCTCCGCTTGGGGAAATGGAGCGGCTGTCGCTCGACCGGTCGACCCTGTCAAGCCGACGCACGGACATGTGCGCCGACAATGAGCTGCTGCCGCTTCGTCTCGAACACAAGCGAATTCGCAGGCAGGAAACCGATCTTTACCCGCTCGCCTGTTGAGTGCCCGGCGGAGGAGCCCTGTTCAAGCACGCGAACGGCGCCCATGCCGGTTTCGACGACGTAGAGGACCTCGCGGCCCATCGGCTCGATCTGCGCGATCCGCCCGGCGATGCCGGTATCGCCGAATTTGAGGTGCTCCGGCCTCAGCCCGACAGTCAGCGATCCCGACGCGCCCTCGACGTGAAATCTGACGCCGTTCACCGTAACTGTGCCGCCCTCGGCTTCGCCGGCAATGAGGTTGATGGGCGGCGAGCCGATGAAGCTGGCGACGAACAGGCTCGAAGGCCTGAGGTAGAGGTCGTCCGGCGTCCCGACCTGCTCGATCCGGCCCGCGCGCATGCAGATGATGCGGTCGGCCATTGTGGTCGCCTCGATCTGGTCATGCGTGACGAGGACGGTCGTGACGCCGAGCTGCTCGTGCAGCGATTTGATCTCGGTCCGCATCGAAAGGCGAAGCGAAGCGTCGAGATTGGAGAGCGGCTCGTCGAGCAGCAGAAGATGCGGCTCCTTCACGAGGGCGCGCGCAAGGGCGACGCGCTGTTGCTGACCGCCGGAAAGCTCGCCGGGGCGACGGTCGAGGAGCTCCGCGACCCGGACAAGGTCCGCGGCGGCCTTCACTTTGGCAAGCGCTTCTTCGCGCGGCGTTCTCTTGAAGCGCAGCGGAAACAGGATGTTGTCTTGCACGCTCATGTGCGGGTAGAGCGCGTAGGATTGAAAGACGATGCCGACATTGCGGTCACGGGCTTCCACCTCATTGACGACATGACCGTCGAAGAGCAGCTCGCCGCCACTCGGAAGATAGATGCCGGCGAGCATGAACAGGCTAGTTGACTTGCCGCAGCCGGATGGGCCGAGAAGTGCGACGAACTCGCCGTCCTCAATCACAAGGCTCATATCGGGGATGACCTCGACGGCGCCGAAGCGCTTCACCACGTTGCGAAATTCGATCTTCGCCATCGTCAGCCCTTCACGCCGCCGATCGACATCTGCATGAGATAGCGCTGCGCCGCCATGTAGAGGATGAGACTCGGGACAAGATAGAAGACTCCAACCGCAGATACGACGCCGTAGTCGACGCCCATGACATCATCGCGCGCCCAGTACATGTAGAGGCTCATTGTCCAATTGCTGTTCCTGATCAGGAACGTGAATACGAAGATGTACTCTTCCCAGCCGCGGATGAAGGTGAAGACCGCGATGGCGAGGATACCGTTCCTCACCTGCGGCAGCACCACGCTCACGAATGCCTGCCGCCGTGACGCGCCGTCGGTTAGCGCGCTCATCTCGATGTCCCACGGGACTGCGTCGAAGAAGCCCTTCATGATGAAAATCGCAAACGGCAGCTCGAAGGCGACAAGCACAAGGATGACGCCGGAAAGCGTGTCGAGGAGCCCGATCCAGTAGAGCATCAGGAACATCGGCACGATCAGCGTCAGCACGGGGAAAGCGTGAAGCACCAACAGCGAGCGCAGCATCGAGGAACGGCCGGGGAACTGGAAGCGCGACAGGTAGTAGGCTGCCAATGAGGCGACAGTGACGACGATGGCGGTTTGCGCGGTGGCGATCAGGATCGAGTTGCCGAAGGCATGCCAGACGTTGGGAAACTGCACCGCGCCCTTGACTTCCCCGATCCGCGACCGCACCACCGAGGCGAAGTCCGGCTCCCAGAGGAAGATGAAGTTGCCGAGGTGCAGGTCGGGACCGACCAGGAGGGCGAAGGCGAAGACGGCGATCGCGGCGACTGCCGCAATGCCGATCCATAACTGGCGCCGGCCTTGCGCGAGCGCGGCAGTGAGCCAGAAGGCAACGACGGCCGGCACGACCACGGCCATCGAGCGCCACAGAACCGCTGTCTCGGCGACGCCTGTCTTGGCCGAGAAGGCGATCGTCACGAGCCAGAAATAGGGCAGGATGATCGGCAGCGACACCGCGATCAGGAAGGCGTAGAGAACGACCGCTTTGGTGCGGCGGACGGCACGCGCCCGTGCTGCCAACACATCCCAGTCTGCCGCCGACTCGGTTGCCGCCGTGGACGCCATGGGGATCGCTCGCGTGGCCATCTCAATGCACCTCGATGCGTGGGCGCTGCAGCAGGCGTTCCATATCGAAGAAGCGCCAGCCCAGGAGCGCGACGACGACGCCAATGACGATCAGAAAAAGCGCCAGCGCGGCTCCGTAGCCATACTGGCCGCTCTCGAAGGCGCGACGGTACACGTAGAGCGCATAGACAGTCGTGTCGTAGAACGGACCGCCCTTGGTGAGGAGCAGGATGTATTCGAAGCTGACCAGCAGCGAAAGTGTCTGGTAGATCGTCACAAAGCTGATCGGCCAACGCAGCGCCGGTAGCGTGATGAAGCGGATCGTTGCGAAGGTCCCGGCGCCGTCCACTGCCGCCGCGTGGAACAGGTGCTCAGGGATGCCGCGGATCGCGGCGGTGAAGATGATCATGCCCATCGAAGCGCCGATAAAGCCGTTCGAGATGATGATGAGAGCGATCGGTGCCGAAGTGAGCAGATCGAGCGGCGCGTCGAGACCGAACGCCTGCATGAGGACCTGGTTTACGAGGCCGGCCTTGGTTGGGCTCACCGCCCAAAGCCAGAGCAGAATATAGAGGACTGAGGGGCTCATTCGCGGCAGCAGCCACACCCCCCGGAAGAAGCTGCCGGATACATTCCTTATCGCCGTGGTGGTGATGGCGAGGATCAGGCCAAAGGTGACGTTGAAGATCGCCAGCGTGCCGAAGACATAGATGAAGGTCAGACCTATGACTTGCGACAGCCGGCGATCCGTTCGAAAGACCTTCTCGTACTGCTCGGTGGTGAACTCGCTGATACGGAGCGAGCGGCTGAGGTCGGTAAACGACACCGCGATATCGATGATGACGGGGACGACGAAGAAGAAGACCGTGAGAAGGATCGCCGGGCCGAGAAAGATCACGAAGTTCGTGCGCTTTCGCGCCGCCGATCCCGCATGGCCGCGCCGCTCGATCGTGAGTTCATCCGCTATAGTCGTCATCGTTTGGCTCGCAGGGCGGACTTCGCGACCGTCGCCCCCGGCACTTCCGGATCGAAGGTCGCGAGACCGATTGGACCTACTTGACGATCACGTCCTCGAGGGAGGACGAGGCCTCCTCGATGACGAAATCTGCTGCTTGCTCCGCCGACAGCCGCCCCGACTCTATGCCTTGAATCCCGGCATAGATGATGCCGTTGAGGTCGCCGAACTGCGAGTTGTTCGGCAGGAACTTCGTGATCTTCAGCAGTTCGGTTGCTCTGGCGAGCGGCCAGGCCTTGGCATAGCGCGGGTCTTCGAGTTGCTCGGGCTTGATGCCGATATGCGTCGTTGTGACCGCGTGATCTGTGTTGAGGTCGGCCGCTGAAGCGTGGCCAAGCAGGCGGACGGCGAGTTCCGGCTCCTTCGTGTCGGCAGCAATCGCATAGACGATCGGATGCGTCAGACTGACCGGCAAGCCGCCCTTTTGGGGCGCCGGCCCGGCGATCCAGCCCCAATCCGCGAAGAAGGCCTTCTCCTCCTGCGGCAGCCCGTAGGTCGGGAACGCGACGCTGCCGAGGTCCCAGATGCCGTACATGAAGAATGCGGCGTTGCCGGTGTAGAATTCCTTCCGCAGCGCATCGAATTCCATCGCGGTGTTGTTGGCCGGAATGACGCCTGCTTTCACTGCGCGCTCGAACCAGCCGTAGGCAGCGGCGAGCTTGTCGCGCTCGAGGAGCAGTTTGCCGGTTGCCGGATCGACGAAGTCGCTGCCATAGGCCTGGAACACCATGATGTAGTCAGGCCCCTTGTTCGGCCGGTGAAGTACACCGTATTGCGCCTTTGTCTTGTCGACGACCTGCTTGGCAATCTCCAGCACCTCGTCCAGCGTCAGGTCGCCCGACAACGCCCGCTCAGGCATGGCGTCGACGAAGGCAGCGTCGTAGCCGGCCTCACGCAGGAGCTTCTTGTTGTAGAAGAACATCCTGGCTTCGGCGTCTTGCGGAACCGCGTAGGTGCCATCGGGACACTTCGCCGATGACCAGAGCGACGGAAAGATCGTGCCGAAATGTTGAGGGTACTTGGCGATATAGTCGTCAAGCTTGAGAGCGAAGCCGTCCTCCTGGAAGGCGCAGATCCATTCGTGCGCGGCGATGAATATATCGGGGCCCTCGCCGACGCCGAATACCTTGAGAAGTTGCAGTGCGTCGTCGTCGAAGCCCTTGGCGGGGCTCTCTCGCACGACAACTTCGACACGCTTGGAGGAGCCCTCGGCCTCGAGTTCCTTGTTCAGCCGCTCGGCCGCCTTTACCACGTTGCCGGGGCGCAGCGGCCCCGACGGATCCTGACGTGACCAGAGTTCGAGCTTCACGGTTTCTTGCGCGAACAGAGGCGTCGCCGCAAGGAAGGCCGCACTGCCACCTGCCAATGCGGCGCTCAGAAGCGCAGCAGTTCCGAATTTCCAGTGAATCATCCTGATTTCCTCCCTGGCCGCGGCACGTTTTCATCGTGCCGTCATTGATTGTTGCAATGCTGTGCAACGTGATTATGAATGCACTTCCGGGAATGTCCAGCGGGGGGCGAGCGGGTGCCGGATACCAGAGACAGCAACCAGGGCCGCTTCGTGAGCGCCCAGGCAGTTGCCGAGCGTGCGGGCGTGTCACGGTCGGCGGTTTCACGGGCCTTCACCCCCGGCGCAAGCATCGCACCAGCAACGCTGGCGCGGGTGCGGGAGGCAGCCGCGGCGCTCGGATATCAGGTCAACGATCTCGCCCGGGGGCTTCTCGCCAATCGGAGCCGGCTGGTCGGACTCGTGACCTCCGACGCCGATTCTCCATTCCGGGCCCAGATGATTGCGGCCCTCTCGCTCGCCTTGATTAAGCGCTCCAACGTGCCGGCGATCATCAGTATCGGCCCTACGGCGGACGAGGTCGCGAATGCCAGCCGGCAGTTGCTGCGCTATCGGGCGGAGGCGACGGTCTTCCTCTCTGGCTCTCCACCGGCCAGCCTTGTCGAACTCACGCGGCGAAATGGACAGCCGCTGGTCCTGATAAATCGGGCCGAGACCGGCCTCGACAGCGTGCATTGCGATGACAGGGACGGCGCGCAGCAGGCCTTCGAGGCGTTGCGCATGGCAAGAGCCTCCCGTTTCGCGGTCGTCAGCAGGGCGAACCCTAGCCCGAGCCTCTCCGCCCGCGAGCATGCCTTTGGTGAATTTGCCGCTGCTTCCGGGTTCGAGGTGAGGGTCGTTCGTGCCGGCTGCGCCGACTACGATGGCGGGCAAAAGGCGGCGCGACAGCTGCTGGCGAGCGGCGCGGCGCCCGACGCGATCTTCTGTGTGAATGACCTCATGGCATTCGGAACGCTCGATCACCTTCGCGGCGCGGGCTTGCGCGTGCCAGACGACGTTTCGGTTATCGGCTTCGACGACGTGCCCAGCGCGGCGTGGTCCTCGTACCGGCTCACCACGCTGCGGCAAGATCCCCGGCGGATTGCCCTGGAGGTCATATCGGTTCTCGACCGGCGCCTTGCCGATCCCGACTCGCCGCCGATTTCTGTCCACTTCCCGGTCGAGCTCGTCGTTCGCGAAACAGTTAGAGCGCGCCGGTAGAGCGGGATGAGGAAAAGTGCGTGCGGTTTTCCGCTCGCATCCGCTCTAACTTGTTAGAATCGATCACGTTTATGATTTTTGGTCGATCCGACCAAAAATCATCGTAATCTAGAGAAGTCGCGCCGCACGATGGAGGATCAAGCGAATATGGCCTTCAGTTTCCTTGCCCGCGAAGCGGGACGCGTCCATGTCTGTGGCCACCGCGGCTACAGCCTCCATTACCCGGAAAATACGCTGCCGGCATTCGAAGCGGCAAAGGTTGCCGGGGCGACGACGGTCGAGATCGACGTCGTGCTGACCGCGGACGCTGAGCCGATCATCCTGCACGACTTGACCGTCGATAGGACGACAAACGGATTTGGCTTTGCTGCCGACCTCAGCCTCGAGCAGATCCGCAGGCTGGATGCGGGGATCCGGTTTCATCCCGCTTTCGCTGGGACGAAGATACCGACCGTGGCGGAAGCGCTCGATTGGGCAAAGGCGGACGACATGGGGGTTGTGCTCGAGATCAAGGAGGTGGAGCGACCGGACATTGCCGTTGATCGCGTGGCAGCCTTGCTGCGAGCAACGGGGACCGTCGACCGGGTCATTGTCATCAGTTTCGACCATGTGATGCTGAAGCGTGCGGTCGAGCGCCATCCGGGCCTCCGGACCGAAGCCATCACCCATGCCCGCCACGCCGACCTCGTGGGGATGTTGAAGGCGTGCGGCGCGAACTCGGTCTCGATCGAGCTCGACATGTTCCACCCCGACGATGCGAAGGCGCTGCATCAAGCAGGCTTCAGCAACCGCATACACGTGCCTCGCCCCGAAGTGCTTGCCCAGTTTTGGCGCAGCGGACGCGATCCTTTGCCGGACCTGGTGCAATGGATCGCCGACGGGCTCATTGACACGATCTCGGGTGATGACGCGCCGTTCATAACCATGCTCGTCAAGCGGGCCGGCCGCGCAGGCTGAGGCCTCCTCGAGATGATAGGCATCGAGGAGGCCAGCCGGCGAGCTGTTGCTCGACACTGTGTACAATCCAGTTGCGGCCGCGCTCTTTTCGGCGAAAATAAAGGCGGGCGCCTTTCGGAACGGTAGGTCGATCAAGGTGGGCGGCGAACAGATGCGACGGGCGTCCGCTTCAGCCAACGGCGGACGGCCGTCGAGCAGAGCTCCTAATGGTTCGCCGCTTTCCGGCGGAAGCTTCGGCGGCAACTGAGAGCGCCATATGCGAGGGACGCGGCGCCACGACCAGCGATTTCAGGGCCGGGACGCACTGGCCAATGGCACTGGCATCCTCGCAGCAACGCCGGGACCGGTCGAACCGCTCAAACGAAATGCTGCAATTGGCAGCTCTGAATGAGGGACAGCTGAGACTCGATGAAGGCGGTCTTCGTACTCTTTGATTCGCTTAACCGCCACGTGCTCTCCCCATACGGTGGACAGCGGGTGCCGACGCCCAATTTCGCCCGCTTGGCTGAGCGCACCGCAACGTTCGAGCGCCACTATGTCGGCAGCCTGCCCTGCATGCCGGCGCGCCGCGACCTGCAGACCGGACGGCTGAGCTTTCTCCACAGGAGCTGGGGGCCGCTCGAACCGTTCGACAATTCCTTCTCCGAGCTGCTATGCCGAGCCGGCTCGTACAGCCATCTCGTCACCGATCACTTCCACTATTTCGAAGACGGCGGCGCTACCTATCACACCCGGTATGACAGCTACGAGTTTATCCGCGGGCAGGAGGGCGATCCTTGGAAGGCCATGGTGCAGCCGCCATGGGAGCGCCTGCGCCAGATGTATCATAAGCGGCAATTTAGCCAATCGGTACGCGACAAGTTTCGGCGCAACATCGTGAACCGCGAGTTCATCAACGAAGAGACTGAGTTTCCGTCCGTACGCTGTTTCGCTGCCGGACTGGAGTTCCTCGAGCGGAACCGGACCGCGGACGACTGGCTCCTACAGATCGAGACCTTCGACCCGCATGAGCCCTTCACCGCGCCCGAACGGTTTCGCGAGAAATTCGCGACGGGCTGGAACGGTCCGGTTCGCGACTGGCCGCGCTACGGCCGCGTCGACGAACCGCCGGAAGAGTGCGAGGAACTGCGCGCCAACTACTACGCCGTCGTCGCGCTTTGCGATTTCCTCATCGGGCAGCTTCTCGATTACTTCGATGCGCACGACCTTTGGCGCGACACCGCGCTCGTTGTCACCACCGATCACGGCTTTCTTCTCGGCGAACACGATTTCTGGGCGAAGAACCGGATGAACATGTACGAGGAGATCGTGCACATCCCGCTCTTCGTTCACGATCCACGCCGGCCGGCAAGCGCCGGCGTCCGGCGGTCGGCTCTGACCCAGACGATCGATCTCGCGCCGACATTCCTCGATCTGTTCGACGTGCAGGCCCCTGCCGAGGTGCAGGGGCATTCACTGCTGCCGCTCCTCGACGCCGATCGCTCGCTGCGGCAGGGCGCCCTGTTTGGCTATTTCGGCGGTGCAATCAACGTGACGGACGGACGCTATACCTATCACCGCTTCCCGCCCGACCCTCGCTCCCAGGAGCTTTATCAATACACACTGATGCCGACGCACATCTGGGAGCCGTTCACGCCGGAAGAACTCGCCGGAGCCTCGCTTGCACAACCGATGCCCTTCTCCAAGGGAGCGCCGGTTCTCAAGATACCGGTGATCGAGCGGTCGCCCTTCTTCGACAACTACGGTCCCGGTGCACTCCTTGAGAGCGCAACGCGGCTCTACGATCTCGCTGATGACCCAGGGCAGAATACGCCCCTGATCTCCCAGGAGATCGAGCATGCAATGACGCGTCTCATGCGGAATCTCATGCACGCCTGTGATGCTCCGCCTGAAGCTTACGCCCGTATTGCGATTGAAGCTAAGTGAGTTGCCGTTCGGAAACGGTGCGCCGAAGCGCTGCCATCCATCACTGCCGTTGTGGGTCTGTCTTGTCTTCTCTCATTATGAAAAAGGAAAAACCATGAGCATTCATGAAGAGGGCCTCGATCGGCGTTTCGCACTAGCGAAGTCAATTGCCGAGGAGGCGGGGGCGCTCGCGCGCGACTACTTCAACAAGCGAGACACCCTGGTGATCGAGACCAAGCGCGACCTGCAGGACGTTGTCTCGATCGCCGACCGTCATGTCGAGACGCTGATCCGGGAGCGCGTCGCCGCCGAGCTTCCAGAGGATGGATTCCTCGGCGAGGAATTCAGCTATGTGGAGGGCGCCTCCGGCTATATCTGGGTTGTGGACCCAATCGACGGTACCGCGCCGTTCGTCAACGGCATGTCGACGTGGTGCGTGTCGATCGCCGTGCTGCATGGCGGCGTGTCGGTGATCGGCGTGATCCATGTGCCCTGCGATGGCGAACTCTATGCTTCAGCCGCTGGCAAGGGTGCGAGCCTCAACGGGACGAAATTGAACCTCGATCCGTCTCGCACCGTCCAGAACGCCATCACCGGCATTGGCTGCAATACTTATGTCGAGCCGGAGCGGGCGGGCCAGATCATCGCCGCTCTGCTCCGCATAGGCGGCAACTTCATCCGCAATGGTTCCGGAGCGCTGATGCTCGCCTATGTAGCGGCCGGCCGTCTCGTCGGCTATTACGAACCGTATATGCACGCGTGGGACTGCATGGCTGGTTACTGCCTCGTCAAGGAAGCCGGTGGCGACTATCTGCCCTTCCCGACAGAGGGTGAAGCCTTGTTCAAGGGGCACCCAGTGCTAGCCAGCAATCCGACCGCCTATGCTGACTTGTTGGCGATCCACAGCCATTGGCTACGGTAGGCCTGCGTCATTTGTTAGGCATCGGCCTGGACGCAGTTGCACCCACGCGTCACCTGCCCAGCAGAGACTCAATCAGCGCGTCCACAAGCGATTCCCTCTGAATGGGGGAAGCCCTCCTGCGCCGCCACCGCTCTGCCGAGTATCGCTGCCGACGCTCCAGTGGAGCAAGATGAGTTCTCGATTGACAGCGACGGCCGCCTTCAGGCGAGCTGTTCGGATCCTGTCCTTAAGCTCGGCAAGTAGCGAGGCGTAACCGTCACCGTCAGATAGAGGAATGACAGCGCCCTGAAGAGGGCAAGCAGTTGACCTGCGGTTTGAAGGGCCGCATTGGGGGCAGCCTGATATCAGCGTACGGATTTAAATGCCGCGCGCAGTTCCTCTGCGAAGAGCTGGGGCTGCTCCCACGCTGCGAAATGCCCACCCTTTTTTACCTGATGATAATAATAGAGCGAGGGGTAAGCTTCCTTGCTCCAGCTTTCCGGGGCACGGTATATTTCCTTCGGGAACACTGAGATCGCTACAGGGATCTTGATGTCCTTGGTCTTTTGCGCCTCCGCGCTGAAATTGTTGTTGTTGTTCTCCCAATAGAAACGGGATGCGGAAGCTCCGGTATTGGTCAACCAGTACAGAGTGATATCATTCAGCATTTCGTCTTTTGTAAATACGCGCTCCGGCTGGCCGTCGCTATCACTCCACTGCGCGAACTTCTCGTAGATCCAGGCGGCAAGCCCAGAAGGCGAATCCGCGAGCGGAAACCCTATTGTCTGCGGCCGGGTCACCATCATAGCCCCATAGGCAGCATTCCGTCCGAAGAAAGTGCTCAGTGACTGGAACGCTTCCCGTTCAGGCGCGCTCAAGGCCTCCGGGGCGCGCTCGCCGCTGTTGATCAGTTTTACCAGATCACCGGGTATCGTCGCCGGCATGTTCAAGTGGATGGCGCGGAGGCCGTCCGGCGCTTGACGGGCTAATGCGTCGGAGATGACGGAACCATGGTCGCCGCCCTGAGACACGTAATGCGCATAGCCGAGCCGCTTCATCAGTGCGTCCCATGCTTTCGCGGTTCGATCGGGACCCCAGCCCACTTCGGTCGGCTTGTCGGAAAAGCCATGTCCCGGGATCGACGGAATGATTACGTCGAACGCGTCCTCAGCGCTGCCGCCGTATGCTGTCGGATCGGTGAGTGGGCCGATGGTCTTGATAAATTCGAACATCGAACCCGGCCAGCCGTGCGTGAGTAGAACTGGAAGGGCATTCGGATGGCGCGATTTAACTTGTATGAACTGGATGTCGATCCCATCGATCTTCGTAATAAACTGCGGCAGCGCATTGAGCTCTGCCTCGGCCTTCC
This sequence comes from Sinorhizobium sp. NFACC03, assembly GCF_900103435.1. Classification (NCBI taxonomy): domain Bacteria; kingdom Pseudomonadati; phylum Pseudomonadota; class Alphaproteobacteria; order Hyphomicrobiales; family Rhizobiaceae; genus Sinorhizobium; species Sinorhizobium sp. NFACC03. The sequence continues at coordinate 17,085 of NZ_FMXF01000060.1, forward strand.
GCCAATCGTACTCAGTACCCCAATATCGAACCAACTCCTGAACCCGCGCCAATTGGATGCCCTGAGACTCGTCATTGACAGTCTCCAATGAAAGAACACAAGGGGCAAAACGGCTTCAATTGGCTGCTTTTCCTTGGGTTCGGTTGGTTATTGACCGGCATTTCCGCCGATAAGGCTAAATGTCTTCCTTCCGCGCGACAGGCATCTGCCGTTCGGTTCTTGAACCAATCTCCAATACGTGACCTGATGCCTTGGCTTCGGTCACAGAGTGGCGTTCGGCTCCCGGCTTCCCATTCTCCTTGAAGAGCGCAGCCCAGTCCTGCCGGGCTCGCTAGACTGCAATCAGGACAGCCGGGATATCGTCGACGCGCTTTCCATGGGGCTGGTGTCGCG
>NZ_FMXF01000059.1:0-17518 GCF_900103435.1 Sinorhizobium sp. NFACC03
ATCGCTGCGGTCAGCGACGTCTTGCCATGGTCAACGTGGCCAATCGTGCCAATGTTAACGTGCGGCTTGTTGCGCTCAAATTTGCTCTTTGCCATTTCCGGCTCTCCGTTTTCTATCCCCTACCGGGGAAAACTCTTAACTTCTGTCAGCGAAAGGGTATTCCGGTCACTTCTGACCGGAATACTTCGCCTGGATTTCCTGTGCGACGTTCGACGGAACCGGCGCGTAGTGATCGAAGGTCATCGTGTACTGTGCGCGACCCTGAGACATCGAACGCAGGTTGTCGACGTACTTGAACATGTTCGCGAGCGGCACGTTTGCGGCGATGACGACAGCAACGCCACGCGATTCCTGGCCCTGGATCTGGCCACGACGAGAATTCAGGTCGCCGATAACGTCACCGACATAGTCTTCCGGCGTTACGACTTCGACCTTCATCATCGGCTCGAGAAGCTGTGCGCCAGCCTTCTTGGCCGCTTCACGGAAGCAAGCACGCGATGCGATTTCGAAGGCCAGAACCGACGAGTCGACGTCGTGGAATGCGCCGTCGATGAGCGTCGCCTTGACGCCCAGCATCGGGAAGCCAGCGAGCGGACCCGAAGACAGAACGCTTTCGATACCCTTCTGAACGCCCGGGATGTATTCCTTCGGAACAGCACCGCCGACGATCTTGGACTCGAACTTGAAGTCTTCGCCTTCCGGGTTCGGTTCGAAGACGATCTTGACGCGCGCGAACTGACCGGTACCACCGGACTGCTTCTTGTGCGTGTAGTCTTCTTCGTGCTGGCGCGTGATGGTTTCGCGGTAAGCAACCTGCGGCGCGCCGACGTTTGCTTCAACCTTGAACTCGCGACGCATGCGGTCGACGATGATGTCGAGGTGAAGTTCGCCCATGCCGGCGATGATCGTCTGACCGGATTCCTGGTCAGTCTTGACGCGGAAGGACGGGTCTTCGGCAGCCAGACGGTTGAGCGCGAGGCCCATCTTTTCCTGGTCGCCCTTGGACTTCGGCTCGATCGCGATCTGGATAACCGGCTCGGGGAACTCCATGCGCTCGAGGATAACCGGCTTCAGCGGGTCGCAGAGCGTGTCACCCGTCGTGGTTTCCTTGAGACCAGCCAGAGCAACGATGTCGCCAGCAAATGCTTCTTCGATGTCTTCACGGCTGTTGGAGTGCATCTGCAGCATGCGGCCGACGCGCTCGCGCTTGTCCTTGACCGTGTTCATGACCGACGAGCCCTTTTCGAGCTTGCCCGAGTAGATGCGCGCAAAGGTCAGCGAACCGACGAAGGGGTCGTTCATGATCTTGAACGCGAGCATCGAAAGCGGCTCGGCATCATCAGCGTGACGCTCGATCTCTGCTTCGGTCTTGGCGTCGATACCCTTGATCGCCGGAATGTCGAGCGGCGACGGCAGGTAGTCAACGACGGCGTCGAGAAGCGGCTGAACGCCCTTGTTCTTGAACGCGGTACCGCAGAACATCGGGTGGAACTTCACGTCGATGGTGCCGCGGCGAACGAGTTCGCGGATCTTGTCATTCGAGGGCATGTTGCCTTCGAGATAGGCTTCCATCGCAGCTTCGTCGATCTCGACAACGGTCTCGATCAGCTTTTCGCGATATTCTTCGGCCTTGTCCTTCAGGTCGTCCGGGATTTCGACAACGTCCCACTGAGCGCCGAGGGACTCGTCGCGCCAGACGAGAGCATTCATCTCGATCAGATCGATAACGCCCTTGAATTCGGTTTCAGCACCGATCGGCAGCTGCATGACGACAGCCGTTGCACCGAGACGGGTCTTGATCATCTCGACCGAGCGGTAGAAGTCGGCGCCGGTCTTGTCCATCTTGTTGCAGAAGATCATGCGCGGAACATTGTACTTCTCAGCCTGACGCCAGACGGTTTCCGTCTGCGGCTCAACACCGGCGTTGGCGTCGAGAAGCGCAATAGCACCGTCGAGAACGCGCAGCGAACGCTCGACTTCGATGGTGAAGTCAACGTGGCCGGGGGTGTCGATGATGTTAAAGCGGCGGGTCTTGCCGTCACGGCCCTTCCAGAAGGTGGTCGTGGCAGCAGAGGTGATGGTGATGCCGCGTTCCTGCTCCTGCTCCATCCAGTCCATGGTCGCAGCGCCGTCGTGGACTTCGCCGATCTTGTGGGACTTGCCGGTGTAGTACAGGATGCGCTCAGTCGTCGTGGTCTTGCCAGCGTCGATGTGCGCCATAATACCGAAATTGCGGTAGTCTTCGATTTTGTATTCGCGTGCCATAGTGGACTGCCTCTTGAGACGTTCGCGCCAGAATTACCAGCGATAATGCGAGAACGCACGGTTGGCATCAGCCATCTTGTGCGTGTCTTCGCGCTTCTTCACGGCGCTACCACGGTTGTTCGCTGCGTCCATGAGTTCGCCGCACAGGCGATCAACCATGGTCGTTTCGTTACGCTTGCGTGCGGCCGCAATCAGCCAACGGATGGCGAGGGCCTGGCGACGCTCCGGACGAACATCGACCGGAACCTGGTAAGTTGCACCACCGACGCGGCGCGAACGCACTTCAACGTGCGGCGCGATGTTGTCGAGCGCAGAGTGGAATACGGTGATCGGCTCTTGCTTCAGCTTGACCTGAACCGCATCGAACGCGCCGTAGACAATGCTTTCCGCAACAGACTTCTTGCCGTGCAGCATGATGGCGTTCATGAACTTCGTGACAACCAGATCACCGAACTTCGGATCCGGATTGATCTCGCGCTTTTCTGCTTTATGACGTCGGGACATACTTCTCGTCTCTTCAAACTGTTTCAGCGCTTTACCACGCGGAGGACCTCGCGCAGCGCCGGGATTTTCAAAACCGAATTACTTCGGACGCTTTGCACCGTACTTCGAACGACGCTGCTTGCGGTTCTTGACGCCCTGCGTATCGAGAACACCACGGATGATGTGGTAACGAACGCCCGGAAGGTCCTTAACGCGGCCGCCGCGGATCATGACAACCGAGTGCTCCTGAAGGTTGTGACCTTCACCCGGAATGTAGCCGATGACTTCGAAGCCGTTCGTCAGACGAATCTTGGCAACCTTGCGGAGAGCCGAGTTCGGCTTCTTCGGGGTCGTCGTGTAAACGCGGGTGCAAACGCCACGCTTCTGCGGGTTTTCCTGCAGAGCAGGAACCTTATTGCGCTTTACCTGTGCCTGACGAGGCTTGCGGATCAGCTGGTTTACGGTAGGCATATACCCATCCCTTGCAAAATCTTATCACGTTACCCTTGCGGGCGGATCGTTGCCGTCGCCGGCAGTTTCGAACGCCTCATGAAATGCGCAAAACAGGGGCCGATCCGCCTTTCCGCAGATGGCCCCAAATAAAGCAGAGGACGCACTATCGTGCGCGTCTTGCGTGCAGCATTGTAGTCGTCGGCGTGCGTTTCGAACCTTGTTTGAGGCGAACTCCAGAACGCGACGTTCCGAACCAGCCAGCCTCACATGGGCTCCGATGCGGCGGGGTGTACTGATTTCAAGGCCAACAGTCAAGGGCAATTAAGAAATATTCTATCGCGCGCAGGCCTGACATGCCTGCAAAACAAGGCTTTTGCACATGGTTTCGAACCTCATGCCCGCCTCTTTGGCCCTTCGACAGGCGGAGTGTCGGATAGGGTTGAGGAATCGGCAACCACTTTGTGGGGGTTTTCCACCATCTTCGAGTCGGTCGCTGCAGAAGCATTCGAGGCGCGATGCATTTCCATCGCGCTGGACAAAAAAGGGCGCTAAGGTCGCGCCAGCCAATCGAAAGGAAACAATATGGCCGTCACCCCAGACAACGACAATGCCCCGGACGAACCGATGGTGTTCATCATCATCGGCAAGGCCTATGAGACCGACGGCGACGAAGACGGCGTGGACATTCACGTGATGCTCAAGGCGCCTGACGACGATACCGCTGTTCGCGAAGCACTGAACGCCCTTGCCGAAGAGGGTTTTCTCGAGGCTGATCTGGACCAGATCGGCACACTGACCGAGATCCCGAGCGACGAACCCCACGCCTCCGCCTATCAGGGCGCACTCGAAGGCGAAGTGGCGATCATCCGCTTTAGCTAATCTTTGCAATCAAGCGACCTTCGCCCTCGCCGTTGCCGCGTGGGGCGACCGCCCAAAAGAAGAAGCCGCCGAGATCGCTCTCGGCGGCTTCTTCTTTGTGTGGGTCAGAGGGCGGAATAACCCGCCCTCCCCGCTTATTCGGCTGCAGCGTTCTCGTTGGCGAGATCGGCAAGCATTGGCGTTGCTGCCTCGGCGCCCGTGCCGCGACGACGTTCTTCCAGGATCATTTCGTCGCGCGCGGTTGCGATGCGGCGGATCTGGGTCATCGTGCCACCGGTACCGGCCGGGATCAGACGGCCGACAATGACGTTTTCCTTCAGGCCCTGCAGGCCGTCCGTCTTGCCAGCGATCGCCGCTTCGGTCAGGACCTTGGTGGTTTCCTGGAACGAAGCCGCCGAGATGAAGGACGGTGTCTGCAGCGACGCCTTGGTGATGCCGAGCAGGACCGGATCGCCGTATGCCGGCTTCTTGCCCTGTTCGATCAGGCCGTCGTTGACGTCTTCGAGCTCGATCCGGTCGACATTGTCACCGACGATGTAGGTCGAGTCGCCGGCATCGGTGATTTCCACCTTCTGCAGCATCTGGCGAACGATGACTTCGATGTGCTTGTCGTTGATGACAACGCCCTGCAGTCGGTAGACTTCCTGGATTTCGTTGACCAGGTAGGAAGCAAGTGCTTCCACGCCCTTGATCGCCAGGATGTCGTGCGGCGCCGGGTTGCCGTCGAGGATGTAGTCGCCCTTTTCGATGTAGTCGCCATCCTGAAGATGGAAGGGCTTGCCCTTCGGGATCAGGTACTCGACCGGCTCGACACCGTCTTCCGCCGGCTCGATCAGAACGCGACGCTTGTTCTTGTAGTCGCGGCCGAAGCGAACGGTGCCATCGATCTCAGCGATGATGGCGTGATCCTTCGGACGACGGGCTTCGAACAGTTCGGCAACACGCGGCAGACCACCGGTGATGTCCTTGGTCTTGGCGCTTTCGAGCGGCGAACGAGCGAGAACGTCACCCTGGCTGACCTTCTGGCCGGGTTCGACCGAGAGGATCGCGTCGACCGAGAGCAAGAAGCGGGCTTCGCCGCCGCGCGACAGCTTGGCAACTGCGCCGTTCTTGTCCTTGATGACGATCGCCGGCTTGAGGTCCGTACCACGCGGGGTCGAACGCCAGTCGATAACCTGGCGCTTGGTGATACCGGTCGACTCGTCGGTCGCTTCGAGCACCGAGATGCCGTCGACGACGTCTTCGAAGTGAACGGTACCTTCTACTTCCGTCATCATCGGACGGGTGTAGGGGTCCCACTCGGCGAGACGCTGGCCGCGCTTCACCTTGTCGCCATCGTCGACGAGGATCTTCGAACCATAGGCAACACGCTGCGACGAACGCTCGACGCCACGCTCGTCCAAGATCTGGACCGCCATGTTACGGCCCATCGCGACGAGAACGCCGTCCGAGTTGCGCAGCATGTTGCGGTTCTTGATCTGGACCGTACCTTCGTAGGACGCTTCCAGGAACGACTGGTCGACCACGGTCGCCGTACCACCCAGGTGGAAGGTACGCATGGTGAGCTGGGTGCCCGGTTCACCGATCGACTGTGCAGCGATAACGCCAACCGCTTCGCCCATGTTGACCGGCGTACCACGAGCCAGGTCGCGGCCGTAGCAGACGCCGCAAACGCCCGTCTGGATTTCGCAGGTCAGCGCCGAACGGATGCGGATCGACTGGATACCAGCCTTCTCGATCTCGATGACGTCGGGTTCCAGGATCATCCGGCCGGCATCGACGATGCGAGCGCCCGTGACCGGGTGATCGATGTCGTCCAGAGCCGTACGGCCAAGAATACGAGCGCCAAGCGAGGCCACAACCTGACCGGCGTCGACGATCGCCGTCATTGTGAGACCGTTTTCGGTGCCGCAATCGACGGAGTTGACGATGCAATCCTGCGCGACGTCGACGAGACGACGGGTCAGGTAACCGGAGTTCGCAGTCTTCAAGGCGGTGTCGGCCAGACCCTTACGGGCACCGTGGGTCGAGTTGAAGTACTCGTTAACGGTGAGGCCTTCCTTGAAGTTCGAGATGATCGGCGTCTCGATGATTTCACCCGACGGCTTGGCCATCAGGCCGCGCATGCCGCCCAGCTGACGCATCTGGTTCGGAGAACCACGGGCGCCGGAGTGCGACATCATGTAGATCGAGTTCATCGGCTTCTGACGACCGTTTTCGTCAAATTCCACCGCCTTAATGCGGGCCATCATTTCGTCGGCGACCTTTTCGGTCGCCTTGCCCCAGGCGTCGACAACCTTGTTGTACTTTTCGCCCTGGGTGATGAGGCCGTCATTGTACTGCTGCTCGTATTCCTTCACGAGCGCTTCAGTGTCGCCGACGATCTTCACCTTGGTGTCCGGAATGACCATGTCGTCCTTGCCGAACGAAATGCCGGCGCGGCAGGCATGGGCAAAGCCAAGCTGCATGATGCGGTCGCAGAAGATGACCGTGTCCTTCTGGCCGCAGTGACGGTAGACCGCGTCGATCATCTTGGAGATGTTCTTCTTGGTCATTTCCTGGTTGCAGATGTCGAACGGCACGTTGACGTTGCGCGGCAGCAGCTCGCCGATGATCATGCGGCCAGGCGTCGTTTCGTAGATCTTCGAAACCGGGTTGCCCTCGGCATCGACGGTCTTGAAGCGGCCACGGATCTTGGCATGCAGGGTCACGGCCTTGGTTTCGAGTGCGTGATGCAACTCGCCCATGTCCGAAAACGCCATGCCTTCGCCCGGCTCGTTCTGGTTCAGGATCGACAAGTAGTAGAGACCGAGAACCATGTCCTGCGACGGAACGATGATCGGCGCGCCGTTTGCCGGGTGCAGAATGTTGTTCGTCGACATCATCAGCACGCGTGCTTCGAGCTGGGCTTCGAGCGACAGCGGCACGTGAACGGCCATCTGGTCACCGTCGAAGTCGGCGTTGAAGGCCGTGCAGACGAGCGGATGCAGCTGGATCGCCTTGCCTTCGACCAGGGTCGGTTCGAAGGCCTGGATGCCCAGGCGGTGCAGCGTCGGCGCGCGGTTCAAGAGAACCGGATGCTCGCGGATGACCTCGTCGAGGATATCCCAGACTTCCGGCTTTTCCTTTTCAACGAGCTTCTTGGCCTGCTTGACGGTCGAGGAGTAACCCTTGGCGTCGAGGCGGGCGTAGATGAACGGCTTGAACAACTCGAGCGCCATCTTCTTCGGAAGACCGCACTGGTGCAGCTTCAGTTCCGGACCGGTCACGATAACCGAGCGGCCGGAATAGTCGACGCGCTTGCCGAGCAAGTTCTGACGGAAGCGGCCCTGCTTGCCCTTGAGCATGTCGGACAACGACTTCAGCGGACGCTTGTTGGCACCGGTGATGACGCGGCCACGACGGCCGTTATCGAACAGCGCGTCCACAGATTCCTGCAGCATGCGCTTTTCGTTGCGGATGATAATGCCCGGAGCACGCAGTTCGATCAGGCGCTTGAGACGGTTGTTACGGTTGATCACGCGGCGGTAGAGATCGTTCAGATCCGACGTCGCGAAACGGCCACCGTCGAGCGGGACGAGCGGGCGCAGATCCGGCGGGATCACCGGAACGACCTTCATGATCATCCATTCCGGACGATTGCCGGAATCCATGAAGTTCTCGACGATCTTCAGCCGCTTCATCAGCTTCTTCTGCTTCAGATCCGAGGTCGTCTCAGCGAGCTCGGCGCGCAGGTCACCAGCGATCTTCTCCAGATTCATCGAAGCGAGCATTTCATAGATCGCTTCAGCGCCGATCATGGCGGTGAACTGATCTTCGCCGAACTCATCGACGGCGAGCATGTAGTCTTCTTCGCTGAGGAGCTGGTTTTCCTTCAGCGACGTCAGACCCGGCTCGGTCACGATGTAGTTTTCGAAGTACAGAACGCGTTCGACATCCTTCAGCGTCATGTCGAGCAGCGTCGAAATGCGTGAAGGCAACGACTTCAGGAACCAGATGTGGGCGACGGGAGCGGCGAGCTCGATGTGGCCCATGCGCTCACGGCGAACGCGCGACAGCGTGACTTCGACGCCGCACTTTTCGCAGATGATGCCCTTGTACTTCATGCGCTTGTACTTGCCGCACAGGCACTCGTAGTCCTTGATCGGGCCAAAGATGCGCGCGCAGAACAGACCGTCGCGTTCCGGCTTGAACGTACGGTAGTTGATCGTCTCCGGCTTCTTGATCTCACCGTAAGACCAGGAAAGAATCTTCTCCGGCGAGGCGATCGAAATCCGGATGGAATCGAAGGTCTGTGCAGGCACCTGCGGATTGAAAAGATTCATGACCTCTTGGTTCATGCCTGTCTCCTTTACGGGCTTTACGCCCTGAGCTTGGCGAGGGTGCCGACAAATCCCGGGCGCCGGCCCCTGCCCCTTAAACAGCTAAAACCGCATTGGCTGCGGCTCTGTTCCTGCCGAAAACGTCAGCGTCTTCAGGCGGAAACGGTGCGCGCCGCATCGCGGCACGCACCTTGGGTCTCTTTACTCGGCTGCGTCCGGCAACTGTGCCGCGCCAGCCTCGTCGACCTTCGAGTTTTCGAGCTCGACCGAAAGGCCCAGCGAGCGCATTTCCTTGACGAGAACGTTGAAGCTCTCCGGAATGCCCGCTTCGAAGGTATCGTCGCCACGGACGATCGCTTCGTAGACCTTGGTACGACCGGCAACGTCGTCCGACTTGACCGTCAGCATTTCCTGCAGGGTGTAGGCCGCGCCGTAAGCTTCCAGCGCCCAGACCTCCATTTCCCCGAAGCGCTGACCGCCGAACTGCGCCTTACCGCCCAGCGGCTGCTGGGTGACGAGCGAGTACGGACCGATCGAACGGGCGTGGATCTTGTCGTCGACCAAGTGGTTGAGCTTGAGCATGTAGATGTAGCCCACGGTCACCTGACGGTCGAACTGATCGCCGGTACGGCCATCGTAAAGCGTCGACTGACCGGTTACCTTCAGGCCCGCCTGCTCCAGCATCTCGTTGACGTCGGCTTCGACAGCACCGTCGAAGACCGGCGTCGCGATCGAAACGCCGCGACGGGTCTGCTCGGCCAGGCGCACGATCGACTCGTCGTCGTACTGCTTGATCGGCTCGCCCTTCGGGCCCGACCCGATGACGCTGTCGATGGTGTCGCGCAGCGGCTGGATGTCGGCGCCTGCCTTATAGGCATCGAGCATCGCGCCGATCTTCTTGCCCATGCCGGCGCAAGCCCAGCCGAGATGGGTTTCGAGGATCTGGCCGACGTTCATGCGCGACGGAACGCCGAGCGGGTTCAGAACGACGTCGACATGCGTGCCGTCTTCCAGGAACGGCATGTCTTCGATCGGCACGATACGCGACACGACACCCTTGTTGCCGTGACGGCCGGCCATCTTGTCGCCCGGCTGGATCTTGCGCTTCACAGCGACGAAGACCTTGACCATCTTCATGACGCCCGGAGGCATTTCGTCGCCGCGCTGGACCTTCTCGACCTTGTCCATGAAGCGCTGTTCAAGGCGCGACTTGGATTCGTCGTACTGGGCGCGCAGAGCTTCGATCTCGCCCTGAGCCTTTTCGTCTTCGACGGCGAACATCCACCACTGCGAGCGGGGGTATTCGCTGACGACGAGGTTCGAAAGCTCGGTGCCCTTCTTGAAGCCCTTCGGGCCGGCAACGGCCGTGTGGCCACGCAGCATGTCGACGAGACGTGCGTAGACGTTACGATCGAGGATCGCCTGTTCGTCGTCGCGGTCCTTGGCGAGGCGTTCGATTTCCTCGCGCTCGATCGCCATCGCGCGTTCGTCCTTCTCAACGCCGTGGCGGTTGAAGACGCGAACTTCGACGACGGTACCGAAGGTGCCCGGGGGCATGCGCATCGAGGTGTCGCGAACGTCGGAAGCCTTTTCACCGAAGATGGCGCGCAGAAGCTTTTCTTCCGGCGTCATCGGGCTTTCGCCCTTCGGCGTGATCTTGCCGACGAGGATGTCACCCGGCTGAACCTCAGCACCGATATAAACGATACCGGCTTCGTCGAGGTTACGCAGCGCTTCTTCCGAAACGTTCGGAATGTCGCGGGTGATTTCTTCCGGACCCAGCTTCGTGTCACGCGCCATCACTTCGAATTCTTCGATGTGGATGGAGGTGAACACGTCGTCGCGCACGATCCGCTCGGAGAGCAGGATCGAGTCTTCGTAGTTGTAGCCGTTCCACGGCATGAACGCGACGAGCGCGTTGCGGCCGAGCGCCAGGTCGCCGAGGTCGGTCGACGGACCGTCGGCGATGATGTCGCCCTTGTTCAGAACGTCACCGACGGTAACCAGCGGACGCTGGTTGACGCAGGTGTTCTGGTTCGAACGCTGGAACTTCTGCAGACGATAGATATCGACGCCCGACTTCGACGGATCGAGGTCTTCGGTGGCGCGGATAACGATACGGGTCGCGTCAACCTGGTCGACGACACCGCCACGACGGGCAGCGATTGCTGCGCCGGAGTCGCGGGCAACGACCGGCTCCATGCCGGTACCGACGAACGGCGCTTCGGCGCGCAGCAGCGGCACGGCCTGACGCTGCATGTTCGAGCCCATCAGTGCGCGGTTCGCGTCGTCGTTCTCAAGGAACGGGATGAGCGCGGCCGCGACCGAAACGAGCTGCTTCGGCGAAACGTCCATCAGGTTGATGTTGTCGCGCGGTGCCAGCATAACTTCGCCGGCATGACGGCAAACGACGAATTCTTCCGAGAACGAACCATCGCTCTCGAGAACCGAGTTGGCCTGGGCGACGTGATACTTCGCTTCTTCCATCGCCGAGAGATAGACGACGTCGTTCGTCACCTTGCCGTCAACGATCTTGCGGTACGGGCTTTCGATGAAGCCGTACTTGTTGACGCGGGCGAAGGTTGCGAGCGAGTTGATCAGACCGATGTTCGGGCCTTCCGGCGTTTCGATCGGGCAAATACGGCCGTAGTGCGTCGGGTGAACGTCGCGGACTTCAAAGCCGGCGCGCTCGCGTGTCAGACCACCCGGGCCAAGTGCCGAAAGACGGCGCTTGTGGGTGATTTCCGAAAGCGGGTTCACCTGGTCCATGAACTGCGACAGCTGCGAGGAGCCGAAGAATTCGCGGACGGCTGCGGCAGCCGGCTTGGCGTTGATCAGATCCTGCGGCATGACAGTGTCGATTTCAATCGACGACATACGTTCCTTGATCGCGCGCTCCATGCGGAGCAGACCAAGGCGGTACTGGTTTTCCATCAACTCGCCGACCGAACGAACACGGCGGTTGCCGAGGTTGTCGATGTCGTCGATTTCGCCCTTGCCGTCACGCAGTTCGACCAGCATCTTGACGACAGCCAGGATGTCTTCCTTGCGCAGGATGCGAACGGTGTCAGCGACTTCGAGGTCGAGGCGCATGTTCATCTTGACGCGGCCGACGGCCGAGAGATCGTAACGCTCGGCATCGAAGAACAGCGTGTTGAACATGGCTTCCGCGGAATCCATGGTCGGCGGTTCGCCCGGACGCATGACGCGGTAGATGTCGAACAGGGCGTCCTGACGGTTCTCGTTCTTGTCTACGGTCAGTGTGTTGCGGATGTAGGCGCCGACATTGATATGGTCGATGTCGAGAACCGGGATTTCGTCGAAGCCGGCCGACAGAATGACGGGAAGCGTCTTCTCGTCGATCTCGTCGCCTGCTTCGAGGTAGATTTCACCGGTTGCGAAGTTGACGACGTCTTCGGCAAGATAGTTGCCGTAGAGGTCATCATTGGTCGCCTTGAGCGCCTTCAGACCCTTGTCCTGCAACTGACGAAGCAGGCGCGGGGTCAGCTTCTTGCCAGCCTCGACAACGACTTCACCGGTGTCGGCGTCGACCATCTCGGTGATGGCCTTCTGACCCTTCAGGGCATCCGGCTGGAACGGCACGCGCCAGCCTTCGCCGTCGCGCTGGTAAAGCGACTTCGTGTAGAAGGTGTCGAGGATTTCCTCGCCGTCCATGCCGAGCGCCATCAGCAGCGACGACACCGGAATCTTGCGGCGGCGGTCGATACGGGCATGCACGATGTCCTTGGCGTCGAACTCGATGTCGAGCCAGGAACCGCGGTAAGGAATGACGCGTGCTGCGAAGAGCAGCTTGCCCGACGAATGGCTCTTGCCCTTGTCGTGGTCGAAGAACACGCCCGGCGACCGGTGCATCTGCGAAACGATAACGCGCTCGGTACCATTGACGATGAAGGTACCGTTGTCGGTCATGAGCGGCATGTCGCCCATGTAGACGTTCTGTTCCTTGATGTCCTTGATCGACTTCGCGCCGGTATCCTCGTCGATATCGAATACGATGAGGCGCAGCGTCACCTTGAGTGGCGCTGCGTAGGTCAGATCGCGCTGACGGCATTCCTCGACGTCGAACTTCGGCGGCTCGAATTCGTAGGACACGAACTCAAGCATCGATGCGCCCGAGAAATCCTTGATCGGGAAAACGGACTTGAAAACAGCTTGGAGCCCCTCGTCAGGGCGACCGCCCTTGGGCTCTTCAACCATCAGAAACTGGTCGTAGGATGCCTTCTGAACCTCGATAAGGTTCGGCATTTCTGCGACTTCTGGAATTTTACCAAAAAACTTGCGTACGCGCCTGCGACCGTTAAACGAAAGGGTCTGAGCCATCGTCGCTCCTTGTCAATCTTGCATCCGGGCCTGCAACGGACGGGAACCGATGGCCAGTCGACCCCGTCAATCAATGAGTAGTCCAATCTCGTCCAGCTAACGGAAAACGCTCAGCGCGGATTGCTGTGCTGCCTTCCGTTCGAGACCATCCTCTTGAAGAACCCATTACCCAAAAGCCGTTTTTCGACAGGCTTTTGGGTAATATGTTCCAAAAACGGTCAAAGAGAGGCGGCCGAAATGGCCACCTCCCCTTGCAAAATGCCGAATTACTTGACGTCAACCTTGGCGCCAGCGTCTTCGAGCTTCTTCTTGAGGTCAGCAGCTTCAGCCTTGGAAACTGCTTCCTTAACCGGCTTAGGAGCGCCTTCGACGAGGTCCTTGGCTTCCTTGAGGCCGAGACCGGTGATGGCGCGGACTTCCTTGATGACGTTGATCTTGTTGGCGCCAGCGTCAACGAGGATAACGTCAAATTCGGTCTTTTCTTCTTCAGCAGCAGCAGCAGCACCGCCGGCAGCGCCGCCAGCAACAGCAACAGCTACCGGAGCAGCAGCCGAAACGCCCCACTTCTCTTCGAGCAGCTTGGAAAGCTCAGCAGCTTCCAGAACGGTCAGCGAGGAGAGGTCTTCAACGATCTTTGCGAGATCAGCCATTTTACTTTTCCTTTTGTTCGGTTCGAACTGGTTTTAAATACAACAGCGAAAATCCGCCTTAGGCGGCTTCGTCCTTCTTGGCATAGGCCGAGAACACGCGAGCAAGCTGGCTTGCCGGTGCTGCAACAACCGTTGCGACGCGGGTTGCCGGGGCATTGAGAAGGCCCAGCAGCTTTGCGCGCAGCTCGTCGAGCGAAGGCAGGGTCGCGAGCGACTTGACTGCTTCGGCGTTGAGCGTGGTTGTGCCCATGGCGCCACCGAGAACAACGAGCTTGTCGTTGGTCTTGGCGAAATCCATGACGACCTTAGGAGCCGTGATCGGGTCTTCGCTGTATGCGATCAGCGTCTGACCCTTGAAGAGATTGCTCATCCCTTCCGACTCGGTGCCCTGAAGAGCGATCTTGGCCAGGCGGTTTTTCGCGACTTTGACGGTGCCGCCAGCAGCGCGCATCTTCGAACGGAAGTCGTTCATCTGCGCAACTGTGACACCAGCATAGTGGGCCACGACAACCGAACCGGAAGCCTTGAAGACTTCGTTCAGCTCCGTGACGAATTCGCGTTTTTCCGCTCTTTCCACTGTCTGTCTCCAGTAGGCAGGGTTGCAATACTGCAGCCCCGCCGGGGTTTGCCTTTGTCACCCGAGATCGAGCTCGATCCCACGTAACGCTTAAGGATCCTGTCCCTTGGCGTTCCCGGAAGAGCCGGGTCTGACACAAGGCAAGCGAGGTTCGAACCGAATTTCGACGCCTCCGGCGCCATTGCGAAATTCAGATCTTACCCGTCTCATGCAGGCCGAAGTGATTAAGGTAAAACCACCCGCAATCTCGGACAGGAGTTCCGGACTTGACGTCCGGAATTCCCGGCCCCGAAAGGCCGGGAATTTGGTACCGGGCCGAAGCCCGAAAACGATTAAGCGACGCTGAGCGTGGCCGGGTCGATCTTGAGGCCTGGGCCCATGGTCGACGAAATAGCGACGCGCTTGACGTAGTTGCCCTTGGCGCCGGTCGGCTTTGCCTTGATCACTGCGTCTGCGAAAGCACGGATGTTTTCTTCCAGTGCCTTGGCATCGAAGGATGCCTTGCCGATGCCGGCGTGAACGATACCGGCCTTTTCGACGCGGAACTCGACGGCGCCGCCCTTGGATGCCTTGACGGCACCAGCGACGTCCATCGTGACCGTGCCGACCTTCGGGTTCGGCATCATGCCACGCGGGCCGAGAACCTTACCGAGGCGACCGACGAGCGGCATCATGTCCGGGGTTGCGATGCAGCGATCGAAATCGATCTTGCCGCCCTGAACGATTTCGACGAGCTCTTCCGCGCCAACGACGTCAGCACCGGCAGCCTTGGCTTCGTCAGCCTTGGCGCCACGTGCGAAAACGGCGACGCGAACCGAGCGGCCGGTGCCGTTCGGCAGGTTGACGACGCCGCGGACCATCTGGTCGGCGTGGCGCGGGTCAACGCCGAGGTTCATCGCAACTTCGATGGTCTCGTCGAACTTGGCAGTTGCACGTTCCTTGACCATCGAAACGGCCTCGGTGAGGCCGTAGATCTTCGTCGGATCGACGCCCTCGCGGGACTTCTGTACACGCTTTGCAATCTTCGCCATGGTCTTAGCCTACCACTTCCAGGCCCATAGCGCGGGCAGAGCCCTCGATCATGGCCATTGCGCCTTCGATATCGGCAGCATTGAGATCCTTCATCTTGGCTTCGGCGATCGACTTGATCTGAGCCTTGGTGAGCTTGCCGGCCGAACCGCCCTTGCCGGGGGTCTTCGAACCGGACTGGATCTTTGCTTCCTTCTTCAGGAAGTAGCTGACCGGCGGCTGCTTCATGACGAAAGTGAAGGACTTGTCCTGGTAATAGGTGATGACGACCGGGATCGGCATACCCTTTTCCATTTCCTGCGTGGCGGCATTGAACGCCTTGCAGAATTCCATGATGTTAATGCCACGCTGACCGAGCGCAGGACCGATCGGCGGGGACGGATTGGCCGACCCAGCCTTCACCTGCAGCTTGAGCTGGCCTGCAACTTTCTTAGCCATTTCTCTCTGCCTTTCTGAAATCCCTTTGCGACGGATCGCACCGGGATCTGTTACGCCGGTTGCCCGGCTTGTTGCCGATCACGGGGATCAGCGGCTGCGGTTGCGTGGTACGGACGATCCGACCCGGCTAAGGTCGCTCCCCTTCCACGCGCATGCGGATTTCTCCGCCAGAACGGGTCGCAACCCGCCCTATCTCTTGAGATCTTCTCAGACCTTCTCGACCTGACCGTATTCCAGCTCGACCGGCGTCGCGCGACCGAAGATCGAAACCTCGACCTTGAGGCGCGAACGCTCTTCGTCGACGTCCTGAACGACGCCGTTGAACGAGGCGAACGGACCATCCGAAACGCGGACCTGCTCGCCGATCTCGAACGAAACCGACGGCTTCGGACGCTCGACGCCATCCTGGACCTGACCAAGGATGCGCTCAGCCTCATGGTCCGGAATCGGAACCGGCTTGCTGTCGGTACCGAGGAAACCCGTTACCTTCGGCGTATTCTTGATGAGATGGAAAGCCTCATCCGTCAGATTGGCGCGGACCAGAACGTAGCCCGGGAAGAACTTGCGCTCGGCGTCGACCTTGCGGCCACGACGCACTTCGACGACTTTCTCGGTCGGCACGAGAATCTTCTCGAACAAATGCTCGAGACCCTTCTGCTTGGCCTTTTCCTCGATCGATTCAGCGACCTTCTTTTCGAAGTTCGAATAGGCGTGAACAATATACCAGCGCGCAGCCATACTACCCTCCACCCAATCAAGCGCCAACGTTGAGGATGAGGCCGATCGCCCAACCCATCAACTGGTCCGCAGCAAAGAAGAAGGCAGCGGCAAAAAAGACCATGACAAAGACCATCAGCGTCGAGATCATCGTCTCGCGCCGAGAAGGCCAAGTCACTTTCGACGTCTCAGAGCGAACCTGCTGCAGAAACGTTACCGGATTCGTTTTGGATGCCATGTAATGCTCACGCCATTACGGCGCGTAAAGCCGATGATTCAGCCCCACGCACCGCGTGTCTGTTTGGACCCTACATAAAGACCGATTCTGAAAACCACAAGAGCCAATCAGTCTTTTTTGTGAATTTCGTCGACCGGGTCACCGGTCCTTAAGCTTTAGTTTGCCGACCTCTCAGCCTTTATGCAAGCGCGAGAGAAGTGGCAGGGGCAGAGGGGCTCGAACCCCCGACCTGCGGTTTTGGAGACCGCCGCTCTACCAACTGAGCTATACCCCTATTCAGCTGCGCCTTCGTCTAACGACGCGTCGCCGCCTCAAGTCAGCGGCTTAATATTCAGTTTGCCGGAGGATGACAAGCACCTTTCACCGAAGAAGCGAAAAAATCCTCATCGAATTGCAACAACCCCCTGCCCTGCCGCCTGCGGCGTCACGAACGGGCGCAAGTCATTGTGGAGCCTGCCGTAATTCCCGCGGCGCGCGAAGTAGAGAATCCGCTACCCTGCCGGCAATTGCCGGGAGCCGAATCATATGTCGCGCATCACGCTGGTCGAATACGATCCCTGCTGGCCATTGTTGTTTGAAGAGCGAGCCTCAGAGATCGCGAAGCTGCTTTCACCCTTCGTCCGCGAGGTCCATCACATTGGCAGTACCGCAGTGCCCGGATTGGCGGCGAAGCCGAAGATCGATATCGATGCGGTCATCGCGGATCTGAGAAGGCTGCCTGAACTGACTGCGCGCCTTCGCAGCACCGGCTACACCTTTCACGGCGATCCGCACGCAAGCGGCCTCTGGACCTTCACCACCGATACGCGCCCCTACGGCACGCCTCTTCTTCCGCGACCAGTTGCGTGAACGGCCGGACTATGCCGAGCGATATGAGACGCTGAAAAAGCGGCTTGCCACAGACGCCAATTGCGATTGGGATATCCACACCCACGGCAAGCGCGACTTTATCGACGAAGTCCTGGCAGCTCCTGCAATGAAAAAGGCCCCGCCGTTGCCAGCGGGGCCTCTCTACTGATCTGAAATCAGCAGATTACTCGACGATCGAGGCAACGATGCCTGCGCCGACGGTACGGCCACCTTCGCGGATCGCGAAGCGCAGCTTTTCTTCCATCGCGATCGGAAC
>NZ_FMXF01000057.1:0-20462 GCF_900103435.1 Sinorhizobium sp. NFACC03
CCATCCGCAGCGCGTGAACGATCAAGCCAACCGGCGTTTTGATCTCCGGCGAGCGCATCAACCGATCGTTCGCCCTGTTCCAGTAGGCCGGATCCGTCAGTTTCTTGTTGTTGACGATGACGAGAATGTCGAAATCCGAGCGATAGCCCTTTTTGGTATGTGGCTCGTCGACGAAGGTGCCGCGGGCATAGGAACCGAAGAGCACTATCTTTAGGATCCGGCCGCGCTTCTTGAAATCGGCGGATCCGCCCTTCAACGCGTCCTCGAGTTCCTCGTGGATGATCTCGACCACGCGACGAAGCTCTTGTTGCTTGACCGCAGGCAAATGGTCGAGGCTCGTCTTCATCAACTGTCAGTCCTTCAATTATGAATCGGTGCACGGCCCTTGATCGGCAAACACCTTGCCGAAAGCCAAGGACCAATTCAACAAAGCAAGCGCGACGATCCCTTTGCAATCGCTTAGCAAAAAGACTATCGGGGTTGCTAACTGTGAAGTCGGAACTGACGTTTGGGAGATCCAGCACCAAAACATACTGCTTCGCCAGGCAAACGAAGCTGTGGCCTGAAGGGCTTGAATTGGCTCGCTGTCAGATAAAAGCTGCGGGGGCCATTCGCGCCGAACCGGAAGTCTGACTAATTTCGAATAAGCGCTTATCGGCCGCGATGGCCGAAGAGGGTAGCTGTTTCGCGGGTCTGTACCCGTAGCATCGCGTTCCAAAGCTGAAGAGCGAAACGCGGCTGAAACTGGCTCGCAAGCTTGTGCTGCGACAACATGATAAGTCTCCGATAGTTTTGGACGCTTGCCATATAGTGCATTGGCGGAGATTTTGCCAGAGCGCTCGCGCCGGGGCAGCTCTGCGCGCCAAGCATATGTGGAAAACGGCATAAGGCGGACGAAATACCTGCCGGCGAAAAAGAAAATGCCGGGATGATTTTATCATCCCGGCCAGTTGGCTTCACTGGGAGGAGGGTTATTCTTCTGAGCGTCAAGCCTTCTTGCGGTTTTTCTGTCGGTAGACGTCGATGACGACGGCGGCGACGATGATCAGGCCCTTGACGATTTCCTGGTAGTAAGCGTCGACGCGCAGGAAGGTGAAACCAGAAGTCATGACGCCGAGGATAATCGTGCCGATCACCGTGCCGGTGATGCGGCCGACGCCGCCGGTGAGCGACGTGCCGCCGATGACGGTCGCGGCGATCGCATCCAGTTCGTACATGACACCCATGCCTGCCTGTGCGGTCTGCGCGCGGGCAGCGGTAACGACGCCTGCGAGGCCCGCCAGCATCCCGGCGATGGCATAGACCTTGATGAGGTGCGCTTCGACATTGATACCCGAGACGCGTGCTGCCTGGACGTTGGCGCCGATCGCATAGGTAAACTTGCCGTAGCGGGTATAGCGCAGCGCAATGTGGAAGATGATCGCGACGACGAGGAAGACGATGACTGGCCAGATGCCGGTACCGATGAAATTGAACTGTTCGGTGAGGCCCGAGACAGGCTGGCCCTTGGTGTACCACTTGGAGATGCCGCGTGCCGACACCATCATGCCGAGCGTGGCGATGAAGGGCGGGATCTTTGTGCGGGCGATGAGCTGGCCGTTGATGAAGCCTGCGAGGAGGCCGATACCAACGCCAAGCCCGATCGGAACGATCGCCGGCATGTCGGTCAGCGACGGATAGAGCGCGCGGGGCCACGTGGAGGCCTGAGCGACGCTTGCCGAGATCATCGCCGTCATGCCGACCACGGAGCCCGACGAAAGGTCGATGCCACCTGTAATGATGACTTGGGTCACGCCGACGGCGATGATGCCGATCACCGAGACCTGCAGGATCATGATCGTCAAGCGCTGCGGGTTCATCAGGAAGCTCTGGCCGACGAAGATCCAGCCCAGCACCTCATAAACCAGCGCAATGCCGATCAATACGAGGAAGATGTTGAATTCGGGGGGTAGGCGGCGCTTTGCGCCGGTAAGCGGTGTGCTGGCGCCCTGTGCGGCGACATTGGTATCCATTTTCATTCCTCCCTTTCGTCGGGTCGCTTCCCGCTCAGCTCGCGGCGAGCTCCATGACCTTGATCTGGGTTGCTTCCGCCCTGTCGAGGAAGCCGGTGACGCGGCCCTCGTGCATGACCATGATGCGGTCGCTCATGCCGAGCACCTCTGGCATTTCCGAAGAAATCATGATGACGGCGACGCCGTTTCGCGCGAGTTCGGTGACGAGGCGGTGGATTTCCGCCTTGGCGCCGACATCGATGCCGCGCGTCGGCTCGTCGAGGATCAGGATGCGCGGATTGGTGAGCAGCCAGCGGCCGATCAGCACTTTCTGCTGGTTGCCGCCGGAGAGGTTCTCGATGCGCTCCTGCAGGTTTGGTGTCTTGACGCGCAGCTTGCGGCTCATCTCTTCGCAGGCGACGGTAATCTGCTTGTCGGTGACGAAGCCGCCCTTGACGAAGCGATCCTGCAGCACCGCGATCTGCATGTTCTCTAGGATGTCGAGGATGAGAAGACAGCCGGTGTCCTTGCGGTCCTCGGTCAGGAACGCCATGCGGTGCCTGATTGCAGTGTTAGGGCTATTGATTGAAAGGGCTTTTCCGTCGATCGAAATCGTGCCGGAACTTGCCGGCGTCACACCGAAGAGCGTTTCGGCGACGTTCGAGCGGCCGGAGCCGACGAGGCCGGCAATGCCGAGGATCTCGCCAGCGCGAACATCGAAGGAGACATCGCGAAAGACGCCGTCGAGCGCGAGGTTCTTTACCGACAGGACGACGTCGCCGATCGGCACTTCCTCCTTCGGGAACATCTGGGTGATTTCGCGGCCGACCATCATGCGGATGATGTCATCTCGGGTGACGTCGCTCGAGGCATGGGTGCCGATAAATTTGCCGTCACGAAACACCGAGAACTCGTCGGCGATTTCGAACAGCTCGTTCATCTTGTGGGTGATGTAGACGATGCCGATCCCCTGTTCGCGCAGATCGCGGATGATCTCGAACAGGTGGGCGACCTCGCGCTCGGTCAGCGCCGACGTCGGTTCGTCCATGATCAGCACGTCGGATTCATAGGAGACCGCCTTGGCGATCTCGACCATCTGCCGGCTGGCCACGGAGAGATGGCGGACCTCGATCTCCGGGTCGATCTTGATCTTCAGGCGATCGAACAGCCGGGCGGTGATGCGGTTCATCTCGCCATGGTCGACGAAGCCGAAGCGGTTCTTCGGTTCACGGCGGATCCAGATGTTTTCGGCAACCGTCATGAACGGCATCAGGTTCAATTCCTGATGAATCATCGCGATGCCGTTTTCGAGCGCGTCGAGCGGCGATTTCAGTCTGATGTCGACGCCCTTCAACCTGACTTCGCCCTTGTCGGGTGTATAGATGCCGGCGAGGATCTTCATCAGCGTCGACTTGCCGGCGCCGTTTTCGCCCATCAGCGCATGGACCGTGCCGCGCCTGAGCTTGAACTCGACGTCGTCGAGTGCCACGACACCTGGGAATTCCTTGCGGATGCCTTCCGCAGAAAGCAGATATTCGGCTTTGGGTACGGCGCCGCTGGCGCGCACTGCTGCCATCGTTGTCGGACTGAGCGTCATGTTCCTTGCCTCCCCCATCGTTTCCGGCTGTCGCGGAAAAGTCCTCATCGCTGGCGGGTCACCAGCTCGTTTGATCGCGGATCGCATCCACAAGGACGCGGATATCCGCTGCGGGACTTGCATTTGAACGAGAGCGCGGGACCCCCCGCGCTCTCGATGCAGGCGATCAGTTCTTCGCCTGATACTTGTCGAGGGTTTCCTTGGTCACCAGCTCGAAGGGAATGTAAACCTTCTTGTCGACCGCCTCGCCCTTGGCGAGCTTCAGGGCGGCGTCGACCGAACCCTTGCCCTGTCCGGCGGCGTTCTGGAACACCGTCACGTCGAGATCGCCCGCAGCCATGGCGGCAAGCGCATCCTGCGTTGCGTCGATGCCGCCGATGACGACCGAGTCCATCGAACGGCCGGCGGCCTTCAACGCCTGGATCGCGCCGATCGCCATTTCGTCGTTGTTCGCGATGACCGCATCGAACTCAAGTCCGGCGGAGAGCCAGTTCGTCAGAAGGTCCGACCCTTGCGTACGCGACCAGTTGGCCGTCTGCTCCTCGACGATCTCGATACCCTTGCACTGGTCGGTCGCGAGCACGTCGTGAATGTCCTTCGTGCGCATACGGGCGGCCTGGTTGGACAGTTCGCCCATCATGACGACGGCTTTGCCCTTGCCGCCAAGCATCTTGCAGATTTCCTGCGTCTGCAGCGTGCCGGATTCCTGTTCGTTCGACGCGACGAAAGCCTGCTTTTCCGGCAGCGTGTCGACGTTGACAGGCTCGCGGTTGACGTAGACGAGCGGAATGCCGGCGTCTGCCGCAATTTTCGACATGGCTGCCGTCGCATCGGTATCGACCGGGTTGACGATGATGGCGGTCACGCCGGCTGCGATGAAGTTCTGGATCTGGCTCTGCTGCTTCGAAACGTCGTTCTGCGCGTCTTCGATCTGCAGTTCGACGCCGTCGAGCGTCTTGGCGTAATCGGACATGCCGTTGCGCAAGACCGTCAGGAAGTTGTCATCGAAAAGCGCCATTGATACGCCGATGGTCTCGGCATGCGCGGCCGTCGACATCATCACGGCCAGCGCTGTACCCAGCACAAATTTCTTCATTGTCTCTCTCCTCCACAATGGTGCCCGGCGACACCTTCTCCTGCCGGGAGCGCAATCCTTGCCGGATTGCGCTCATTCACATTGAAAGCGCCACTCCCGTTACGCCTTCGGATAAAACGGAATAAACGAACCAGTAGTTCGTGATTACGGAATATGTATTCCATTTTATGGGGGCGCCGTCAAGAGCTGTTGCGGCGCCCCGCATCGTTTTCCCTCAGCCAGGCCGCGGCGGATCAGATCCGGGTTTGGATGTGGTCCACACTCTGCCTGATCGCAGCCGCCGGATCTGCGACCGCGTGAACTTCGGCGGCAAACGGTTCGAAGGAAAGCGGCCCTGCATAGCCCTCGGCACGCAGGCGCCGGATCTGGCCGACATTGTCGAGAAGGTCGTCCTGATCGACCAGAACGCGATGCGAGTCGCGCAGATCGGAAACGGCGACCCGACGGTCGGTTACGCCGGAAATATGCACGAGCCCGGTCATCTCAGGATAGGTTGCGGGTTCGCCGGCGAGGTGGTGATGGAACGTATCGTGCACCAGTCGGAAGGTACTTTCTCCTCCGACCGCCTTGATCGCCTCGACAGCCTCCGTCTTCGAGCGCAGAGAGCAGATTTCGAAGCCCAGCGGCTCGACAAGGCCGATAATTCCGGCCGATTGGAGCAACGGTTTCAGCGCGGCAAGCGCTTCGCGCAGGTTTGCCTGTCGCTCGCCGTCCGCCTGGCCGGAACCGTCGTTGACAGGCACGAGCACGAGGGCCTTGGCACCGCAATCGCGCGCATAGGCTATCAGCTCTCCGGCTTCTTTCTGACGATCCGGATTCCACTCGTTGAAACGCTGCAACGCGTTGATCGAGATAATCGTAATGCCATTGCGACCGGCGATCGCCGCTACATCCTTGGCCGGCGTGCCGTCGACGATGGCATTGCCCGCGAGGTCGTTGCGGATTTCGACGTAGGAGATCCCGAGGGATTTGGCAAGTTCGAAGAAGGCGCCGAGCGGAAGGCCGGGCGTCGTCATATGATTGAGGGCGAAGGTCAGGGCTGTCACGGGAATGTCTCCTCCAGTGGGATGGGTCACGCATTGCAAATAGAATGTTCATTCCATTTACAGCGCCGCGGACAATTCACCAACGGGTGGACGGCAGCCAAAGAGCATGACGCTCAAAGGACTTGCATTCGTGCAATATTTCCATTCGTTAATGATGAAATTCTATCAAGATTCAGCGCCCAGCTGATAGTGCTGTGGAACGTTGGCGTTGCTCCCCAGCGGCCATAGTTGGTATCCATTCAAGTTCCCAATTGCATTTCTTAATGTGAGGTGGTTTTTGGCCGGAAGGACGCCCGGTACTGTGGCGAGTTTGAAACGACGGAATGGACGCGCTGGAAGAAATGCCTCCACACTCATTGGAAGGACGCCCTTGGCATCCGGGATGGGGCGCCAGACTGGGCGCGACCTATTTCGTGCACCAGGCCTTTCCTTGGCTTCGGCACTATTTTGGCGAGGCGCCTCTCCGCTCGACGCTAGCCCCTGCGCTAGACGGTATTGTCTCTTGGGGAGGCCGCCTACCCGCGAAGACGGCGATGCGGATCGCACGCTTCAGGGGCCTGCCGCATTGGCATCTCGAAGATGGCTTTCTCCGCTCAGTAGGCCTTGGCAAGGACGGAAGTATCCCGATTTCAATTGTAATCGACGATAAGGCACTACCCGTCGATGCAGGCCAAGCGTCGCGCTTGGAGTTATTGATCGCTGAGGCAAGCCGCACGACTCGTGCGGACGCGGGTTCTGCCATCCGCGAAGCGTTGGTGGACAACAAGCTCTCCAAATACAACAATCTCCCGCATATCACTCCGCGTATCGAACGGACCGGCCGTCGCCGAATATTGCTTGTCGATCAGGTGTTCGGAGATGTCTCCGTCGAAAAAGCGCTTGGCTCGCCGGCTTCATTTGACCGGATGCTGGACGACGCCCTCAAGAGTGGCGCCCAGTGTGTCGTCCGCACGCATCCAGACGTTATTGCGGGGCATCGAAAAGGTTATTTGACCGAGCAGGCCGCCAAGGCTCCGGGCGTCGTCCTGATGGCGGACAAAGTTTCGGCCGCTTCGATCCTCGATGTTGTCGACGAGGTCTGGACGGTCTCCAGTCAAATGGGCTTCGACGCCCTTTTGCGTGGCTTGCCTGTACGCTGCTATGCGACGCCATTTTACGCCGGCTGGGGCCTTACCGACGATCGCTCCGACGATGCTTCGCTCAGCGCACGCGCCAGGAGGGCCAATGCGCGCCCGACGCTTGACCAACTCACCTTTGCCGCCTTCAGCCTCTACCCGGTCTATCGTCATCCAGAGACGTGGCTGCAATTGGACGCGTTGACGGCGATCGATCATCTTGTAGCGGACATCGCGCGGCCTCGACACAGGGCCTGAAAAGCACCTCCGTGTAGTTTCCGCGGGCTCAGATATTTTCCGGCGTGAAGAGGTCGAAGGGCAGGAAGGTCTGTCCCGGTGCCCCCGTGGGACCCTTGTCGATCGCCTGGATCATCAAATTGATCGTCTCGCGCGCAAGGGCCGCTGTCGGCGTCGAGATCGCCAGGGTTACGACATCATCTGCAAGGGCAGCGCGCGATTCCGGTGTCAGCTCATTGACCACGGCGATGAGCTTGCCCTCGAGTTTTTCCTCTCGGATCGCCGAGATCGCCCCTTCCATGCCGCCGCCGCAAACATAAAAGCCAATCAGATCCGGATGGCGTTGCAGGAGATTGAGTGTTGCCTCGTGCGTGATCTCGGCGGTGTCCAGATTGACCATCGTGTCGAGCACTTCGAAATCCGGCGCATGCTCCCGGAAATAGGAGCGGAAGCCGATCTCACGCAACTCGTGGCCAAGGAAGCGATGGCTGCCGACGAAGGCGGCAACCTTGCCGGGGCGGTTGGCGGCCTTGGCGATCATCCATGCGGCCGTACGTCCAACCTTGTGGTTGTTGAGGCCGACATAACCTTCGCGTACGCCGGCGGCGAAGTCCGACAGCAACGAAAACACTGGAATGCCGCGCTCCTTGAGCTCTTCGATCGCGGTGGTCACGGCTGGATAGTCCGGCGCCACGAGAACAATTGCTTGGTTGCGTGCAGCGGCCGCTCGAAGCTTCTCTGTGATAGCCATTGGCGTTGAGTTCGCCACAAAGTCGATCTGGGCAAAAACGCGGGCATTGGAGAGAGACAGCGCGGCGTTTTCGATTTCTTTCGCAACCGTCTGGTAGAAGGACTGCTCCGGCTTCTGCAGGACAAAACCGAGCCGGTATTGCGGCAAATCCTCAAAAACGCGCTGTCGGATGAGGCCGACGGCATGATAGCCGATCGCCTTGGCGGCCTCATAGACGCGACGCGCGGTTTCCTCGCGCACGGGGTGACGTCCATTCAAGACGCGGTCCACAGTGGCGACGCTGACGCCGGCGGCACGCGCAAGGTCGGCAATGGTCGGTCGATTGCTCATCGCTCCTCCTGATAGGTTTGCATCACGTATGAAATGCAATTGATGATATCATTTGATAGAATATATCATTGCTGCATTGAGGCCTAGCAAAAGTCAACCTATCGTCATTGCACGACATCGGATGCCTCTGGCCAGACTTGGTTGGATCGCAGGGAGGAAAGCAAATGACGATGGTACCTACGAAGCGAGATTACAGTCTGCTCGGCCGTGATGCGCAGGCAGCCGTCACAAACGGGCTGTCGGCCGCAGAGTGGTATCACACCGAGATCCCGCGCAAGCAGATGAAGGAGCTGATGAAGCGCGAGGACGGACCCGCCATCCGCGACACTGCGCTCTGGCTCGGCAGTCTCGTTCTTTTCGGCGGGCTCGGCATTTGTTTCTGGGGCACCTGGTGGGCCGTTCCGTTGTTCCTCGCTTACGGCGTTCTCTACGGCTCGGCATCCGACAGCCGCTGGCACGAATGCGGGCACGGCACGGCCTTCAAGACAATGTGGATGAACGACGCCGTCTACCAGATCGCCTGCTTCATGATCATGCGCAATCCCGTCGCCTGGCGCTGGAGCCACACCCGCCACCACACCGACACGGTCATTGTCGGCCGCGACCCTGAGATCGCGGTCATGCGCCCCCCGGATCTCTTGCGTCTTGTCCTGAACTTCTTTGGAATTCTTGATGTCTGGTACGCCGTCGTCGACATGGTGCGCAACACCTTTGGGATTATCGGTGCCGAGGAAGCGACATTCATCCCCGAGATGGAGCAGCCGAAGGCAATCCTAGTCGCCCGCATCTGGTTCGCTGTTTATGCCGCAACGATCGCGCTTTCACTCTATCTCGATTCGATCCTGCCCTTGATGCTGATCGGCTTGCCGCGGCTTTACGGCGCCTGGCACCATGTGCTGACGGGTTTGCTGCAGCATGGCGGTCTTGCGGATAACATTACCGACCATCGGCTGAACAGCCGCACCGTCTACATGAACCCGCTGAGCCGCTTCGTCTACTGGAACATGAACTACCATGTGGAGCATCACATGTTCCCGATGGTGCCCTACCACGCGCTGCCGAAGCTTCACGCATTGATCAAGCACGACCTGCCGGCGCCCAACCCGTCGATGCTTCATGGCTATCGCGAAATGATCCCGGCCCTCCTGCGGCAACTGCGCAATGAGGACTATTTCCTGAAGCGCGAATTGCCGGCGACGGCGAAGCCTTATCGGGAAGAATTTCACAGTGACGCGATCGTGTACGCCGCCGAGTAAATCAACGATCTCAGAAAATGGGAGGAAGCCATGAGTGGAAATTGGGTCGAAGTTTGCGCGGCGGACGAAATCGACG
Source organism: Sinorhizobium sp. NFACC03 (assembly GCF_900103435.1). Classification (NCBI taxonomy): domain Bacteria; kingdom Pseudomonadati; phylum Pseudomonadota; class Alphaproteobacteria; order Hyphomicrobiales; family Rhizobiaceae; genus Sinorhizobium; species Sinorhizobium sp. NFACC03. The sequence continues at coordinate 9,496 of NZ_FMXF01000057.1, forward strand.
AGGAAGACGTCATTCGTTTTGATCACGAAGGGCGCACCTTTGCGGTCTACCGCAGCCCGGATGACGAATATTTCGCGACCGACGGGCTTTGCACGCACGAGCACATCCATTTGGCCGAGGGGCTTGTGATGGACGACATCATCGAATGTCCGAAGCACAATGGCCGCTTCAACTACAAGACCGGACAGGCCAAGGGCGCTCCGGTCTGCGTCAACCTGAAGACCTATCCGGTGAAGGTCGAGGCGGGAAGCGTGTTCATCGATCGCCTGACAACGGCTTAAACGCGATTGGGCTCGCTGATGCGGGCTGGGAGGTTGAGATGGGTAGCATCGTCATTGTCGGCGCCGGCGAGTGTGGCGCGAGGGCCGCCTTTGCCCTTAGGGAAAAGGGTTACGACAGAAGGGTCATATTGATCGGCGCCGAACCCCATCTTCCCTATGAAAGGCCGCCGCTTTCCAAGGACGGCCTCAGGGACGGGGCCCAGCCGAAATATGTTGCCGACGCGGAGCGTTATGCAGCCGCGGGGATCGATGTGCTTACCGACGCACCGGTGAGGGCCATAGATCGTGGCGCCAAGCGCGTCGAGCTCGTCGATGGAGCCAGCATCCCTTATGACCGGTTGTTGCTGGCAACGGGCGCGCGAGCGCGGACGCTTCCGGGGACCGATAGTATGTCTCCGCGCGTTCGTACGCTCCGGACGCATGTCGACGCCGAGGTAATCCGCCGCGAGCTTCAGCCCGGACGAATGCTCGCGATCATCGGTGGCGGGTTTATCGGCCTCGAACTCGCTGCGACAGCGCGCCGGCTTGGCACAGAAGTTGTCCTCATCGAGGGGCTGACACGCATCCTGTCGCGAGGCGTGCCCTCGGAAATCGCCGCCGTTGTAGACGAGAGGCACCGTCAAGAAGGCGTCGATATACGCTGCGACACGAAGATCGATCGCATCGATGCGGACGATCGCAGCGCGCGCATCGTGCTTGCGCAGGGCGATTCGATCAACGCCGATCTCATTGTCGTTGGCATCGGTGCGGTCCCGAATACGGAGCTCGCCGCGGCTGCCGGCCTCGTCATCGACAACGGCATCGCCGTCGATGCAACGCTTAGAACGTCCGACCCGGACATCTTTGCGGCCGGCGATTGCTGCTCCTATCCGCTCTGCCACTACGGCGGTAGCCGTGTGCGGCTTGAGGCCTGGCGCAATGCCCAGGACCAGGGCACGCTCGTTGCCGGCAATCTGCTCGGTGCGAACGAAACGATGACAAGCGTGCCCTGGTTCTGGTCCGATCAATATGATCTGACGCTGCAGATCGCGGGGCTTGCTGATGGCGCCGCCACCACCGTACGGCGCGATCTCGCCGATGGCGCATTCATCCTTTTTCACCTCGATAATAGCGGCCGGCTGCTCGCCGCTTCCGGCATCGGGCCCGGTAACGCTGTCGCGCGTGATATTCGCCTCGCTGAAATGCTGATTGCGGCCGGCAAGCGCCCGGACCCCCAGGCGCTCGTCTCGCCCGAAACCAAGCTCAAGGCGCTGCTGGCAGCTTAAACGCGCAAAGCAGCGCCCCGAACCGTCTATCTGTCCAATCCTCGGAGTTTTCTCATGAAAAGCCGCCGCCCGACCGTTGCCGACCTCCTCTCCATGAAGGGCAAGCGTCAGCTGACCATGTTGCGCGTGGAGACACTCGACGAAGCCGAAGCGGCGGAAGCCGCCGGCATCGACCTCGTCTCCGTGCCGCCGGCATTGCTTGGCCCGGAGTTTCGCGAGGTGGCGCCTACCTGTTTTGCCTTCCCGGGTCTGGAGTACGGCGACTACGTGACTGCGGAGGAGTACATCCGTGCGGCCTTCAAGGCGCTGAAGGCAGGCGGCGATGCGGTCTACTGTGCGGCCGGTCTTTCCACCGTCCGGCGGATGCGGGAGGAGGGAATTCCTGTCTGCGGCCATGTTGGCCTCATTCCCTCCAAGGCCACCTGGACCGGGGGATTTCGAGCGGTCGGCAAGACGGTTGCAAGCGCGCTCGAGATCTGGCGGCAGGTCAAGGCGCTGGAGGAGGCCGGCGCCTTTGCCGCTGAAATCGAGGTCGTGCCCGGCGATGTTGCCGCGGCCATCAGTGCGCGAACCTCAATGCTGATGCTGTCGATGGGCGCCGGTTCGGGCTGCGATGCGCAATATCTCTTCGCGGCCGACGTGCTCGGCAGCAATCGAGGCCATGTGCCGCGCCACGCCAAGACCTATCGCGACTTCGCCGCGGAATACGATCGTCTCCAGCGCGAGCGGATCGCCGCCTTCTCTGAATTTGCGCAGGATGTCCGATCCGGTGCCTATCCGGAGCAACGCCATCTTGTGGAGTTGGACCAGGGCGAACTCAAGGCTTTCCTGACGGCGTTGGAACGCGATTAGAGCCGGGCGGCTTGCGTCGGGGAGGGCGGTTGATATAGTCCACCGCATATCTCAACTTCTCTCTCCACAACGGACTACGCTTTGAGCGCCCTCATCCAGGACAGCCTTACCTTTGCCGCCTTGCTCGCCGCAGTCTATGCGGCAACCGTGCTGGTTTATTTTATCTTGGGCTATGGCATCACCTGGCTCAACGACCGAAACCCCGAGCGTCGCATCCAGAAGGGACGCCGCGGCGAGAAGCGCAAGGCAGTTGAAATCCGCCAGAGCATGGCGTCGATCCTCGTCACCTGTACCTCCGTGGCGATCGGACTGTTCGCTCAACATCAGGGATGGACGTGGACACCCTGGACTTTCAGCTGGTGGACGGCCGTGCCACTGTTCCTGCTTTGCATGGCGCTCTTCGACGCCTGGTTCTATTTCGCCCACCGGCTGCTGCACACCAAGCTGTTCTACAAGTATCACCTGCTCCATCACCGCAGCGTCGCGCCGACAGTCTGGAGCAACGATTCGATCGGCCTCGTCGATACGGCCTTGTCGCAGGGCTACTACGCCGTCGTCGTCTTCTTCGTGCCGTTCCCGCCAATCATTCTTGTGGCGCACCGTCTGTTCGACCAGATCAACGGCACTTTCGGCCATGCGGGTTTCGAATATTTCGCCTCGCGCACGGCGCGGTATCCCTGGCCCTTGCTGTGCACGACCTATCACGACCAACATCACGCCGAGTTCAAATACAACTACGCGAACTATTTCTCGTTCTGGGACCGCGTGATGGGCACGATTGCGCCGAACTACGATCGGCGCGTGGAAACTTTCGAGGATAAGGCACCGGCGCTGAACTTGCGCAAAGCCCAAGGTTTGGCGAGCGTCGCCGAGCAACCCGCCGCCGAATGATTGGCTGTCGGTTGGCCCAGAAGCCGGTTCTTTCTTGTTGCTGACGCCGCGGTCAGCCTCTCAGCGCCACGAATGTGCTGGGACGTCGAGATTCTTTTGACCTTCCGCTTGTGCTGACATGCACGTTGTTTCCATCTGACTTTTCTGCGATGGCTCGCACCTTAGACAAAACAAGTCCGAACTGAGCGGGCGATGGACTGGAGCAAAATGATCGAGCCCTCTCGAGAAGAGCTTATGGTGGAGTTGGCAAGGGGAGAGGCAGCACACTACGCGGATCGGCCTATCACGGTCTCAGTGCGCGATCCCGATCATCTGCTCGGTCGTCGTCCGCGGCTTGCGTTCAAGCGGCGGGGCCGAACCCCGGCCACGGTCTTTCGTTCTTTTCTGATCGATGAAAAGGGGCGAGGACGCTTCTACGGTTGGACGCCGGTTCAGTTGGAAGCCATGGCTCTGGTCGCGGATCAGGCGACAGCAAACGAATCGTCAAAAGTCGAGCCGTCGATCAAGATTCGACGGTTATCTCTTGTCGAGATCGCGATCCTGATTGCTCTGCGGCGAACCTGGATCTTTCTGCAGATCATCCGCTTGTTCCTCGCTGGCAATACGAAAGGGGCCTCGTTCCGCTTTGTTCGCCAATGCGATGCGCTTTCGGCGCCCAGGTACAGGGATTGGATAGCGGCCCAGGCGCTAGCAGAACAGAGTGAACTACTAGACAATCCTTTGGGGTGGCCGCGGAGGCCACTTGTGCTGGTAACGCTCGAGGATGGCGATGCGGCTGCGGTTGCCGAGACCAGAGCGTCGCTCCATGCTCAGACCCTGCGCGATTTTCAGGAAGCGGCCCCAGGGGACATCGCTCAAATTCAGGAGTGTGGTGAAGCGATTAACGATCGGCTGTGGATAAGACTTCCGGCAGGTATGCGCCTCGCACCAAAGGCCCTGGAAAGATTGGTGCGGCCATTCTCCTTTTCTGCCGATGTAGCCGTTGTCTACAGTGACGAAGATTGCATCGACGTTCGGGGCAGACGGACCGACCCTTTCTTCAAACCGGCCTGGAATGAGCCGCTCGCAAGCACGGGTTGGCTGCCTCTGGAAGGGGCACTCATTCGCCTTGCGCACGTACCAAAAAACCTGCGTCTGCAAGGCGCGACGACTGCCGAGATTGTCCTCGCGGTGGCGCAGGCGCGGATGGGCACAATCCTACATCTGCCGCGAGTGATGTTGCATCGTGGACCGTCATGTCGCCGGCTCAGGGCCTCCAAAGCGCCAGTTCAACCCAGGCGAGATCGACCTGCTGTCAGTGTGATCATTCCGACACGGGACAGGGCCGATCTGCTTGAAGCCTGTCTCAAAGGACTGTTTGAAAAGACGGCGCCGGCAAATCTTGACGTTATCGTCATTGACAATGATAGCGCCGAGCCAGCCGCGCTTGCCTTGTTTTCCCGATATGAGCAGCCGGGTCTCATCCGGCGCATACCGCTTCCGGGCGCGTTTAACTTCTCCCGTGCCTGCAACATGGGGGTGAATGTCGCGCGGCATGATCTTATCCTGCTGCTGAACAACGACGTGGAACCTCTTGGACCGGACTGGCTCGAACATTTGGCGGGCGAACTTGATGACCCGGCGGTCGGGGCCGCCGGTAACTTACTTTTGTTTCCCGATGGCTTCGTTCAGCATGGTGGGGTCACGCTTGGCGCGGGCACGGTTGCGCGTCACAGCTTCCACTTCCTTCATCCGGAGCACGGAGGCGATCGGGGGCTGCTGCGCCAACGTCGTGACATGTCGGCGGTTACAGGGGCCTGTCTACTGACACGCAAGGGCCTGTGGCATCGCCTTGGTGGTATGGACGAGCAAAACCTGACGGTCGCGTTCAATGATGTGGATTATTGCCTGAAGGTGCGTGACGCTGGTCTGCGTATTATCTGGACACCGCGTGCCGCGATGTTGCATAGAGAGTCCGTTTCCCGTGGTGCCGACGATACGCCGCAGAAGCTTCAGCGCTTCGCGCAGGAGGAACGGGCGATGCACGAACGCTGGCGCGACATCTTGAAAACAGATCCCTACTATAATCCGAACCTGTCGCTGATCGCTGAAGATGCGGTTCTCGATGCCTACCCGCGAGATCTCGCTCCGAGGGCCGCCGATTGACGGCGTTGCGCGAACGGCTTGCTCGATGGCTTGAGGAGTGTCTGCCGCAGCCACGGCTACGAGAGGAGGCGTCGGGTCGTCCGAGGCGGACGTTGACACGGGTCGTCGTTTTCGGGCGAATACCCAACCCGACTTTTGACTATTATCTTGCGGCTCGGCTTCAGGCACCGGACATGCCGCCGTTTCAGGTAGTGGATATTCGCGGCGATGAGACACCTGCGCTCGATCCTGACGGCGTCTTCGTCATAGTATGTCGCTATGCATCTCCATCTGTGCTGCGTTGGATTGAGCGCAATGCGCACCGCCTGTCCGGCGTGGGGCTATTCCTCGATGACGACATCCCGGCCGTCGTGACCGGGCGGGATGCAGATATTCTTTATCGTTTGCGCCTCTGTTATCGCGCGCTTTGGCCGCTCCGTCGTCTCAACCATCATCTTGATATCATCTGGGCTTCGACCCCCCATCTCGCATCCCGATTGGGAGAGGCGAGGGCCTTAGTGCTGCCGCCGGCGCCGCCAAGTGCTTTCTGGTTCAGCGCGGCCGCTGACCCAAACGTGCGTGACGTGGCGAACAATGAGGTCCTGATCGCCTATCACGCGACAGGTATTCATCTGGAAGAGCACCGATTCCTTCGGCCGATAATCGAAGCGGTTCTGCGTGAGCGCCCGCACACGCGGTTCGAGGTGTTCGCCGATCGGCGCGCCAAGGCGATCTGGCAAGGGCTTGATCGGGTGCGGATCCGGGAGCCGCTACCCTGGATGGACTACCTTGCCGACGCAGGCGGTCGCCGCATCGACATCATGCTCGTTCCGCTGTCGCCATCGCACGTGAACGAGAGCCGCGCCCCAACCAAACGGATCGATATAGCGCGCTACCACGCCGCGGCCGTGTTTTCCGAGGGGGCGGCTTATGGTTCTTCTGGCGAAGACGGCGAATTGCGGCTTCCTTACAGTGCCAGCACTTGGCGCAAAACCATCTTTCAACTTATCGACGATTTGGAGATGCGCAGAGCAGTTGCTGCTGCAACGCGTGAGGCTGTCTTGCAAATGACGCTATCAGCGGATACGGGTTTTGAGGCCCTCAAAGCCTGACAAGACGCTTGGTCAGTCCATTTGGCCGGAGCACTGTTCGAACGCTTGTATGTGAGTACTTCTTGATGGCTTCTAAGGTTGTGTTGCTTCGTCCCAAACGATTTGGAGACGATCGGGGATGGTTCTCGGAAGTCTACAATGAGAAGGTTTTTTCTGGTTTAGGCATCGGCGATCGGTTCGTTCAGGACAATCACTCGCTCTCCGTCCCAGTTGGCACCCTGAGAGGATTGCATTTTCAGACCCCGCCGTTCGAACAGGCCAAGCTTGTTCGCTGTATTCGCGGGCGGATCTTTGATGTCGCCGTCGACATACGGCACGGTTCACCGACGTTCGGGCGATGGGTGGGCGCCGAACTTTCCGCAGAGAATGGTCACCAGCTCTATGTGCCGATGGGTTTCGCTCATGGCTTCGTGACACTCGAACCTTCGACCGAAGTAACCTACAAAGTGTCCAATCTTTACTCACCGCAGAATGATGGCGGCATTCTCTGGAGCGACGCGCAAATCGGTATCGAGTGGCCCTTGCCTCAAGGCGTTGAGCCAATCTTGAGCCCCAAGGATGGGCGTCAGCCGCTGCTGCGTGATTTTGACAGCCCCTTCGTCTACGAGGGGGTGCCGCTTGAATTGGTCGAAGTGTAGAATCCAGAAGGACTGGCCATGCGCATTCTCGTTTCCGGCGGTGCCGGCTTCATCGGATCGGCTCTAGTTCGGCACCTCATAAAGAAAACCGAACACGAGGTGTTGAACTTCGACAAGCTGACCTATGCCGGTACACTGACCTCTTTGTCTTCCGTTGCTTCTTCGCCGAAGTATCGCTTCAAGCAGGGCGACATCTGCGATGAAGGTGCGGTGATTGCGGCTATCGCAGACTTTCAGCCAGATGTGATTACCCACCTGGCGGCAGAGTCACATGTCGATCGGTCGATTGACGGTCCGGGTGCCTTCATCCAGACGAATGTGGTCGGCACCTACACGATGCTGGCGGCGGCGCTGGACTACTGGCGCAAGCTTCCGGCAGATCGTGCACGCAACTTCCGATTCCATCATATCTCGACGGACGAGGTTTTCGGTTCGCTCGGTGAGACGGGTCATTTCACCGAATCGACTCCCTACGATCCCCGTTCGCCCTATTCGGCTTCTAAGGCAGGCTCGGATCACCTCGTTTCCGCCTGGGGGCATACTTTTGGCCTGCCGGTCCTGATCACCAATTGCTCGAACAACTACGGACCCTACCATTTCCCCGAAAAGCTCATCCCCCTGATGATAGTGAAGGCTCTCGCCGGCGAGCCGCTTCCCGTCTATGGTAGCGGTGCGAACGTTCGCGACTGGCTGTATGTGGAAGACCATGTTCGCGCACTACAATGCGTGTTTGAAAAAGGCGTTCCTGGCCAGACTTACAACGTGGGCGGCAACTCGGAACGCCGGAACATCGATGTCGTAAGGGCCGTCTGCGAGATATTGGATGGCTTCCGGCCTCGGGAGGATGGCCGATCCTATTCTAAGCAGATTACGTATGTCGCCGATCGACCTGGCCACGACCACAGATATGCGATCGATGCCACAAAGATCGCGAATGAGCTTGGCTGGACACCACATGAGAGCTTCGAAAGCGGTATCGAGAAAACGGTCTCCTGGTATCTGAGCAACCAGGACTGGTGGGGCGAAATCCTCGATCGGACACAGGCGGCCAAGCGGCGCGGCTTGGGTGCATGAAGATGCGGCGGATTCTGATTACAGGCGGTACGGGACAGGTGGGGACCGAGTTACTCCGCTGTTCCTGGCGGTCGGATATCGAGCTTGTTGCGCCGACCCGCCAGGAACTCGATCTCAGTGATTGCGACAGTATTGAAGCCTACATCTCGGCAGGTGACTTCTGTGCGGCAATCAATTCTGGCGCTTACACGGCGGTAGATCAGGCCGAAGGTGACGTTTTGACGGCCTGGAAGGTCAATGCTTTAGCGCCCGCGGCGATGGCCGCGGCGACGAAGAAGTGCCGTATTCCGATTGTGCATGTCTCGACTGATTACGTGTTCGACGGAGCGAAAAAAGAACCTTATGTCGAAGACGATCCAGTCGCGCCGCTCGGTGTCTACGGAGCCTCTAAAGAAGCAGGCGAGCAGGCCGTCAGGACAGGGAATTCGCGCCACGTTATCCTTCGAACGGCATGGATTTTTAGCGCCCACGGAACCAATTTTGTCAAGACGATGCTGCGTCTAGGCGAGGAAAGGCCGCTGATCAAAGTCGTCAATGATCAACGAGGTTGCCCCACAGCCGCATCGGATATCGCTTCAGCTCTGGCCACGGTCACCCTTCGCTTGACCGAGGATGAGGGCGCTCCTGTTGGAACTTACAATTTTGCCAATTCTGGTGAAGCGACCTGGTACGATCTCGCGTGCGAAATATTCCAGCAACGCAGAAGCGCAGGATATGAGGTCCCCGCACTGGAACCAATTGGCACGAGCCAGTATCCGACACCGGCGCGGCGCCCCGCGAACTCTAGACTATCGACTGATAAGTTCAGGCGTGACTTCGTTGTGGAGCCGCGCGCCTGGTCTGTAGCCTTGCGGCAAGTGCTTGCATCTCTTTCAGATTGAACCATGAAAAGGCGACGATCAGCCCTGCTGAGTTTGGCAAACGGGATTCATGAACATTACTGCTCCTGCCGGGCAAGCTGATTTGCTGAGCGCCCCGCAGAATAACAAATAGGGGAGTAGATCTTCCATGAAAGGCATCATACTCGCTGGAGGCTCTGGGACGCGTCTTCATCCAGCGACACTGGCTATCAATAAGCAACTAATCCCGGTCTATGATAAACCGATGATTTACTATCCGTTATCGGTCTTAATGCAGGCCGGCATTCGGGACATATTGATCATTTCATCGCCGGACCACCTGGATAGTTACAAGCGCCTATTTGGCGACGGGGCAGGGCTCGGGTTGCGGTTGAGCTATGCGGCCCAAGCTAGGCCCGAGGGGCTTGCTCAGGCATTTACAATCGGGGAAGAGTTTATTGGGTCGGATAACGTTGCCCTTGTATTAGGTGACAACATCTTCTTTGGAGCCGGATTAGTCGAACTGCTTAACAAGGCTTCTGGGCGCAAGTCTGGCGCGACGGTATTTGCCTATGAGGTAGAGGACCCAGAACGCTACGGTGTTGTCGAGTTAGCTGCGGATGGTCAAGCGATCAGCCTCGAAGAAAAACCTGCTAGTCCGCGATCTCGGTTCGCTGTAACGGGACTCTATTTTTATGACAATGAAGTAGTATCATACGCCAAGTCCTTACGCCCCTCGACGCGAGGGGAGTATGAAATCACCGACCTTAACCGTATTTACATGGAACAAGGAGCACTTTTCGTTGAAAAGATGACCCGTGGTTATGCCTGGCTCGATACGGGAACCCATGATAGTCTTCTGGAGGCCTCCGAGTTCGTACGCGTTATTCAGCATCGGCAAGGAACAAACATTGCTTGTATTGAAGAGATCGCCTATCTGAGTGGATTCATTAGTAAAGAGGAATTGATATATTTTGGGAAAAGGTATTCAACGACGCCCTATGGTAAATACCTTTTAAGAGTTGCCGGAGAGGGGTGATCATTTGGAATGAACCATCCAACATCAATGCCTCCTATGGGTTGATTTTACAGTTGTTCTCTCGGTTTGAATCAAAGAGTTTAGCTCTGATGCATCTCCTTCACTGATGCGAACCACCTTGCCGGTCGTGTTGGCGTCTCGTGATCGTTTCAGTGTCGATGATGATGATGTTTTTATTTGATCTGGCTTGGAGGGCTGCCAACTGTCGCCTTGCTCCGAAGCCGTAACCAGCGCGCGCGTGAGTCGTCATTGAGGGCGCCTGATGAAGTGGGGGAAGTAGGGAAGTGGCCGCACGGCGCAGCGCAGCAGGCTGTTGCGGCGGGAACTGGCAACAGACTTACTTGGCGCCCGCACGAATTTGTAGAATTTGCGCCTCGGAAAACTCCGATGGCCCCATCGATTTCAGCTCTCTTTGCGGGCGGGGTGGGCAATTGGAACACCAATGCGTTCCAACATGAGGCGCTGCAAAAAGATTATCGTCTTCATAGTGAGCGCGACGAACAGCCCACTGCTTTCGGCGTTGACGGAACGGCAATAGCGATTTTTCTCAGAACTTCTGCTTTGCCCGCTTCGGCATAAAATAGGTTCGGATATTGACGAGTGCTTCGGCGACCTCAGCAGCATCCTGGCGGGTCGCTTTCCGTTTTGCCTCGCCGAGCTTGCGAATGGGCGCGACGATATCGCCAGTGACGGCATGACCTCGAAGGACGGGCTGCCAAAGCTTGGGCGCGTACCTTGTTCCTAAAAGAAAGCAGAGGTCCCAATCGAACGGATCAAAGGTCTGATCATCGATCCTGGTGAACCTGGGCCGATGGTCTTTCGGCGTTTCGGCGAGGCTTGCCGATATCCGGT
>NZ_FMXF01000056.1:0-22498 GCF_900103435.1 Sinorhizobium sp. NFACC03
CTTCTTCTCCACCGGCCAGCGCTGCACGGCGTCTTCCCGCCTCATCGTCACCGAGGGCATTCACGACCGCTTCGTGGCCGCAATGGGCGAACGGATCAAGGGGCTGACAATCGACGACGCGCTGAAGGCCGGCACCCATATCGGCCCGGTGGTCGATGAGGGCCAGCTCAACCAGGACACCGACTATATCGCCATCGGCAAACAGGAGGGCGCGAAGCTCGCCTTTGGCGGCGAGCTGCTGAAGCGCGACACGCCCGGCTTCTACCTGCAGCCAGCGCTGTTCACCGAGGCGACCAATCAGATGCGCATTTCGCGGGAAGAGATCTTTGGGCCGGTCGCGTCGGTCATCCGCGTCCGGGATTATGACGAGGCGCTCACTGTGGCCAACGACACCCCCTTCGGCCTGTCGTCGGGGATCGCCACCACCAGCCTCAAGCACGCGACCCATTTCAAGCGCAATGCCGAGGCCGGCATGGTCATGGTCAACCTGCCGACCGCCGGCGTCGATTTCCACGTGCCGTTCGGCGGCCGCAAGGGCTCGTCCCATGGCTCGCGCGAGCAGGGTCGCTACGCCGCCGAGTTCTACACCACAGTCAAGACGGCCTACACGTCGGCGTAGATGTGAGCATGAGCCCGCCGTTCGACTGGCGATTTACGTGTTGAACGGCGGGGCAATTCCAATGATCCGAACAGACGCTGCAACCGCAAATACACGGGTCATCAACTCTGGGGATCAGATCCGCTCTCAGAGGACGGCATAGAGGGAGCGCGACGACACCACATACTGGATCGCCGCAAGCAGGAGCGCGACCGTGACGATCACGCCGATACGCAAAATCCTATCAAGGAAGGTTTCCTGGCCCTGCATCGTCAACCTCGTTCTTCAACTGGTGTGTTCGACAATCGCCAAGGCCAAAGTACCACCCTCGCGAGTCTCAGGACAGACCCGCGATGGTGGTCGCAGACACGATGGATGACTTGTAGGCCCGTCCGCGGCTCTTGATCAGCTACGAACGGGCTCAGAGAGATCGAACTGACTAGAGGGCAGCGCGCTTGTCATGCCTTGCGACGCGAGCAAGCAGATAGTCGACTTCTGCTCGCGCTGTCGGGGTCAGCATCTGGGCCGGCTTGCGTTGGGCGTCGGAGGCGATCACGCCGCGGCGTTTCAAAACGTGCTTGCGAACGGCAAGGCCGATGCCAAGCTGTTGCTCGTAACGGATCAAAGGCAGGTGCGCATCGAAGAGATCGTGCGCTTCATCCCTCTTTCCAGCCGCAAACAATCGCATCAGTTCGGTGAGCATGTCCGGGAAGCCGTAGCCGGTCATGGCGCCGTCCGCGCCTCGTTCGGGCTCGAAGTCGAGGAACATGCCGCCATTGCCGCAGAGCACGGAAAAATCGCGAAGCTCTCCCGCCTTCTGCAGGGCGCGCAGCTTCGATATCTTTTCAAGGCCGGGCCAGTCCTCGTGCTTCAGCATCAGGCAGGACGTGTGGTTGGACATGATCTTCGCAATCACGCCAGGCGTCATGACGACCGTGAGGGTCAGCGGATAGTCCTGGAGAACCCACGGCACATCTTCGCCGACAGCCTCCACCGCGCCTGCGAAATAGCTGACGATCTGGTCATCGGTGCGCAGGGCGGGAGGCGGAGCGATCATCACGCCAGCGGCACCCATGTCCATCGAGTGACGCGCCAACGAGCGCATGCTGGCAAAACCTGGAGCGGAGACGCCGACGATCACCGGAATTTTGGACCGGGAGACCACGCGCTTGACGATGGCTCTACTTTCCTCCGGCTCGAGCTTCGGGGCCTCGCCCATGATCCCGAGGATCGTTACGCCGGTGCAGCCGCTCTCCTCATAAAAGTCCGTCAGCTTGTCGATCGAATTGAAATCGATCGAGCCGTCCTCGAAGAACGGGGTGGTTGCGATGGCGTAGACGCCCTTGGATTGCGTGCTGAACGTCATTTCTGGCTGTCCTTCCAGGCCTCATAACGGGCCTTCGTTTCTGCATTCATTGGGTAAAGACCGGGAAGCGGCACGCCCCGATCGACTTCGCTCATGATCCAGGCCTCCATGCGCTCCTGTTCGGGCGCTTCGACGAGCACCTCGTCGAGAAGCGCTGCCGGGATGAGGACTGCACCGTCGTCATCGACCACGACAATGTCGTCCGGAAGCACGGCAACGCCGCCGCAATTGATCGGCTCCTGCCATCCGACAAAGGTCAGCCCTGCGACCGAAGGCGGTGCTGCGATCCCATTGCACCACACCTTGATGCCGCTCGCCAGCACACCCTCGGCGTCACGCATCACGCCGTCGGTGACGAGGCCGGCGACGTTGCGTTTCGCCATCCGGGCGCACAGGATGTCGCCGAAGATGCCGGCATCGGCGATGCCCATCGCGTCGACAACCGCGACACAGCCCTCCGGCATCGCCTCGATCGCCGCCCGGGTGGAGATCGGCGATGCCCAACTCGCAGGCGTGGAGAGGTCCTCCCGGGCAGGGATGAAGCGCAGCGTAAATGCTCTCCCGACAACCCGCCCCTGGTCGGATTTCAGCGGCTTGGTGCCGCGCATCCAGACATTGCGAAGTCCTTTTTTCAGGAGAACCGTCGTGAGCGTTGCGGTGGACACGTCCTTCAGGGTCTCGACGACTTGAGGTTCAAATGACATGAGGATCCCGCTCGATCAGATGCTGTTGATCAGACCGCCATCGACACGGACGACGGAGCCGGTGATGTAGGATGCGCGGGGGCTGGCAAGGAAGGTGACGGTATCGCCGTATTCCTTCGGGTCGCCGTAGCGCCCGACCGGAATGGACCCGGTACTTTCGGCAGTGACTTCGGCCACCGGCCTGTTCTCACGCTTCGCCTTCTGTTCGTCCAGAAACACGATCCGTCCGGTGGCGATCCGTCCCGGCAGCACGATGTTTGCGGTGATGCCATCGCGCCCGACCTCGCGCGCCAAGGTTTTCGACCAGCCCACCAGCGCCAGGCGCAGGCTGTTCGATATCCCGAGATTTGCAATCGGTGCGACCACGCCTGAAGACGTGGAGGTGATGATCCGCCCCCATTTGCGCTCGCGCATCGTCGGCAGAACGGCATCGGTGACCGCGATCACCGAGCGAACCATGAGGTCGAAATATTTCGACCAATCATCGGGCGACTGGCCTGCGGCCGGCGTCGGCGGCGGCCCGCCGGTGTTGTTGACCAGGATGTCGACCGGACCGAACGCCCTGTTTACGGACCCAAGCTTCTGACCAACCAGGGACAGGTCGCCGATATCCCAGGTGAGCGGAATGGCCTTGCCACCCTCGGCCCTGATTGCGTCCGCGGTCGCCTTGGCGCTTTCCTCGTGGATGTCGGCGACGGCGACGGAAACGCCTTCGGCCGCAAGCGACCTTGCGATTGCGCCGCCAAGTCCACCGCCGGCGCCGAAGACAAGCGCCGTCTTGCCGTTCAAATGTAGATCCACCTCTTCCTCCTTTGTTTCCGGGTCACTATGGCAACGCGCAAACAAGAGAAAAACCTTCCTTTTTGTTCCTTCAGACGATAGTAAAAGTATCGATGGAAACCCGCTTTCTCGAAACCTTCCTGGCCGTCGTTCAACATGGCTCTCTGGCTGAGGCGTCGCGCCGCCTGGGTGTGACGCCGGCCGCGGTCGCGCAACGTATCCAGGCGTTGGAAGACGAGATCGGGCTGCCCCTTCTGGCGAGATCAGGCCGGCGGGTGAAGCCAACCGAAGCGGGCCTCGCGATCCTGGAAAAGAGCCGACGCGTTCTATCGGAAGTCAGACAGTTGAAAGGACTGGCACACGACGACCAGGCATTCGGAGAACTGAGGCTTGGTGCCATCTCGACGGCACTGACGGGCCTGCTTCCGCATGCGTTGCGAAGGGTGTTCGACACGACGCCGGGCGTCGACATCTTCCTGCTGCCGGGCACGTCGGCAGAACTCTATAACAGCGTGCTGGAGGAAAAGATCGACGCGGCAATTCTCGTCAAACCACCCTTCCCCATACCCAAGACTTTGCACTGGGAGCTGATCCGATCAGAACCGTTCGTCCTTCTGGCGCCACCTGACCTCGCGAACATCCCCGCCGACACCTTGCTTCGCGAGCAACCGTTCATCCGATACGACAGAAGCAATTGGGGTGGCCGGCTGGCAGACACCTATCTTCAATCCCAACGGATTCTTCCTCGCGAATGGCTGGAACTCGACTCGCTCGAAGCCATTTCGGTGATGGTCGAAGCCGGGCTGGGTGTATCGCTTATGCCCGACTGGCGTTCGTCCCTCTTCGACAATCTGCGCGTCGCGCGGCTATCGCTACGCAATGCACCGTGCCGCGAGATCGGCCTGCTCAGACCTCGCAACGTGCCATCAGCCCGACTGATACAGGCCATTCTCGATGCCATTCGGTTATAGCGGCCCGGACTTCCCGCCGCAGGGGCCGTCCTCGTTCTGGTCTTTACTCGCACCACGATGGCTCGAAGCCGACGCGGTGATGGGCGCGTGTGGACCAACAGTGGATATCTCCGAGAGATCAGTGACTTTCCGGGCCCTGCATCCATTGCGGGATATCCCGTTTGGCATGAAGCACACGCCAAACGTCGATATAATCAGCCTGCTCGCGATAAAAGACGAGATATGGGTATCTCTTCAAATAGACGTTCCGCAAATCAGGTAATCCCAATTCGTACGAATATCTCAATGATCCATATTCCGGATGGTTCGCGATCAAATCGTATGCCGCTTGAAGAGCGTCGATAAATCCGAGTGCAACTTCAGGTCCCGCTTCGCTCGCGTAATAGTCGACGGCCGCTTCGGCATCATTACGAGCCAATTCACGTGGAATAATCCGCTTGTAACTCACTTGGCCTGCCGACTACGAACTCGTTCGCGCAACCTGGCGAAATAATCAGCGTCGGCCGGTTCAGTCTGATCAGAGGAAGCACCGTCAAGCAACAGCCTGCGCAATGTGAGCCGGTCCTGATCTCGACGAATCAACTCCCGGATATACTCACTGCTCGTCCCATAGCCCCGCCCGGCGACTTGCTCATCGACGAAGCTCTTCAAATAGTCCGGCAGAGAAATGTTCATTGTGCTCATGTGAATGAGAATACCGTCTTGGCAAAAAATGGCAAGGACGGTTGATTCCAACAACTTCCACGAGACGCGGTAATGCCTAACGCGGTGGCGTTCACCTGATGCGGGTTCCACTTGCGTCGGCCGGCACGGGCCTCTTTTCGCACAGGCGGATGGCGGTGCACCGCCGGGGCCGCCTGAGCTATGCCGGCATCCCCGCAGAGCGCATGCGGTCCTATCTCACCGCTTCGCCGAGGCGCTTTCCCGGCCTTGGGGCTGCTGCCGTCGTGCCCCAAGCGACCAGCCGGCAAAACGGGCCAGGAGCCCGCGAAAAAGCGCCTCTATGAAGAGCGCCCAATCGCGCGGCTCCTCGGGACCGTCCAGATCCCGCCGGGCAACCACATAGCCGATCCCCCGCAACATCGCGGCCGTCTCAGTGCCGGAAGGCACGAAGCGGCTTGCCGCTGCGCTGGGTGACGCCGACGCCGGGAGCCGTGCCGACCTGTGCATTGGAGGCAGCAAGCAGCGGCTTGCCACGCACCATGTCTGACCCACGCTCGGCGAGCATGATCGTCGGCGCGTTGAGGTTGGCGTTTGGCTCCGCCGGGAAGACGGAGCTGTCGATGACCCGGAGGCCGCCGATGCCGCGCACTCGGAGTTCGCTGTCGACGACGGCCATCTCGTCTTCGCCCATACGGCAGGAGCCGCAGGGGTGGTAGGTGCTTTCCATGGTCTCGCGCACCCAGGCGTCGATCTCGTCATTGCTGCGCACATCCTTGCCGGGCGCGATCTCCTCGCCGCGGAAGCGGTCGAAGGCGGGTTGGGCGACGATTTCGCGGGTGAGCCGCAGGCAGCGCCGAAAACCTTCGCGGTCCTCCTCGCGGTCGAGATAGTTGAAGAGGATATCCGGCTGCTCGTGCGCCTCCGGCGAGCGCAGCCGCACATGACCGCGGCTCTTCGGCTTGTTCGGCCCCGTCAACACCATGAAGCCGTGACCGTCGAGCGGCTTCTTGCCGTCATAGCGCATGGCGGCGGGCAGGAAGTGGAACTGGATATCCGGCCACTGGAGGGAGACGTCGGAACGAATGAAGCCGCCGCTCTCGAAATGGTTGGAGACCGAAAGCCCTTTTTTGAAGAGCAGCCACTCCGCACCGATCAGGGCTTTGCTCAAAAGCCCCATCTTGCCGTTGAGCGTGATCGGCTCCTTGCAGGCATACTGGATGTAGACCTCGGAGTGGTCCTGCAGATTCTCGCCGACGCCCGGCAGATCGTGCAGCACCTCGACGCCCGCGTTTTGCAGCACGGCCGCCGGGCCGATGCCGGAGCGTTGCAGGAGGTGCGGCGAGCCGATCGGACCGGAGGAAATCAGCATTTCGCGGCTTGCCTTCGCCACGACGCGCTCCCCACCCAGCTCGTATTCAACGCCGACGGCGCGTTTTCCCTCGAGCAGCACGCGCCGCGTCATGGCGTGGGTGATGACCGTGAGGTTCGGCCGGCTCATCGCAGGCTTGAGATAGGCATTGGCCGTCGACCAGCGCACGCCGTCCTTGACGGTCATGTGCATCGGCCCGAAGCCCTCCTGCATATGGCCATTCGGGTCTTTCGTCGTGATATAGCCTGCCTCGCGGCCGGCATCGACGAAGGCTCGGTAGAGCGGGTTCTGCATCCTGTTGCCGGCATTGGTGGCGAGCGGGCCGGCGGCGCCGCGATAGGCGTCGCCCCCGTCCTGCCAGCTTTCGGCGCGCTGGAAATAGGGCAGGCAATTGGCATAGCGCCAGCCACGCGCCCCAAGCTCCTCCCACTCGTCGAAGTCGCGGGCATGGCCGCGCATGTAGACAAGCCCGTTGATCGAGGAGGAACCGCCGATGACCTTTCCACGCGGGCAGTGGACCCGGCGGCCGTCGAGGCCGGGCTCCGGCAGGGTCATGTATTTCCAGTTGTATTTCGTGCCGTTCATCGGGATGGACAGTGCCGTCGGCATCTGAATGAAGATCGACTTGTCGCTGCCGCCGTATTCGAGGACCAGGACTTTTACGGCCGGGTCTTCCGAAAGCCGGTTGGCGAGCACGCAGCCGGCCGATCCGGCACCGATGATGATGTAGTCGTAGGTATCGCTCATGGCGGTCATCCCGATATTACGGATAGAGGCCCCAGCCACGCCCGCGGGCGAAAAGCCGGGTCAGGACATAATGGACCGCGCCGGCTGCAAGGCAGGAAGGCACGGAGGCGGTGAGGTACTTGAAGGCCGGTAGGCTCGCGAGCGTCTGCGGATTGAAGACGAGCACGTAGACCGCGAAACCGACGGCAAGCGCAAAGAGGCCGATGGGATTGAAGCCACCCCAGAAACGGTAGGGACCGTTTTCCTGCGGACCGTGCAGGCTGCGCATGTCGAGCTTCTGCCCGCGCAGGAAGAAGTAATCGGCAATGCCGATGCCGGCGAGCGCGGAATTGAGCGCTGAGGTCCAGACGAGGAAGATGAAGAAGCCGTCATACATCTGCGGATTGAAGACCACGAGGCCGAGCGGGATGACGCAGAACAGGAAGAGGATCGCCCCCCAGGAGATGGCCCGCACCGAGGCCGTGCCCACCTGCCGGAGACCGACGATGGAGGTATAAAGGATGTTGGCCATCGAGGTCATGTTGGCGAAGGCGACGAAGATCAGCGCGATGATGCCGATGATCGGACCTGCGATCTTGGTCATCCAGATCGTCGGGTCGCTGTCGCCGAGTGCGACGGCGGCGAGCAGGCCGACAATTTCGCCGAGTGCGGCGGCGCCGAAAATGCCGAGGATGTTCGGCCAGAAGGCGGTGCGTTCGTTCTTGGTGAGGCGGGCGAGATTGCCGATATAGGGCCACCAGGAGAAGCCGGCGGCAAGGTTCACTTCGATAGCAATGATGAAGTTGAGCGTATTGTCCTGAAACGGCGGGGAAAGCGCCGGCATCGCCAGCAGCTCGGAGAAGGAGCGGTGCTGGAGAATGAGGTAGAGCATCACGATCATCAGGATCACCAGCGCGGGCGAGACGACCATGTTGAAGAACTTGATCGAGGTCGGACCCTTGGCGACGATGAACCAGGTAACGAGGATGGCGCCGACGGCGGCGACGATCATCTTGATGCCGGTCGGGTTGGCGGCCTGGCCGGAGCTCAGCGCCGTCAACCCGTCGATCGAGCGGCCGAACATCATGGCCAGCACCGCAAGCCAGCCCATGGTGAGCACCACGACGGCCAGCACATAGACGACGCGGCTGCCGTTATAACCGAACTGGCTGCGCAGCGCGACGAACTGCTCGATGCCGTAGCGGCCGGAAAGCGGCGTGGTGGCGAGTGCCGTCAGCATGACACCGACGATATTGCCGATGATGATGGCGGCAATGCCCTCCTTCGGTCCGACGAAAAGACCGACGGAGCCGCCGATCAGGAAGGCCCAGGTGGCGATGGCAAGTGCCGAATTGGCGTAGGTGAATTCCCAGAAGCCCCAGAGCCGTTCCGAGGGCAGAAGCGGTGCATCGCCGCGTTCAGCGGCGGCACGGTTGACAGAAGCTTCCTCCCGTTGGA
This sequence comes from Sinorhizobium sp. NFACC03, assembly GCF_900103435.1. Classification (NCBI taxonomy): domain Bacteria; kingdom Pseudomonadati; phylum Pseudomonadota; class Alphaproteobacteria; order Hyphomicrobiales; family Rhizobiaceae; genus Sinorhizobium; species Sinorhizobium sp. NFACC03. The sequence goes on from NZ_FMXF01000056.1 coordinate 8,636, forward strand.
TTTCAGCGGCGGCAAGCCCGCCGTTGGCGACGTGTTCGGTCATCTCATGCCCCCCAGAACCAGGAGCCGAGGACCAGCACGAGCGTCAGCACAGTCATGCCGGAATAATCGAGGGCGGTCATCGTGCCTTCGAAGCGGTGACCCGCCTCGATGTCTTCATAGATGCGGGCGCGGCGTCCCAGTTCGTTCTGCCAGGCGATATCGTTTTCCATTTTTGGTTCCCCTATCGCGTCGCGCCTTCGGCGTCTTTCTGCGATGAAAAGCGGCTCCATCAGCCGCCGGTGGTGCGAAGCGGCCGCCCATGGGCGGCGGCCGCAAGGTTTACGGCAACGTGATCCACACCGCCTTGGTCTCCATGAGGTAATCGAGTTGCTCCGGCCCCAGGTCCTTGCCGAAGCCCGAGGCTTTGAAGCCGCCGAAGGGCATGGAAGGATCGATCGTGCTGTGGGCATTGACGTAGACGGAGCCCGCATGCAGGCGCGGGATGAGCGTGTGCACGCGCGACAGGTCGTTCGAGTAGATCGCGGCGGCAAGGCCGAACGGCGTGTCGTTCGCCAGCGAAACTGCGTCCTCCAGCGTGTCGAAAGGGCTGGTGACCAGCACCGGCCCAAAAATCTCCTCGCGCACGATGCTCATCTCCGGCTTGCAATAGGCAAAGATTGCCGGTTCGATGAAATGGCCCGGTCGGTCGGGACTGCCGCCGCCATGGATCAGCTCCGCGCCTTCGCGGCGGCCGGCCTCGATGTAGCCGGAAACGACCTTCTTCTGCTGCGCCGAGACCATGGGGCCGATGTAGCAATCACGGTCGAGGCCTGGCGCGAGCTTCAGCGTGCGGGTGACAGCGACCAGCTCTTCGAGGAAGGCGTCATGGACCGACCGCTGGACATAGACGCGGGTGCCGGCATCGCAGACTTGGCCGGAATTGAAGAACACGCCGTTTGCCACCGCACGGGCAGCACTTGCCAGATCGGCATCGTCGAGCACCAGCACCGGTGATTTGCCGCCGAGTTCCAGCGTGACGTGCTTCAGATTGCCGACCGCCGTGCGGCCGACCTCCTGCCCGACCGGCGTCGAGCCGGTAAAGGTGACCTTGTCGATGCCCGGATGGGTCGACATGGCTGCGCCAATCACGCTGCCCTTGCCCGTGACGATATTGATCACGCCATCGGGAATGCCGGCCTCCTGCACCAGTTCGGCAAAGCGCAGGGTGGAAAGCGAAGTGAGTTCCGCTGGCTTGACGATGACGGTGCAGCCGACCGCGAGGGCAGCTGCAAGCTTCCACGCCATGGTCTGCAGCGGAAAGTTCCACGGCACGATGGCGGCGACGACGCCGAGCGGTTCCTTACGGGTATAGGCGAGATAGTTGCCGGGGATGGACGGCTCGACGGTGCGGCCGTGCAGCTTTGTCGGCCAGCCGGCGAAATAGCGGAACGTATCAACCGTGCCCTGGATATCGATCTCGCGGGCAAAGGTCACCGACTTGCCCATGTCGATGGCTTCGATTTCCGCCAGCTCGTCGGCATGGGTCTCAATGAGGTCGGCAAGGCGATGTAGCAGCCGTTCGCGCTCAAGCGGCTTCAAGAGGCGCCAGGCGCCGCCATCGAACTGGGCGCGGGCAGTGCGGACGGCCCGGTCGAGATCGTCCGTGGTGCCCGAGGGGGCGCGGGTGATCAGGCCACCGGTGGAGGGCTCAAAAATGTCGAAGGTCGCGCCATTGCCGCTGTCGACCCAGGCGCCGCCGATGAACATCTTCTGGGGCTTGGCCAGAAACCGCCGCGTCGCATCGCTGACGCCGTATTGATCCAGATAATTGCGGACGCTTTCGTCCATGTCTCTTCCTCCTCGTCGGCCGCCGCAGGCGTGCCGGCCCTCCCAGGGTCTTCGCTCAGCGTTTTTCGGCTCTCGCATGCATGACGCGGCCGATGAGGTTCATGAGAACCTGCGCGGCCAGAATGGAGGTGCCTCCGGTGTGGTCGTAGTCGGGGGCGACCTCGACCAGATCGATGCCGACGATGTTCCCGCGCTTGGCGAGCGCCGCCAGGATCTCCAGCACCTCGTAATAGATGAAGCCGCCATGCGACGGCGTGCCGGTACCCGGCGCGATCGACGGATCGAAGCCGTCGATGTCGATGGTGATGTAATAGCGCGCGCCGGCGGGGATGCGGTCCACCACGCCCTCTATGCCGAGCGCCCGGATCTGACGGACCGAAAGGATGTCGGAGCCCATCTTGCGGGCATCCTCATAACCTTCCTTGGCGGTGGAGGAGACGTTGCGGATGCCAAGCTGCGACAGGCCGCTGACATAGGGCTTTTCCGCAGCGCGGCGCATCGGGTTGCCGTGGCCGTAGCGTACGCCATGGCGCTCGTCGACGAAATCGAGATGGGCGTCGATCTGCACGATGTGGATCGGCCCGTTCTTCTCGCAATCCTCGGCAAAGGCGTTGACGCAGGGGATGTTGATGGAATGATCGCCGCCCAGCACCACCGGCAGTGCGCCGGCGGCCAAAATCTTGCGCACGCCGAATTCGATGTTCGCGTGGCTCTTCATCGTGTCGGTGTGGACGATGTCGGCATCGCCGATATCGACGATCGAGACCGCGCCGCTCGGAAGATACGTGACGTCGTCCTCATGATCGTAGGCGCCGCCATGGCCGAAGGAGAACAGGGTGGAGGCTTCGCGGATCGAGCGCGGCCCGAAGCGGGTGCCGGCACGCCATTGGGTGCCGCAGTCGAACGGAGCGCCGAGGATCGCCACGTCGGCGTCGATGGCGTCCCAGTCCGGCTGGTAGGGATATTTGCCGAAGGTGCAGATGCCGACAAACGGCAGGTTCAGTCGTCCGGTTTCATAGGAATTGCTGGTCATGTGTCTCCTCCACAGGTGAAGGAGTGTGCGGAAGGTCGATAGGCTTAAAAATATCTATGATTGGATGTTTAGTTGTGACCTAATCAATGCATGATCAACAAGGTTCGCCACCGCGTTCTCAACCTGTCGCTCGGCGATGCCGAGCTCCGGCTGCTGCGCGTCTTTGCTTCAGTCGTGCAGCACGGGGGCTTTTCCGCCGCGCAGTCAGCGCTCGGCATGACGCAGGCGACAATCTCCACCCATATGCGCAATCTGGAACATCGGCTGGCCTTGCGCCTGTGCACCCGCGGCCGCAGCGGCTTCCAGCTAACGGAGGAAGGGCGGCTCGTCTATGACGCGGCGCTCGAACTCTTCGGCTCGCTGGATAAATTCCAGAGCCGCATTGGCGAGGCGCAGGGTGAGCTTTCCGGCAATCTCAGCTTCGGCACCGTCGATGCGATGATCACCAATCGCGAACTCGACCTTCAGGGCGCGCTCGCCAGCTTCCATGCGAAAGCGCCGCGCGTGCATCTGGAAATTGATGTCGCAGCACCGCAGGTGCTGCACCAGGGGCTACTGAACGGCTCCTATCAGGTCGTGCTCATGCCATCGGTCGGCAGCGTCACGCGGCATGTCCGCAGCCAGCCGGTGTTTTCCGAAGTCCAGAAACTCTACTGCGCCGAGCGCCACCAGCTCTTTGCCCGCCCCGACGAAGAGCTCACCGACGCGGTGCTGGCATCCCAGTCCTTTGCCGGCCGCACCTATATGCTCAACGAGACGATCTGCGGCGTGAACTTCACCTGGGCCGCCGCAACGCCGCATATGGAGGGCACACTGCTGCTCCTGCTTTCCGGCGCTTATATCGGCTTCCTGCCCGATCATTATGCAGAGGAATGGGTGCGCACCGGCCGCCTCAGGGTCCTTGCCCCCGAGCGCATGACCTTCGAGGATATGTTCCATATCGCCTATCCCCGCAACAAGCCTTCACGCGCGGCCGAAACGCTTGCAGAGGCGATCACCGAGAGCGTGCGAAAGCCGCACTGATGTTTTCCGCTGGCCCCGGAAACCGGGGCCAGACGGCTCAGTCCTAGGACAATTCCAGGAAATGTGTGAAACGGTTTTCCGCCCGGAATTGCATTATTTCAGCGATTTAGATCATTTCACTGTTTCGATGAAACAATGAGATGATCTTAGGGTCGGTCGGGGTGCAGCAACCGCCGCATCGCTGAGGGCAGACCGACCTGGTGCAAAGCGGCGCAGCATGCGCCCTGCCCAACCACGTAGTTGATGCCGCGCAGCATTTTCCGCTCCCTGCCCTATCGAACCCGAACGGGCTCGGCGTAGTAGGGCAGCCGGTCGATCCGCGGCGACCACAGTCCTTGTCGACGGCCGTGCGCACATGCGCTGTGATCTCCTCCGTCGGCGCGAACCAGACGTCCCCGCTGAAGAACCTGCTCAAGGAAGCGGTGCACCACTTCCCAGCGCGCAAGGCGTCCGGTGGCGAATGGATCCACGACTGACATCCAGAGCCGCCGTGCCGCTAGGCGGCCTCGAACTCGAGCGCGAAGGCGGAAAAGCCTTGCTCCGGCGCGCTCCATCAGGCGGCCGGCATCGCATTCCCACCCGCGGTGCAAATTCCTTCGTCCAGGAGCGCACCAGCCGAGCACCCCATGCTTGGAGGCGACATAGGGCGAGAAGGTCTCGCGGCGGTAACAGGCCATGTCGGACGCGGTCATGATCAGGCGGGCCGGCACCTCCACTGTCCCCTCCACCAGCTCGATCGCCATTTTTCCAACGAAGAAGCTGCCGCGCAGGTTAATGGCGATCACCCGGTCGAAATCGGCGGCTTGAGTCTGCTATTGGGAGGCGGTGCGCGTGCGTCCGAAGGCGCGCAGCAGCAGGTTCACCGAAACAGCGATCTTGTCGATGTCGGGGACGTCTCGGGAGTAGCGCCCGGTATAGAGCTTGACGATCATCTTGTCGCGCTCTTTGCCGCTGAGTTCGTAGTGAAGGTGAAGGAAGAAGCGCCTCTTGTCTCCAGCGCGCGAGATGTCGCCGCGCCGCTGCGTTACTTGCCTGAGATCTGCATGTATCGGCTCGAAGCCATCAAGTCTGAGCGTCACCTGTGTGGACTGGAAACGCACTTCAGTCGGAACGGCGACCACCGCCTTGTCGAGTGAGATGCTGACCACGCGCCCCGGCGTGCCGTCGACATTGGCGGGCTCATCGAGCCTAAAAGCCTGAAAAAGGCGACACGGTTTCTCAAAGCAGATGAGAGAAGCGATGACAAGGACGACGATGTTGATGCCCGACCAGAGAGCCCCGATCGCCGAGAACGAGCCGTGTGCCCGCGCGGTTTCCGGAACGATGTTGATCAGGAGCCCCAGTGCTGTGGCAGCGATGAAGCCCGCGATCCAAGAGAACGTGTAGGCATCGAAGGCGTTGGCCTCGTTACCGGTGCCTTTCGGGGTCACCTTGAACGGCTTGCCGAAGGGCCGTACGAGGCTGGAAACGACCGTCGGCAGCATGCGAAAGGTTGCGAACGTCCCGACGGCGCTGGAAACTACAGGGAGGTAGCGCGTCGGGGTGATCCACAGCATCAACAGGAAATAGGCCGCCAGAACGGGAAGCTGGTTAGAGACATAGTCGGCAACGCCGGTGAAGTGCAGCGGCAAGGCGCCGAACCAGAGATAGGCGATCGGCACCATCAGGACGATCAGGCGCACGACGTACTGCACGAGCCAGGACATGGGAAGAAACATGATCCGCTGGAACAACGACAAGCCCGGTCCGCGCAAGGGGCCGTTATGGAGATAGAGCGTCTGGATGCCGCCCTGGCACCAGCGCTCTCGCTGGACGAAATAGCCCGTAAGGTTCTCGGCTGCCAACCCCATCGACAGGCGCTCGTTCAAGTAACGGGTCTTGTAGCCTTTGTTCAGCATCGACAGTGTCGTCAACAAATCTTCGGTGATCGACTCCGTCGGGAAGCCGCCGATCGCATCGACTGCCTTGCGGCGGGCGATTGAGCACGACCCACAGCAGAAGCTGACGTCCCAGACGTCGCGGCTCGGAGCGATCTCGTCGAAAAAGAGGCGCTGTTCGTCCGGCCAGATGTTCTCCAGACCCAGGTTTGACTGGACCGGATCGACATTGAAGAAATGCTGCGGCGTCTGGACGATCCCGATCTCCTCGTCCGAGAAGAACGGCAAGGTGCGCTTGAGAAAATGGCGATATGGAACGAAGTCGGCATCGAAAATGGCAATGAAGTCGCCCGAACTCGCGCGGAGCCCGTTGTTCATGTTTCCGGCTTTCGCGTGTGCATTGTCCGTTCGCGTCAAGTGAACTGCGCCTCGCTCTGTGCAGAAGGTCTTCAGCCAATCACGCCGGCCGTCATCGAGGACATAGACCTTGAACTTGTCTTTCGGATAGTCGAGTGCCAACGCCCCGACGATCGTCCGCTCCAAGACATCGAGCGGTTCATTGTAGGTCGGAATAAAAACGTCGACTGTAGGCAGATCCTGTTGCTCGCGAGCGAAGAACGTCTTTCCCAAGCGGTCCGCTTCGGAACTCCGGTCAACGTATCGGCTCATCAAAATGAGGAAAAGAACGACCTCGGTGAAGGCAAGGAGCTCGATGATGAAGACAACCCAAACCCACCATGCGTTCGCGCCATCGGCTGGATAGGGAAGAACGGTCTCGAAAAGACGCCAGACCATATAGCGCAACGCGACAGCGCCAACGACGGCGCAGGTGATGGTGCGCGCCCAGCTTTGATGCCGCGACCAGTTGGATGGCCCAAGCAGGAAGAAGGCGATAACCAGCAATGTGGGCGCGAGCGCTAAAAGAGGTTGAACCACAAGCTTTTGATCCACTGCGTCAGTTTCAGATTGTGCCTGGAGATACGTACCTGGGCGGTCCGCCCCACCTGGCAAAAATTGCCGAAATCGGTGTTGAGTGCTGAGGGTATGAGTTGAACGCGGATCCTGGCATCCCGCTCCTCGGCCTCCGGCTCTTTGGCAGCTAGATTGTCCTTCTCGACAACGGCAGAAGAGCCTTTGACAGCCTGCACTTTCCCCTTGAAGACGTCGCTCCGACCGAGAAGCCGAACCTCCGTATCGCGACCCGGATAGATCTCGTCGTAATCGACTTCGGGAACGAGGATATCGACGAAAAGCTCGCGGCAATCGAGGATACGCATCAGCTCGTTGTTCAAGATGACATTGGAACCGTTGACGACGTTCCGGGTCCACACCACGCCGCTGAATGGCGAAGAGATTGCCGCCCATTCGAGACTGCGAACACGCTTCTGTTCCTCGACCAGTTGATGGTCTATCTGGTCGGCGCGCGTGCCGTTTTCGACAATGCGGGTGTTGATATCGTTTATGCGAACGATCACCTCGTCCTGGCGCTGGCGGGAATAGGGTACATCGTTTTGACCATCGCCCACGATGAATATCCCCTGACGAAGCGCCGTCAGTCGTTGTTCGAGCAGTTGGAGCGACAGATTGCTGATCTCGACCTCACCGCCCGTGGCAGCGCCCGCGGCTGCGGCCGACTCCACCATTTTGCGTGTAAAAATCCCTTTCGACTCCAACTCCTGCCGTCGGTCGAGGTCTACCTTGGCGACGAAGTCCTGGGCACGCGATACCTCGACCCGCTTCTGCAGGATGCGAAGCTCGCGTTCCAGACTTGCAATGGTGGCGTTCTTGAAATTCTCAAGCCGATCGGCGAGTTGGGTGCGCAACGCGACAAGTTCGTCCCGTTCCCGCTCGAGCGCCGCAACGCGATCAACCGCGGTCTTTCCTTCCGCCTGCAGCGAAGCAAGGATCGCCCGATTGACCCGATCATTGCGGATCGTCAGAAGCGTGTCATTTGCGGCTACCGGAGTGCCGATCCGGGGTGGTGCCTGCTCAATCTCGCCATCGATCGGCGCGTTGATCACTGCAAAGCGAGCGTTGACCGTGCCATCAAGGCTGGTAAAGCCCGTGAGCCCCGGCAAGAGCACGACAATGGCAAGTGCCAGAAGCAGGATCCCAACGACAATGCGTGTGACGCGATGGTTCAGGAGCTGCATGCACAATTCCACTCACTACCGTTGACAACGACGACGGGGCTAGCGACATGCTCCCACCGCCGGGTTAACTTCCGGTGAGATGACGAGATGAACAACCCTCAAAATTGTATGTTTTGCAGCTGAAGATTGTCCCAATTTCGGAAGATTCGGACGGACTACCGCCCTGTGTGCGGCCGATTTTCAGACAGAGGCGCGGGTCGTCCACGGGCCCCTCTTTCTCTCAGCAAAGCATCATATTTGAGTGATGCACTTCTCCGCCAAATAGCGGAGCGAGGGTAGGTTCGGAGAGCAGAAACCCTTGAACATGTGTTGCTCCCGCGGCCTGCGCGGCTTCAAACTGCGCATAGGTTTCGACGCCTTCAATGACCACGACCGGGGCGACACAGGATGCGAGACCGACCATGTGCGAGAGAAAGCGCTCCGCGTCGTCACGACCCAGACGCAAAAAGAATCCGTCGATCTTCACGATGTCGACGGGCAGCGACAAAAGCGCCTCGGGTGTCGAGAACCCTGTGCCAAAGTCGTCGACGGCAATCCTGTAACCAAGGGCCTGCACACTTTGCAGAAACCGGCCGGCTATCGGAAGTCCCGATACGGGAAGACTTTCCGTCAACTCGAGCACAAGCCGCGATGCGAATCTCGTATTTGCAGACAGCAGATCGAAGAGAAGCGCTCTGTTGCGTTCATCGGAAATACTTTCGACTGAAATGTTGCACCCTAGGACGCCGGATGGCTGGCACGCGAGCCAGTCAAAAGCGAGGGCGAGCATATGCCTGTCAAGCGCGGCAATACGGCCTGCCGCCTCCAGGTAGCCTATGAACTCGCTGGCTGCCATGATCTCGCCATCGGGTTTGACGAGCCTTCCCAGGCATTCCGAGTAAAGGACGCGGCCGACGTCGGCGACTGAGTTGATGTGTTGAAGCGAAAAACCGACACGTCCCTGTTTCACTGCCTGGTCGAAGACTTCCGCGACACGATCAAACATTCGAATTCCGCCTGGTTTGGCAGCCGGCCCGACAACATCGCCGGAGCCGGCCGCCTGTCTTTTGTTTTACTGGGCGCTTTCTACTTCCGGGTCCGTTTCTACGTCCGGATCCGTCTCATCCACGGTCGATGGCGGCAGCGTCTCGCGGATTTCATCGATCTTGCCGACCGCAGGGCCAACGCCGAGTATCTCCTTGGCTTCATCGACCATGTCGTCGGTCACCACACCGTCCTTGGTGAAGCTCGCAAGGGCTTCGCGCAGCGCTTCGTCACTCAGCGCCGGATCCGTGGGGATGGCATCCTCACCGTTTTCAGCCTCAAACTCGGCATAGGCGATCGCATAGGCCCGAACCCCGGCCATCTTCGGATCGTTCGAATTGAGGTAAGCGTGATAGTTCCGGTTGAGCGAACGGAAACCCGGCGCGTTCCCCGGCGTTACCGGTTCAACAACCGGATCCAACTCCACCGGCGCTGATTTGACGACTTTGTCGGCCTTCGCCGGCTTGGACGCTTTTTCCTTGCCGCTTGATGTGTGGGTCTTTTTATGCGACTTCTCGCCGGACTTGTTTCCCTTCGTCTCCTTGCTTCCACGCGCATTGTCGGACTTGCCGTGGCCGGAACTGCCACCACGATCGCTGCCGTGCCCGCCACCATGGTCACTACCGTTTCCGCCGCCATTGCCGCCCTTGGCATATGCGAAACCGCTCAGCCCCAAGTTACCGCCAGCAACCGGCGCGATTGCCAGTGTCAGTGTCATGATGCTTCGCGCGATCAGTCTTGTCATGGCCATGAGAATCTCCTTATTCCAACTTGCTGTTCACCGTCCTTTCGCGGACTCAGGCGAACTATCATTGATGCACGGACGATATCTGCGCCCCGGACACGGCGCCATTGGCCCCAGACCATTGCCTCCGCGCCTGGGACTTAGGTCCGGGCCCAAAGCATCAAAGGTCCGATCAAGCTCGCGTCGATCGGCTTGCCATTGACCGCGTTTCGAGAGTGGTTAGGTTGAGCTGGGCTTGCTACAATGGTTACGCCGCACGAGCCGGCGGCCCGATCCGAGAGACCTGGTGCGCTTCAATCAACTCATCACCCGCTGGAATTCTCAATCGCTCGCGAGGCAGTTTCTGCTTATCGGCGGAGCAGTCTCGGCATGCGCCATGGTGTTGATCGGAGCCTTTGTTTCGAACCGGATCGAAGATGCGGTCACCCGGAACTCGGCCGCGACGACTGCACTCTATGTGGATAGTGTGATTGCGCCGCTGCTCCCCGACATGCAGAAAAACGAAGTCCTCGACGGGACCGTGGCACGCGCGCTGGATGAGACCCTCGGCCAGGGCGCACTGGGTGAGCGGCTTCTCTCTTTCCGCCTCTGGCGCGCGGACGGCACGCTCCTCTATTCGAGCGATCGGGCCGCTGTCGGCACGAAGGTTGAGCTCAGCGATGAATTGCAAACCGCATTCTCCGGCAACATGGCCGCGCGCTTCGATCAGGAAGGGGACTTAGCGACTGATAAGGGTTCGGACGTGCCGGCGCTTGTGATCTACAATCCCGTACTGCAGCCCTGGTCCGGGCAGGTGGTTGCCGTGTCGGAATTCCACGAAGTCGCCAATGAGTTTCAGCAAAGTCTCAATCAGGCGCGTATGCACACTTGGCTGGCGGTCGCGGCCTTCACGCTTGCCTTCTTTGTCGTGCTGTCGGCAATCGTGCTTCGCGGCAGCAAGACGATTGAGAGCCAGCGCCATGCGCTCAAACAACGGGTCGAGGAGCTCTCGGAATCGCTCGCGCAGAACGAAAAATTACGGGGTCGTCTTCAGCGCGCCTCACAACGTGCCACCGCGTTGAACGAAAGTTATCTGAGACGCATCGGAGCGGACCTGCACGATGGCCCGGCCCAACTCGTCGCCTATGCCTCGCTCAGGTTGGACAGTGAAGCCTTGAAGCACAGCAAAACGCCGGCCGCCACGCGCGACCGCGAAATTGGTGCGATAAAGGCGAGTTTGGACGAAGCGATGCAGGAGATCCGCACGATCTGCGGCGGCCTGGTCCTGCCGCAGATAGAAACGGCGGGTCTGACCGAAATCCTGCAGCGGTGCGTGAAGGCGCATCAGCAGCGGACAGGGTCGCCCGTCGAATTGCACTTGACGAAGCCCCCCGAACGCCTCTCGCAGGCGGCGAAGATATGCATCTACCGGTTCGTGCAAGAGACCCTCAACAATGGCTTTCACCACGCCGGCGGTGTCGGACAGCGGGTAACGCAGCGGACGGATGGCGACCGTGTCACGATCGATGTTGCCGATAGTGGACCCGGTTTTGACCCGGACACAGTTCTGCCCACAAGTCTTGGTCTTGCCGGCTTACGAGAACGGATCGAAAGTCTCGGAGGAACGTTCGAGCTCGTTGTGGCTCCGACCGGTACAACCGTTCGCATGACGACCAGCGTCAAGGAGATATGACAATTATGGCGTTTCCCATTCGCGTTGCTATCGTGGACGATCACCCCTTGTTTCGGGAAGGTGTGACGCGGAGCCTGTCGGAGATCGAGGGCTTTGAAATTGTCGCCGAGGGCAGCTCGAAGGACGATGCCACCCAGATCGCTGAGAGCCTTGGACCGGATATCATGCTCATGGATATCTCCATGCCCGGTGGTGGCCTGGAGGCCATACCGGCGATCCTGAAAATCGCCCCATCACAGAAGATTATCATGCTCACCGTTTCCGAAGACGGCGACGACGTGACAACTGCGCTGGATCGAGGTGCCACCGGCTATGTGCTGAAGGGCGTCGGTGCACGAGCGCTTGCCGAGGTCATTCGCACCGTGGCTTCGGGAGAGCGCTATGTGGCGCCGACCTTGTCGGCCAAGCTTCTGTCCAGCCGGACACCTTCGGTAAGCGGCAAGTCCGGCCTGATCGTCGGTCTAACGCCTCGTGAAAGGGAAGTTCTGGAATTGGTGGCAGCCGGTATGAGCAACAAGCATATCGCAATCCAACTGGACCTGCAGGAAAAGACCGTAAAGCATCATATGACGCAGATCATGACAAAGCTGGGCGTCGGCAACCGCACTGAAGCGGCCATGGTGCTGCGCGATGCGCGCGAAGCCTGATCCACGTCGAACGAGGATGGCACAACCGGCTCCGTGCGCCTATTCTCACCTAACGCAAGAATGAATCTATCCGTTTTCTATCGTTTGCCGTCGCGCGGCGGTTGATGATGGTGCGTCCGCGGGCATCCTTCATGATATAGCGGCCATTCACAATCTCTTCAGTAATGCCGCCTTCGTGGCGAACGCCGACATCCTGCCCAGTGGCCTTTGCGTTGCCACGATTGGAGCTCTTGGAACGCTCGCTGTTGGAGTTGGAGCGGTCACTGCCATTTGAACTCCCACCTCCGTTCCCGCCGCCGCCTCCACCATTCCCGCCGCCGTTGCCGCCACCGTTCCCGCCATTTCCGCCCCCGCCTCCATTACCATTGCCAGCGAAGGCGACCGTCTTGACGATCGTAAGTCCAGCGCTCGACGTTTCGAGGCTGTAGGGAAAGGAGATGGCGAGGGTGCAGACTGCCGGCAAGAATGCTGTCAGGATCATCCGACGCGTGATCATAATGTCTCCAAGGTCATTTCGTGCGCAAGCGCACTCAGCGCGGCGGGTAACGAACCGACTTTGCCCTTGACCGAGACGCACAGTCAACTCGCTCCAGCAAAGATCCTGCCGGCACAGGACCTTTCCCTCACCCCGGCTGGACCTTCGTCCCATCCAAGCCAGACTATGGTCGGAAGACCGGGCGGGGGGTCCGCTGGTGCGATCCGGCGGATCAGCCAGGCAGACGCGCTTGAGCCGGTGTCTGATTGGAGGTTGCCGAGTTGAGCCTGATGCCGCCGTCTGGTTAAAAAAAACGGCTCCCGGAGGAGCCGATGAGGTAAGCGAAGGGACCAAATGTCAGGATCGCCGATCTGTGAAGGCTCCCGGTTGACCCCATTTGAAGGGCATGCTGTTAGGGCGGGGCTAGATACTCATCGATTGCCGCGCCGGCGTATGATGCTTCTCCCAAAGGTAGAGTGGTGCCAAAGGTTCCGCCATGGGACTTCGGTCTCACTCCTCGCGGCAAAGGTCTTAGTTCGGTTGTCGCGAGTTCCGGTCACCCTAGTCTTCCTGTTCAGCCCATGGCACTTCGGCCCGTACCGCCATGGGAGGGTAGCGGCTTCAGAGCGGTCCTATCGTCCCCGCCCGACGGCTCTGGTGCCGCTGCCCGATCCTTCCCGTTTCAGTACTTATGACGACAGCGCTGACGCTGTCGTCAACGTACTTTCGAAACCTCTCATCGCGGCGTGAGATATGTGTCCGGGAATACTCGTTCTGAAACGGCAAAACTCTCGCCTGGTGGGAATCCCAGAGGACAAAAGCCTATCGGGCAGTCCCCTTTTGTTGAGGCTCAGGCGGTCATCGCGATAAAAAGAGAGCCTCTACCCGCTAAGGAAGAGGCTCAGTGGGTGCATGCGATTGCCCTCTGCAGCGGGGACTGCATCGAGGGTGGCAATCGCAATGAGACAAGGGTGACTGATGCCCCGCCCAAAGACAACTTCCCTAAAGGGACTAGTACCACTGCACAGAGGTTATGACTCTTTGGCGGTTGGGTTTGGATAGGCTTTGGCGAGTTTGACGCGGGCTTGCTCGGTAGAGAACATCCATTTGATGCGAGCGCCGCTTGCGTTGCGTTGGCGTTCCCAGGCTTCGACCTCGGCAACGAGGCGGACGCGGCTTTCGATGCGGCGGTCGAGGCATTGGCGGCGCAGGACGCCGATTTCGATCTCGACCATGTTGAGCCAGCTGGCGTGCTTGGGGGTGTAGTGGAATTCCAGCCTTCTCAGGATTCGGCGCGCCTCCTCGGCCGGCAGGGCCTGGTAGAGCGCGGCGGGTGTGTGGGTCGACAGATTGTCGAGCACCACGCGGATGTAGGCGGCCTCGGG
>NZ_FMXF01000071.1:0-8571 GCF_900103435.1 Sinorhizobium sp. NFACC03
AAGGGCGTCAACGTGTCCGCCGGTACCGATGCCACCCGCGTCGCCTCCTATAACCCTTGGGTCTCGCTGTCGTGGATGGTGACCGGCAAGACTATCGGCGGCCTGCAGCTCTATCCGCGCGCCAACTGCCTTGATCGCGAGACGGCGCTGAGGATGTGGACCGAGAAGGTGCAGTGGTTCTCGAACGAAGAAGGCAAGAAGGGCCGGATCGAGGACGGGACAGTTTGCCGACCTGATCGTGCCGAACAAGGACTACTTCGCCTGCGCCGAGGACGAGATCTCGTTCCTGACCTCGGAGCTGACGATGGTCGGCGGCAAGGTCGTCTATGCGGCCGGCGACTTCGCTTCCCACGACGAGAACCCGGTGCCACCGGCGATGCCCGACTGGTCGCCGGTTCGCACCTTCGGCGGTTATGCCGCCTGGGGCGAGCCCGATGGTGCCGGCAAGAACTCGCTCCGCCGCACGGCGATCACCGCGTGCGGCTGCGCCAGCAATTGCGGCGTGCATGGACACGACCATGCCGGCGCCTGGACGTCAAAGCTGCCGATCGCCGATCTCAAGGGCTTCTTCGGCGCACTCGGCTGCTCCTGCTGGGCCGTGTGACGATAGTGGAAGGGCGCAAAATGAAAACGATCGTCAGCGCCGCCGCATTGGCGGCCTCCATCCTGATCGCTTCGTCGGCCGCACTCGGCGACGATGGTGCACCCGCAAAAGATAACAAGCGACCCTCCTGGGCGAGGGTCGTGGTGAACCAATCGCCGCCGAAGGCGGGTGCCTATTACAAGGGCATTTCGCGGACCGCGTTCAGCAATTCGAAATGGCCGCAAACGCGATGAAGGCGGCCAAGCCGCCCGTTAAGTCGAAGACCGTCTAACAAGGAAACAAAATGCTGAGCCTGTCTTCTCTCGAAAAACATCTCGCTGCCCGCCTGCGGCCAAGCCACGCCGGGCGATGGATCGTCTTCGTCGGCCTGTTGGCGCTTTGCTCGGCCTATATCCAGGGGCCGCTGACGAAGATCTTCGACTTTCCGGGTGCGCTTGCCGAGATGGATCACTTCGGCCTGCATCCGGCGCCGCTCTTTGCCGTCGGGGTCATCGTTTTCGAGCTTCTGATGTCGGCCCTCATTCTCATAGGTTTCTATCGTTGGGCGGCTGCCAGCGCGCTTGCGGCTTTCACGCTTGCCGCCACCTTCCTCGCGTTTCGCTTCTGGGAGCTTCCGCCCGGCATGGAGCGTGCGATGGCGACGAACGGCTTCTTCGAGCATATAGGCCTCAGCGGTGCCTTCCTGCTCGTCGCCTGCTACGATCTTCGTGAACGGGCATCCGCAGGAAAGGCTGGGCAATGACGGCAGCGAAAGAGGGCGCAGGGACGTTTGCGCCGTTGCGGCAGAAGGTCTTTGCGGTCCTGTGGGTGGCGACGATCATCGGCAATACCGGCAGTTTCATCCGTGATGTCGCCAGCTCCTGGCTCGTTACCGACCTGTCGGCGACGCCGGCCGCCGTTTCCATGGTCCAGGCGGCGGCGACCCTGCCGATCTTCCTGCTCGCCATTCCTGCAGGGGTTCTCTCGGATATTCTCGATCGGCGCAAATTCCTGATCCTGGTGCAGTTTCTGCTCGCATTGACGAGCCTCTGTCTGCTGTTTCTCTCCGCCACGGGCCTGCAGTCCGTGAGCTCGCTGATCGCGCTGACCTTCGTCGGCGGCATAGGGGCGGCCCTGGTCGCCCCCACCTGGCAGGCGATCGTGCCTGAGCTCGTCTCGAGGCAGGACGTCAAGGGCGCCGTGGCGCTGAATTCGCTCGGCATCAACATCGCCCGCGCGATCGGTCCGGCGTTTGGCGGCCTGCTGCTCGCCTGGTCCGGAGCAGCCGTCACCTATGGCGTCGATGTCATCAGCTATGTCTTCGTGATCGCGGCGCTCCTGTGGTGGCGGCGCGGTGTATCGGAGGACGACGTTCTGGCGGAACGCTTCTTTGGCGCCTTCCGGGCGGGGTTGCGCTACGCACGCGCCAGTCGCGAGCTGCATGTGGTCCTGCTGCGTGCCGCCGTGTTCTTCGCATTTTCGAGCGCGATCTGGGCCCTGCTGCCGTTGGTCGCCCGCCAGCTTCTCGGCGGTGGCGCCAGCTTCTACGGCATCCTGCTCGGTGCCGTCGGCGCGGGTGCGATCGGCGGCGCGCTGGTGATGCCGCGCCTGCGTGCCCGGATGGATACCGACGGGCTGCTTTTGCTTTCCGCGGTGCTCACGGCCGCGGTGATGGGCGTGCTCTCCCTCGCGCCGGCGCAATGGGTGGCGGTTGTCGCGTTGCTCGTTTGCGGTGCCGCCTGGATCACGGCGCTGACGACGCTCAACAGCACCGCGCAGGCCATCCTTCCCAATTGGGTGCGCGGGCGCACGCTCGCTGTCTACCTCACCGTCTTCAACGGGGCGATGACCGGTGGCAGCCTGGCCTGGGGCGCCATCGCCGAAGCGATCGGCGTGCCCTTCACCCTGGCGGTGGCTGCTATCGGCCTTCTCTGCGTCGGGGTCGTCTTCCACGCCATGAAACTGCCGAAGGGCGAGGCGGACCTCATTCCCTCCAACCATTGGCCGGAGCCGCTGACAAGCGAGCCGGTCGAACACGACCGCGGCCCCGTCCTCGTGCTCATCGAATACACGGTCGACAAGGCGGACCGCTCCGAATTCCTGAAGGCGATCGCCCGCCTGTCGCATGAGCGCCGCCGTGATGGCGCCTATGGCTGGGGCGTCACCGAGGACGCGTCTGACACCGGCCGCATGGTTGAGTGGTTCATGGTCGAGTCCTGGGCCGAACATCTGCGCCAGCACAAGCGCGTGTCCAAGGCCGATGCCGATGTCCAGGAAGATGTTCGTCGTTTTCACAAAGGGCCGGCGGCGCCGGCCGTACACCACCTTCTCGCGATCAACCGGCCGCAGCTCGGTTGACGTGGGTTGCGTTCCATGGCGTCCATCCGGCGCCGCGGAACGTGCCAGGAAGACACAAACACTAGAACCCAAGCAAAGGAAGCGTTCCCATGACCGAAAACTTCGTCAGGACTGAAGACGGCGTCGATATCTTCTACAAGGATTGGGGCTCGGGCCAGCCAATCGTCTTTCACCATGGCTGGCCGTTGTCGGCAGACGATTGGGACGCGCAGATGCTCTATTTCGTCAACAAGGGCTATCGCGTCATTGCTCACGACCGCCGCGGTCATGGGCGCTCTGCACAGGTGAGCGAAGGTCATGATATCGCGCACTATGCGAAGGACGTCGCGGCACTGGTCCTCAAGCTCGAACTCAGTGATGCCGTCCACATCGGTCACTCCACGGGTGGCGGCGAGGCGGCGGCTTACGTTGCACGCCACGGTGCGGGACGGGTCGCCAAGCTGATCATGGTCGGTGCCGTTCCGCCGATCATGGTGAGGACCGCGAACAATCCCGGTGGCCTGCCGATCGAGGTATTCGATGGCTTCCGTTCCGCGCTTGCCGCCAATCGCGCTCAGTTCTTCCGCGATGTTCCAGCGGGTCCCTTCTACGGCTTCAACCGACCGGGGACTGAAACATCGGAAGGCGTCATCCAGAACTGGTGGCGGCAGGGCATGATGGGCAGCGCCAAGGCGCATTACGAGGGCATCAAGGCTTTCTCGGAAACCGACTTCACCGAGGACCTCAAGGCGATCGATGTGCCGACGCTGGTCATGCATGGCGACGACGATCAGATCGTTCCGATCGACGATTCGGCGCGGCTTGCCGTCAAGCTCCTGAAGAACGGCACCCTCAAGGTCTATGAAGGGTATCCACATGGAATGCTGACGACCCATGCCGATGTCATCAATCCTGACCTGCTTGCCTTCATCAAGGCCTAAAGGGCTGGCATGATCCGCGGCGTCTCGGTTACCGCGGACCGTGCCGGGACAAATCTTGGTGCCCGCACCGTGTTGATCGCGGTGCGGGTTCTGTCGTTCAAGCGTTTCCCTTCGCGGTTTTGCCAAGTGCCCCCATCAACCGGTCGATGAAGACGCGTACCTTGGGTGCGACAAGCTTCGTCGTCGGGTAGACGGCCCAGATCGCCAATGTCTCGGGCGCCGCATCTTCGAGGCGAATGCGTGTCAGCCGACCTGCATCGAGATCGTCGGCGATATTCCAGTCGGAGAGTAGGGTGATGCCGGCACCAGCGAGGCAGGCCGCATGGCATCCTTCGATGCTTGTCGACGAAAAGCGGCTCTGCAGCCGCACATGCCTCTCGACCCCGGCGCTCAGAAAGGTCCAATGGCTGACGCCGTGCAGCGGCAGGCATTGATGATTGATGAGATCGCCACTGGTCCGCGGGCTCCCATGCTTTTCGACATAGGATGGCGAGGCGACGAGGGAACGCGGGTTTTCGGCCAGTTTTTTGGCGATCAAACTGCTATCTTTCAAACGCGCGACGCGGATCGCCAGATCAATGCCCGATGCCACCAGGTCAGGCATTGTGTCGCTCATATCGAGCGAGACCTTGAGCCCCGGGTGATCATCAAGCAGCGAAGGCATGAGCGGAGCAATCAGCTTGATCGAGAAGGCAACCGGCGCCGAGACGCGCAGGAGACCGGTCGCTCCGTCCCCGTCACCCCTCAGGAGCGTTCGCGCCTGCTGTTCGGTTTCGAGCAGACCCTGGGCATAGGGCAGAAAGGTTTCGCCCTCTGGCGTCAGCGACAGTGAGCGGGTCGTGCGGTGCATCAGCCGGACGCCAAGCGCCTGCTCCAAGGAGGCGAGCCGCCGGGTTGCGATCATGGGGGTGATGCCAAGCCGTCGCGCGGCCTCGGCGAGGCTGCCGCCGCTTGCCGCTGCGGTGAAGACGAGGACTTCGTCGAGGTCCATTGTATCGAAATCCGATATTCTGCTATTTATGATGGCGACACTACAGCGAATTTCGATAAGGCGATAGATCAAGCCCATCTCTCCAGTGAGAAGGGCAAGTGAAATGGTTACCCATGAAACGAAGCATTCCGGCCTCGGGCGAACCCGCATCTACGCCATGGCGGTCGCCAGCGGCATCGCGGTTGCAAACATCTACTATAATCAGCCATTGCTGGGGCTCATCGAAGCCGAGTTTCCTGGCGAGGCGGCCGTCGGCCTGCTTCCGACGGCGACGCAACTCGGCTACGCGCTCGGGCTGCTGCTTCTATTGCCGCTCGGCGATATCGTCCGGCGCAGACGACTTATCGTCGGGCAGTTCCTGGCGATCGCGATAGCCGCGACCGCCGCGGCTTTGGCCCCGTCGCCGTTCTTGCTGATCGCCACCTCGGTGCTGCTTGGAGCCAGCGCCACCGTCGCGCAGCAGATCGTCCCGATCGCTGCGATGCTGTCCACGCCTGACAAACGCGGGGCGGCGATCGGCACGGTCATGGCCGGAGTTTTGACCGGCATCCTGCTCAGCCGCACGGTCTCCGGCTTTGTCGGGGCCCATGCCGGCTGGCGAGAGATGTTCTGGGCAAGTGTGCCACTCGCACTTGCAGCTTCGTTCCTGATGTTTCGGACCTTGCCGGATTTGCGCCCGGCATTGCGTTTGTCCTATCGCGAAGCCCTGGCCTCGCTCGCCACTCTTTGGCGGCGCGAGCCCGCGCTCCGTCTCGCTTCGATGGTGCAGGCGGCGCTTTTCGCATCCTTTACGGCATTCTGGACCGTGCTCGCGCTTTATCTTGCGACGCCGCGTTTCAATCTGGGCGCCGATGCCGCCGGTCTGTTCGGCATTGTCGGGGCAATCGGCGTCTTTGCGGCACCGGTCGCCGGCAGGATGGCGGATCGGCGAGATCCGCGGTCCGTCGTCTGGTTCGGGGCGGCTCTGACGCTCGCTGCCTGGGTCGTACTCGGAGCCTGGGCCTCGATCGCCGGACTGGTGGTTGGCGTCATCGTGCTTGATATCGGCATCCAGGTCGCGCTGATTGCCAACCAGCACATCATCTATGCGCTCGAGCCCGCGGCGCGCAGCCGTATCAACACGGTCTTCATGACCAGCATGTTTCTTGGGGGAGCGGCGGGTTCGGCCCTGTCCTTCGCCGCCTGGAGCTATGGCTCCTGGCCGGGCGTCAGCGCACTCGGCCTCGCGCTTGCGGCGCTGGCGCTGGCCGCCAAGCTGCTTGCTCGACGAGCGGCCAGGCTGGAGACCTTGCGCTGAGGGATGAACCTAGGGAGCATGCTTCTTCGGCCGGCGGACGGCCCGGATCGTTCCGCTCCCGCCGCCGCCGCAGAAGAAGCGCTCGCCGCCATCGGACTCCAGCCCCGAGACACCGGCGCCTGATGGCATCACGATCCGCTCGAGCACCGACCCCGTCTCGGGGTCGACGCGCCTCAAGTCGCTGTCGTCGCCTTCCCAGGTGCCGTGCCAGAGCTCTCCGTCGACCCAGGTGACGCCCGTCACGACGCGCTTGGATTCGATGGTGCGCAGGATTGCGCCGGTTTCGGGATCGATCTGATGGATCCTCCGACCTCGGTGCTGCCCGACCCAAAGGGTTCCCTCCGCCCAGGCAAGGCCGGAATCGCCGCCGCCGCCCGGTGCCGGGATCGTTGCCAGCACGCGGCCGCTCTCGGGATCGATCTTCTGGATGCGGTCCTCGGCGATCTGGAACAGATGCTTGCCGTCAAAGGCGGTACCGGCATGCGCCGCGACATCGATCGAGCGCACCGGGTTCCCGCTTTCCGGATCGAGGGCATTGATCTTGTCGCCGGAGGCAAACCAGATGTTCCGACCGTCGAAGGTGACGCCATGGATGTGGTCGGCGCCAGGGAAGGGGCCATATTCGCGGAGGATTTCGGCTTCGGATCGTTTCATGGTCTCAATCCTAATCGCTTGGCAGTGGACCGGGGAGTAACAAGACTGTCGGGAATGTGGGCACAGGCGGGATCACCCAGCGTCGCGCCCGCCCGCGGCCGACCGGCAGAACCTTACCTTCCGAGGAGAGCTCTTCGAGCGCCCGTTGCACCGTGCGCGGGCTGGCATCGAGCGCGATGGCGAGAGCGGAGCTCGACCATGCCTCGCCGTCGCCAAGAAGCGCCAGCATCGCCGCATGCCGATCGTCGACCGGCGGTGCAAGCACCACGACCGCGTGGTCGCCACGCGGAGCCAGCCGGAAGCCGTCGCTGGTCGCGCTGATATCCGCGAATGCGCGGAGTTCGTCGCGAAGCCGTCCGATCTCGACCCTCAATCGTGCCCGGTGGGATTCGTCGACATGTTTCGCGCCAAAGGCACGGGCGAGCAAGGCGCGCCGCGAGACATCGGCCGGCCACGCCTCTGCGAGAGCACGCGCCAGCGCGAAGAGTACCGGCCGTGTTGCAAGCGAAACGGCGGAGGCCTCGCGCCGGATGATGTTTCGGCATGCATCGACCACCAGGGTACCGGAGTTGAGCAGGGCTTCGACGTCGTCGAGCAGCAGCAGGCGTTCGCCTCCCCTGGTCAGAAGCCGGGCCGCCGGCGTCTTCAGGACAAGCGCCGCGCCTTCGACTTCCGCGACCAGCGCCGCTATGCCGGTTGCTCGCGCCGCTTCAGTCGCCCGGGTGAAGGCGCTGGCCGCCGAAGCGGTTTGCAATCGTCGAACGGCGAGGCCGGCAATCGCGAGCTCGTGCGTGGCTCTCGCCGGTGGAGTCAGCCGGCCTGGATCGATACCGGCAAGCATCTGTTCGGCCTCGTCGAGACGGCCGATCAGCAGCAGGCGGCGGGCGCCCAGATTGCGGGCGTGCGCGGCATTGAGGTGGTCGCCATGGGCTTCGAGCGTCGCGCGGGCTGCGTCGAGCGCCTTCATCGGCCAGGAGAGATCGCGCGAGACGATGGCGATCTCCGCTTCGGCAACGATGCATCGCGCGCGGGCCACGGCCTCTTTCGGGCCGAAGCCGCGCGCCGCCGCCTTCAACAGCGTCTTGGCGCGGCCGAGATCTCCGAGCTGAGCCATCGCGATGCCGCGGAGCGCCAGCGCCGGCGGGTCGTCGCGCAAGGCGACCCGCTTCAGCACGCCGAGGAGGTCACCAGCGGCCAGCGCCTGGCCTGCCGCGGTAATCAGCGAATCCATCGAAATCCCGTCACACTTGTCACTCCCCCAACAGTGCTTCGGCCTCTATCTATTGCTCGAACGGCACGGGACAACAGAGAGGACCTTCGAGGCACAATCAAGTGGGTTGGATCCAGACGGGTTGAAGGCGTGCCGCGAGCGACGCCCAAGCGAACCTGCAATAGTTACAAAATCCTGCAAATTTCGGTGTCGGCTTTCCGCTGGCGCCTGCGTCTTACAGGAACCAGCAAGAGGAGGTGCTCTGCACGTCCAGTCCTGCTGCGCAATCAGTTTGCACGTTATCGGCGCTGCCGGCCGTCTAACCGGGCGCTGCCAAGGAGGTGGCATGAAAGAGCGCCCGCCCACTGAGAGAACGGATCACTGAGATGCAGGTGATGATCGAGGGACAGTCACGCTTCCAGCCTGTCGGCTTAATCCTGTTGGGGTTTTGGAGATCTTCAACACGGGAGTTGGAAGCATGACTGCGTCCTATGAATACCATATCGGCGTCGACTACCACAAATCCTACAGCCACCTGGTGGTGCAGGATTCGGGCGG
>NZ_FMXF01000055.1:0-22849 GCF_900103435.1 Sinorhizobium sp. NFACC03
CTTTAGCATCGACGAAGACCTGCGCGTCATCCGCGCGGTGCGCGAGGCGATCGGCGACGAGATGCGGCTGATGATCGATGCCAACCATGGCTACACCGTCACCGAGGCGATCCGCCTCGGCAAGGCGGCGGCGGACTACGATATCGACTGGTTCGAGGAGCCAGTGGTGCCGGAACAGCTTTCGGCCTATCGCGAGGTCAGGGCCGGGCAGCCCATCCCGGTCGCAGGCGGCGAGACGTGGCACGCGCGTTACGGAATGTGGCCCGCGATCGAGAGCCGCGCCGTCGACATCCTGCAGCCGGATCTCTGCGGCTGCGGTGGGTTCTCCGAGATGGCGAAGATTGCAAGTCTTGCGACGTTGCATGGCGTTCGCATCGTGCCGCATGTCTGGGGTACCGGCGTGCATCTTGCCGCTGCGCTACAGTTCATGGCGGCGATGACGCCGGACCCGGTGCGGGTGAACCCGATCGAGCCGATCATGGAGTTCGACCGGACGGAGAATCCCTTCCGCCAGGCGGTGCTGAAGACGCCGATCGAGGCCGTGAATGGTGTCGTTGCCATCCCGGACGCGCCCGGTCTCGGCATAGAGATCGATCGCGGTGCGCTCGCCCAGTTCAAAATAGCCGTAGGCTGAGAACATCAGGAGATGCCAGCTGCGCGCAGACCTTATGCTCTTCCTCGGCCCGGGACAGAGATTGCGGCAGCCCATCTTGCATGCTTAGCGACCCAGTGCCGATCGCGTGTCCGACTGATTACCGGCAAGTCCATCCGCAAGCGCCAGTGCCTGCTCGGGCTCATCGAGTTGCATCAAGCCGCCATCGCGGCTCTGGCGGACCTTGTTCAGATGATCGCGCGGACTGAGGCCCAAGGTCCGCTTGAACATGCGGGAGAAGTAATAGGGGTCGGAATAGCCTACTTCGGTGGCGGCCGCCGCGACCGAAAGGCCAGCCTCCAGAAAGTGCATCGCGCGCTCCATTCGCTTCAGCTCTTGGTACTTGCGCGGCGTGCGGGTCACCCGCTTCTGGAATTCGCGCAGGAAGTAGTCGCGATTATAGGGCGTTGCATCGACCGCACGGGTCGCAATATCCGGATCAAGCGGGTTGGCAGAGATCATAGTTGCGGCCTTCATGACCGCAAGATCGATCGCGTCGGCACCCTCGGGTTGGTAGGTGGCATGGTCCCGCCACCCGATGAACGCATCCTCGATAAAGGCGATGAGCAACACCATGAACAGGTGATGCTGGCCGAGGGTCACGGAGGATGGAGGCGCACTCTGACGATAGTGCCGGACCAGCGGTTCGAGAAGCGGCCAGCGCATGAGGCGCAACTTCGGTTGCAGGTCCATCTGCGCGACGAGGTTGTGGCGTCCGTAGATATCGAGCGTGAAGTGCTGCGCGACGCCGAGGTAGGTCTCCCGCCCCACATTCCATCCGACGAAACGCTGGCCACGCAAAATCAGCATCGCGTCACCCGGCTCCATGATTCGAGGTTCGCCGTCTATCAGGTAATGCCCGCGCCCTTCGAGGCAGATCACAAGGTCATCGACCTCATTGGACTTGTCGATCCGCCAGGTGTGCGAGTGTTCCATGCGGATAGCGGCTCGCGTCAAATTGAGGGTCAGCGCCGTCGGCGGAATCGCAGAGAGAATTCCACCTTCAATTTCGTCCATCTTTTTCCTCGCCTTTGTGAATTCATTCTGCAGAAGAGATGGACGATTGTCACCGCATAAACCGCGTATGCGCACCACATCGTCTGGGAGGAGGGATCGGGTCGTGGCGAAAAAGGGGAAATCCCACTTTGGTCCGTGCCGATCCGGGAGCGTAATTTGTACGAAAATGTATCCATAAAGACAGCATTTCTGTGCCATCCGGGAGGAAGGGCATGAAAGGGCAGCGCCTTCTCGGGCTCGGTTATCTCGCGCCCTACATCATCGGCCTTTTGATTTTCACGGCCATTCCGTTCATCGGCTCGTTCTACCTGAGCTTCACCAGGTATGACCTGATGAGCGAGCCACGCTGGACGGGGCTCGCCAATTACGAGCGGCTGTTTACCCGTGACCGCACGTTCATCAAGTCGTTGAACGTCACGTTGCTCTACGTGTTCCTGACCGTGCCGTTGAAGCTCGCCTTTGCCCTCTTCATCGCAGCGATCCTGAATTACCGATTGAAATTTATCGGCCTCTTCCGCACGGCCTTCTATGTGCCGTCGATCCTTGGAGGTTCGATCGCCATCGCCGTCTTGTGGCGCTATGTCTTTGCCTCGGAGGGGCTTGCGAACATGGCGCTCGCCACGTTGGGGCTTGCCCCGGTCGACTGGTTCGGCGATCCGACCAATGCGCTCTTCACCATTACGCTTCTGCGCTGCTGGCAGTTCGGTTCGGCCATGGTCATCTTCCTGGCAGCGCTACAATCCATCGACAAATCGCTCTATGAGGCGGCGGCAATCGATGGTGCGGGCAAAGTGCGGACCTTCTTCTGGATCACGCTGCCGCTGCTGACCCCGGTCATTTTCTTCAACCTTATCATGCAGATGGTTCAGGCGTTCCAGGAGTTCAATGGCCCCTACATCATCACCCAGGGCGGTCCGCTGAAGGCCACCTATCTGCTGCCGCTCTACATCTATGACGAGGCGTTCAAGAAGTTCAACATGGGCTATGCCTCGTCCATTGCCTGGGTGCTTTTTGCCATCATTACCGTGCTGACCCTCGTCGCCTTCTGGTCTTCGAAGAAATGGGTCTACTACGCCGGCGACAAGAGGAACTGAGCCATGGCCGATCTTCAAACGCTCAACGGCCAGCAGACCACACGCAGGGCAAGGCTTGGCCTGCTGTCGACGACGGTTCGCTACGTGTTGCTCTTTTCGGTCGGTTTCGTCATGCTTTATCCGCTGATCTGGCTGGTCGGCGCGAGTTTCAAGACCAACTCAGAGATCTTCGCCGGGGCGGGCTTCCTGCCGGACAACCCGACCGCCGATGGCTACATCAAAGGCTGGCAGACATCGACGCCCTATACCTTCGGCCGGTTCTTCTGGAATTCGTTCCTGATCATCCTGCCGAAGGTGATCGGCACGGCGATCTCCTGCACCATGGCGGCCTACGCCTTCGCGCGGTTCGATTTCCCGTTCAAGAAGATCCTCTTCGCTTCGGTGATCGCGATCCTGCTCTTGCCGAATGTCGTGACGCGCATCCCGCAATATATCCTGTTCCGTGATCTCGGCTGGCTGGACAGTTTCCTGCCGCTCTGGGTGCCCTCTGCCTTCGCCGGCGATGCCTTCTTCGTCTTCATGCTGGTGCAGTTCCTACGCTCTTTGCCGGCAGACATGGAAGAGGCAGCGCGTGTCGATGGCGCAAACAGTTTCCAGACGCTGGTCTACATCGTCGTTCCAATGCTGGCGCCGGCGCTGATCTCAGTCTGCCTGTTCCAGTTCATGTGGACGATGAACGATTTTCTGGGCCCGCTGATCTATCTGTCATCGGTCGACAAGTATCCCGTGAGCCTCGCGCTCAAACTCTCCATCGACACGACAGAGGCCTTTGAATGGAACCGCATTCTCGCAATGTCGGTGCTGACCATCACACCCGCTCTGGTCGTGTTCTTCGCTGCGCAACGGTACTTCATTGAAGGGATCTCCTCCGGGGGAGTCAAAGGCTGACCATGGCAAAGGTTCAACTGAAAGATCTTGAAAAGGTTTATGGCGGCGCGTTCAAGGCCGTGCATGGCATCAACCTCGACATCGAGGATGGTGAGTTCATGGTCTTCGTCGGGCCTTCGGGCTGCGCCAAGTCCACCACATTGCGCATGGTCGCGGGGCTCGAGGAAGTCTCGGGCGGCGAGATCGTGATCGGTGACCAAAGGGTCAACGACCTGCCGCCGGGCAAGCGTTCGATCGCGATGGTGTTCCAGAATTACGCGCTCTATCCGCACATGAAGGTGCGCGGCAACCTGGCTTTCGGGCTGAAGATTGCCGGCAAGCCGAAGGCAGAGATCGACGCAGCCATCAAGCACGTGGCCAGGATCCTCGAGATCGAGCCGCTGCTCGACCGCCTGCCAAAGCAGCTCTCCGGCGGACAGGCGCAGCGCGTCGCGCTCGGACGTGCCCTCATCAAGAAGCCAGGCGTCTTCCTGTTCGATGAGCCGCTTTCCAATCTCGACGCCAAGCTGCGCGCCTCAATGCGGGTCCGCATCACCGGTCTGCACAGACAGTTGAAGGCCGAAGGCCTGTCTTCGACTGTCATCTACGTGACGCACGACCAGACGGAAGCCATGACCATGGGAGACCGGATCTGCGTCATGCAGGCTGGCCACATCATGCAGGTGGCAACGCCCAAGGAACTCTACAATCGTCCGGCAAACCTGTTTGTCGCCGGCTTCATCGGAAGCCCCGAGATGAACCTCGTCGATGCGACGCTTCAGGGCGGCGATCTCCAGATCGGAAGCCAGCGCGTGGCGCTCGGCGCCAATCTCGAGGGCAGACTTTCGGCCAGACCTACAGAGGCCGTGCTTGGCATGCGCCCGCAGCATCTTTCGCTCGTCGCCGATGGGCCGGGCCTTTCAGCAAGGCTCACCAACGCCGAGTTCATGGGGCACGAAGTGTACCTGCATGCCGACCTCGAAGGCCGCAAACTGGTGAGCGTCGTGGGCGCCGCCGAATTCGAGACACTTGGCCAGTCGGACGTTATCCGCCTGCGCCCGGACCCCGACCACCTGCATGTTTTCGACAA
The DNA here is from genome assembly GCF_900103435.1 of Sinorhizobium sp. NFACC03. Classification (NCBI taxonomy): domain Bacteria; kingdom Pseudomonadati; phylum Pseudomonadota; class Alphaproteobacteria; order Hyphomicrobiales; family Rhizobiaceae; genus Sinorhizobium; species Sinorhizobium sp. NFACC03. Next base: position 4,721 of record NZ_FMXF01000055.1, read on the forward strand.
GACCGATGGCCGCAACGTTTCGCTGTGAGGAGGGAGCGCTCGGCCCAATTCCAAGGAGGAGAAGTTCGATGAAAATGAAGAGAACGATCGCAGCATTGGCCGGCGTTGCCTATGGCGCCCTGGCCCTCGGGACGGCCGCTCAGGGCGCCGAACTGCGCATGGCCTGGTGGGGCGGCGAGAGCCGCCACGTCGCCACCCAGAAGGCGATCGCCGCCTGTGGCGAGAAATATGGCCATACAGTCAAGGGCGAATTCACGGGATTTGACGGTTACCTCGAAAAGCTGACGACCCAGATGGCCGGCAAGACCGAAGCCGATATCATCCAGGTCAACTGGCCCTGGCTGCCGTTGTTCTCGAAGAATGGCGACGGCTTCGCTGATCTGCGCAAGCTCAAGGCGATCGATCTTTCCAACTGGAGCGAGGCGGAGCTCGCCGCCAGCTCGATGAACGGCGTGCTGCAAGGGCTCTCCGTTTCGACGACGGGCCGCGTCTTCTTCTTCAACGCCACGACATTCGAAAAGGCAGGCGTCGCCATTCCGAAAAGCTGGGACGAATTCTTCACGGCCACGGCGACGATCAAGGAAAAGCTCGGCAAGGACTACTATACCTTCAACGCCGTCAAGGAGACGGCGCAGCTTTTGACCACGCTGGCCGTGGTGCAGAAGACCGGGAAGGATCTAGTCGATCCCGCGACCAATCGCGTTGCCTGGACGCCGGAGGAACTTGCCGAGGGCATATCGTTCCTGGGCAAGTTGGTCGAGACCGGAGCGATCAGATCGCAGAAGGAAGAAGCAGCCGATGGCAATGTCAATCTGTTTGAAAAGCCGGCCTGGGCAGACGGCAAGATTGCCGGCTCCTACGAATGGGATTCGACCTATTCGAAATATGCAGACCCGTTGAAAGACGGTCAGCTATTGAAGCCGGTGGCAATGTTGAAGCTTCCGGATGCGGTGACCGAAGGGGTCTATCGCAAGCCCTCGATGGTGTTCTCCATCTCCAAGTACTCCAAGGACCCCGAGGCGGCAACTCAGATCGTCAATTGCTTGCTGAACGAACCGGAGGGCATCGATGCGCTCGGCACATCGCGCGGCTTGCCGGCGTCGAAGGCCGCCGCCGCCCGTCTCGGCAACAAGGGCGAAGCGGAAGTGCGCGCAGCAAACGCGATCGTCGTTGCCGCAAGCGGCCCGGCCGTCTCGCCGTTCAACGAGCATCCGGAAGTGCGCGCAGCCTTTATCGATACGCTGGAGGAATATGCCTATGGCCAGCTCAAGGCGGATGAGGCAGCCGCGCAGATCATCGATACGGTGAACGAAGTGCTCGCCGAGTTCGATTGATCCTCAGACTTCCCGCTGCGATATCCGCGGCGGGTCGTCTTTACGGGACAAGCCAAGAGAACGAGACCATGATCCGACCGTCCATCATCGCGCTGTCAGCGCGAACGGCAGCGCTTTGCCTGCCTAAAGCCGGAGCGCTCTATCGCCTGCTTGAGCCCGCGTCCTGGCGGCTTTCGGCGTTGACTGGCGACGGCGACGTGCGCGAAGGCGCGGCAACGACGGTCGTGAGCCTTTTTCACGATCTGCAGCCCGGTGTTCGCTACCGGCTCGAGGTCGAAGGGTTCCAATCGCTCGAGTTCGAAACGGCAGCCTGCGCCGGTCTGATCGATCCAACCGCATTCGGGCTTGTGCAGGGTGTGCGTCACAACGACCTTGAGGGTGCCCGCGCCAATGCCGCCGCACTGGCGGATGCCGTCGTCGCCGTGCCCGACGGGGGCGCTTTGCACTTGCCCAAAGGTGACTGGACGACCTTTCCGGTTCGGCTCAAGAGCGGCATGACGCTGCATATTTCCAAGGGAGCGGTCCTTCATGCGCCCTCGGTGCGCGCGGGCTGGCCCATTCTTGAGGGGCGCGATGCAATGGGCAGGATGCTGGGAAGCTGGGAGGGTCTGCCGGCCGCCTGTTTTGCCGCTCCAATACATGCCATCGGCGCTGAAAGCCTGGTGATCGAGGGCGAGGGCACGCTCGACGGATCAGGAGACCGGGGTGATTGGTGGAGCTGGCCAAAGGAAACCCGCGACGGAGCCCGCCGCCCGCGTGGCCTCCACCTCGTTTCCTGCACGGACGTGAAATTGCTTGGCTTTACCATCCGCAACGCGCCGTCCTGGACAGTCCATCCGCAAGGTTGCAGCCGGCTGGTCGCTGCAGGCCTCACCGTGGCTGCTCCGCCCGACAGCCCGAATACCGATGGATTCAATCCCGAAAGCTGCCGCGACGTCACGATCACCGGCGTGCGATTTTCCGTGGGGGACGACTGCATCGCAGTCAAAGCGGGAAAGCGCGGGCCAAATGGCGAAGACGATCACCTTACCGAAACTCGCGGCATCCGTGTCACCCATTGCCTGATGGAGCGGGGCCACGGCGGCCTCGTTATTGGCTCGGAAATGTCCGGCGGCGTGCACGATGTCGCCGTCGAGGACTGCGAGATGATCGGCACCGATCGCGGCTTGCGTCTGAAGACAAGGCGCGGTCGCGGCGGCTCGATCACGAACATTGCCATGCGGCGAGTTCTCATGGATGGCGTCGAGACGGCGCTATCGGCCAACGCCCATTATCATTGCGACGCGGACGGCCACGATGAGTGGGTGCAATCGCGCTGGCCGGCTGCTACCGGCCCGGGAACCCCAATCATCGATGGTGTCACCGTTGAGGACGTCGAAATCCGCAAGCTCGCGCACGCGGCAGGGGCATTTCTCGGGCTGCCGGAAGCACCGATCCGCAACATCAGAGTTCGCCGGTTGAAGATCGCGTCCTTTCGCGGCGACGCGACCGCTACGCCTCCGATCATGGCTGACCGGGTGCGACCGATGCGGCACGAGACGATCGTCGCCGAGTGCGCCGACGTCGACTGCGATGAACCTGCGCTCTTGAGCAAAGCCTCGATTTCCGTTTCCCTTGAATGAGATATCCGATGGACCCGACCACCTATTTCGACCAATTCGCGCGACGCTACACTCCCTATAAGGGGGGAAGCTGGTGCTATGAGGACGGCTGCATTTACCGCGGTCTCCGCCTTCTTTTCGAGGCGACCGGCGAGGGGCGCTGGAGCGAGCACCTGCGCCGGCTTATCGACCGCCAGGTCGCTCCTGACGGCACACTGCTCGGCTACGATCATGCGGAGTACAATATCGACAACATCCTTGCAGGACGCGTCCTGTTCCCGCTCGCCGTAGAAACAGGGGATCCCCGCTACAGGAAAGCGGCAGATCATCTCGCAGGCCAACTCGAAACCCATCCGCGTATTCTCTCCGGCAACTATTGGCACAAGCAGCGCTACCCTAACCAGGTCTGGCTCGATGGTCTCTATATGGGTCTCCCGTTTCAGATCGAATACGCACTTACGACCGGCAATCCGGCTCTGATTGCCGATGCGCTTCAGCAGTTCACGTCAGCACTTGCGCTCACCGCGACCGCCAAGGGCCTCTACGTGCACGGCTATGATGACAGCCGGAAGCAAAGTTGGGCCGACCCGATTACAGGCAGGTCGCCGGCGGTCTGGGCCCGGGCCGTCGGCTGGCTGGCAATGGCATTGGTTGATGCGCTGGCGCTTCTGCCCAACGACAGGGCGACCGCAGCGCTACGTTTGAGGACCAGCCTGCTGCTTGACGAGTTGATGGCACGCCAGACGCCGTCCGGCCTCTGGATGCAAGTCCTCGATGAGCCCGATCTTGCGTGCAATTATGAGGAAAGCTCTGCTTCTGCCATGTTTGCCTACGCATTGCTGCGCTACGCGCGACTGGGCCTTTCTCAGGCTGATCGAGCCATTGTGGCCGGCCGGCGGGCCCTCAACGCATTGATTTCGGGGCGCCTTGTCGCCGATAGCGAGGGCATCACTCGATTGACGACAATCGTCGGTGTCGCTGGTCTTGGCGGCTTCGAAGGCAACTATCGCGACGGCTCGCCCGGCTACTACCTCTCGGAGCAGGTGGTCGCCGATGACGCCAAGGGCGTCGGACCACTGATGATGGCCTTCGCCGAAGGCCTGAGGTGCTGCGACAAGTCCCTTAGCGTTGCAACCGGCCGACAAGGATCGGCCAGCTCCAGATGAAGCGTATCGGAGCTTTCAGTATAGCGCCGCGTCAGCGGGGAAAGCGGGACCGACTGCCCCCGTCCGAAGCGTTCCGTGTCGAATACCTTCGACGTTTTGCCGCCGACAGGTCCTTTCAATTCGTCTTCACAGCCGGCTGAAACACCGTCTCGACGGTTCTGAACGACGCTGAGGAAACGGTTTACCCCGCAAATAAGACCTGCTGTCGGGCGACGTCGAGTTTAAATTGGATGCAGTTTAAATTGGACGTCAAGCTGCACGGGCGGATAAACAGACGGGACCCAAGAGGAGCAGCGCGTGATCGCGACGAGGCCTGGCTACATATCGCGTAAACACCATAACGATCGGGCTTTCAAATACCGTGTCTTCTAGAAAATGGGCCGGACGGAAGCGGGTCTCGAGCACCACGAGCAAAGCGATAAGCCGATCCACAGTAGGGTAGGATAACCTCCAGAACGGATGCGACACGTCGAGCGAGAACTTTGATTAGGGATCCTGCCGTAGCTTCGGCACGAAACCCACTGCGAAGCCAAACAGCCGGCCAACCTTGTCCAACGTCTCCAATGTCGGGTTAGCAGTGCCCGCTTCGATTTCCGCGACCTGTCTACGAGTAAGGCCGAGGGTGTTGGCAAACTCCTGCTGCGTGAGGCCTATGCTTTTGCGCATATCCACCACAGCATCCGGCAAATGCAAGCCGCCGCGTCGCGCCTGTTCTGCAAGATCCTGGCGCATCACCGAAACCTGCTCTTTCGTCGGCTTTTTCCACCGTGCCACTTTGATCAGGCTCCTTCCGGTTTAGAGAACGCGTCTTCAACACCGTCAGCGATCTCGCTGCAGCGCATCATGGCTCGTTCGATGATGACGTCCGGCGCTCCCAACCTTTTCGCATGGCTCGGCACCAGTCTGAGACGCTGTGCGAAAGCCTGCAGCTCTGACATCAGCTTCGTCTGAACATCGCGGTCCGGCCAGACCTCAGCACAAATCCGTTTCCAGTCAGGTGAATGGTCCAGGCCGCCGTCACGCATGGAGGCCCAACGGGTAGATCGCACAACGCCCTCTTTCGCCAACCGCATGGGAGCAAAGTCAAAGAGTGGTGACAGTCGCATCTTTCCGTTGGGGTACTTGCTCAACGCGGAGTTACGACCGTGATTATCGGGATTGCCGAGCGCGAGGTTGGCGATATCGCGTTTCAAATATTCTGCAATGTCGGCAATCGGGTCATCGGAATGCCGTTTCAGTAGCTCGATGTAGGCCTCATGTGTGCCGATGTGACCGAACTCTGCAACACCGAGCGCCGAAACGAGGCTTTCCTGTCCGAGCCGGATCGTCTCCCCATTCGCGCTAAGGCTCCGGTCAAAGCGAGGGATGATCAGCACACCGTCAGCGTAAATCGACGGTTCTTTGACTTTGAGACCAAGTTCCAAGGCAATGCGCGAATAGATCGCTTCGCCTTCAAGTATGGTGCGGTCAACTGCTTCAGGGCCACGAACAAGCTTGACGATGACGTGCCGTAGGGCCTCGTCGTCGGTCACGATGCTGTCGGGATAAAAGAGCCCGTTCTTCGCCTGGGTCATTGACAGTTTTGGCCACTCACCCTGCAGTCCGCTAGAACCGGAAGCCAACATTGCGAAACGGTCGGCAACTTCCATGAAGCGGTCCGATCGCCCGAGGATATCCGCCTCCGTTACGCCCTGGCGCTGCAAGCCGCTCAATCGAGCGGACTCCGCTTCTGCCGCTTCCTTGATGCGGATGTTGCCAATTCCGCCCGTTGCGGCTCGGAGGAGCAAAGATAGATCCGATGAACGAGCCGCTTCGTCGAGCCCCATATGCTCAGCCAACTTTCGCCGTGCATGGCCTTGTGGCATGAGATCCAGGAGGAAAGCTGGCCAGTGACGGCTGTACCGATTTTCAAGGTCAATCGGACAGCGAACAGACAATGCGCGGTGATCGCAGACCGTCTGACCCGCAGCGAAACCCTGCGCGGCCGTGGCGAGAAAGTAGTCGAGATCGTAGTCGACGACCGAACTACCGACGTAGCCGGTATCGTCGTCCTTCAGCTCAAGAGCTGCCGCGTCGTGCCATTCGCCGTCAAAGTGGATCTGCAGTGTTCTTTTCATTTTTCGACCCCTTTGATGGGATCATTACCGCCGAAAACCAAGTTATCAACCCCTTAAAAGGGGCAATAGTGCCGAAAATCACGTAAGATGTATTATGGAACTGGACAGCCATTTGGGCAGTGTTGCTTTTTCGAACCTAATGACCTTTTAGGCAACCTTCCGAAACGGTGTGAAAGGTCATTTGGCTGTTGCGTTCTCGCCCTACACCGAAGTGCAGCGCGTCCTTTCATCTGCTACGAAACAAGCCACTCAAGCTCAGTTCGACATCGTTGCCGCCAGCGACGGCTGGTTTGGTCAGCGTGGGTTCCTCCGGCTCCGCGGTTCTGGGCGACGATCTGGAGCGACGTCCTGAAAACGTTGCTGGAGCCATCGACACGCCGTAAGCATCTTTCCGCTCTTGCTCGGCTCTACGACGCCGTCCAGCGCCTGCGTGGCAGCGACTGCCTCGACTGTCTCATCGCCGACGCCGATGGTGCCGAGGATGTCGTCACGGCGACCGACTTGGAAAGCTGACATACGGCTGGGCGATCAGCGTTTACGCGGGCGGTCGAAACCGTCGTTCGCGTTGGCGATACGACCATCTCAACGAGATCGTCGCTTCGGCTCCTAGAATCCTGGAGAGGAGCCATGCATTAGTTCTTAAGATAGGGCATGATCACGCTCCGTAGCCTATATCGCCCCACTCCTGTCTGAGTGGTAGACTAGGCATCGTGTGCTGGGAAGCTACAGGACAATCTTCGAACCACGATCCATATTGCAACAATGAAAAACGCCGCGCCGGGACTAACCGGCCTTCCGGCTGCGGCTGTTGCATGATGTTCCGCCATGACATCAGGAGGTACCATGCGTATAGCCGGGAGGATTGCCAGCGGCAGTATGATCACCTCGTCGAGATAACCGAGGACGGGGATGAAGTCTGGAATAAGATCAATGGGCGAGAGCGCGTAGGCCGCTATTAAGAAGGAAAATGCCTTTGCGTACCACGGCGTGCGAGGGTCGTGCGAGGGTCGTGCGAGGCTAGCCAAAGAGCATGGACGTCTCTCTTGATCGTCCGAGCCCACTGTTTAAGCAGCTTCAACATCAGACCCCACCTCGCGCCTCACACGACGTGGAGGTATCTAACGGATGCCAGATGACATTTGAAGCCCCATTGGCGGCGGCTTGCAGTTGCCGCCGAGTTCAGCGGATGACCGGTTCACCGTGATAGCGGCGCTTTGACGGCTTCGACACGCCAAACCCGACCTCCATCATCAGGCGCGGGGACTGTTTTGCCAATGTCCCCATATGAAAGCCAAAGGGGTCCTCGACAAAACCCGTGCCAGCATTGCCGGTCAAGGTGACGGCGCTGTCTTCACCATAGAAACCCAGCACTTCATCGGCCGGATGCCCCACGAGCAGCGTCAGTTGATGCTTGATGCGCCGGCGGTTGTGACTGCCGCGAACATAGACATGCGGGCCGGCATCGGCATCGACGTCGGTGAGGTAGAAAAAGAATTTCAACATCCGCCAATCGTCGAGATCGAAATGGAACTTGAACGAGGCGCGGCTGAGATCGGCCTCCGAGGCCGACTTCGTCGGGAAGCTCCACCATGTCCGTGTGGTGATCAGCTTGGCTTCACCACCGAGATAATGCCTGGCCACGTCGAGAAGCAACGGGTCCCGCTGCACCGCCAGGGCGGCGTCACATTGCTGGACTCGCTCGAAATGATGGCCACTCAGTATCGTGCGGCCGAAACGCCGCTCAGCGTCTGCGTGCTCACCGGCGAGAAACTCAAGCTTACGATCGAAGTTGCCAAAACACGGTGTTTCGTGCCCGAAACGAGCGATTTCCGCTTGGATCGACGCTGGCAGTGTGAGACCGGTAGCGATTCCTGTTCGCCTGAGTTCGGCCGCGACACCTTCCGCTCTCAGGTCACCGAACATCGAAGGCGCAGTACTTGTACTTGATCGCACGGGTCTGGCGGTCAGCCAATGCGCCTTGCGGAACGGCATCGTCCGCGCCAGCAGGAACATCGGTAGCCAGGCTGGATTTTCCCGCACATCCGTCAGATAGGTTGGTACGCGTGCAGCCATGCGGCGGAGGGCCCCGCCGCTGCGTGCGATGGTTTCCAAGTCCTGAGGTTTCGATTTTGGTGCGTCAAGCATCGGATATCCTTACACTGACAAGGTTCTTTCTACGGAAACCTTGGTCTCAATCCCGCAGTCCCGGCCCACGGTCGCGCCATTGTTTGTGTTGCAATGCAGCAAAAGTAAGATCGATTGCGTGAGGCGCATCGAAGGAAACGGGGTGAGAATGCCAGCCCACCAAGCGAGCAGCAGTTCCGAAGCGCTTGTAGCCGCGCTGCGTCAAGCGCGCGCGGTAATTCTGGATCGCTCTCTTCTGTGCGGCACTGCTCATGGCCAGCCTCCGTGTTATATCAGGATATATATCCGATACCCGCCGTGCCCGTCCCGCGAGTCGTGCGACGCTCGGCGGCGCGGTGGACGCGATCCACGAGGCTGACGGCCTCTTTATCGCTGACGAGGTGCAGCCTGGCTTCGGCCGCACGGGCGAAACCATGTGGGGTTTCGAACGCCACGGCGTTGCACCCGACATGGTGACGATCGGCAAGCCAATGGGCAACGGCTATCCGACGGCGGGCATTGTGTTGCGCCCCGATGTGATCGCCGAGTTCGGCCGAAAGGCGCGTTATTTCAACACGTTCGGCGGCAATCCGGTCGCCGCCGCGGCCGGCAGGGCAGTGCTCGACACGATCCGCATTGAAGGCCTGCAGCAGAATGCGCTGGAGGTCGGTTCCTACCTGATGGACGGCCTCAAGAGCCTTTCCGATCGCTACCACGCCATCGGGGACGTGCGCGGTTCCGGTCTCTTCATCGGCGTCGAGATCGTCGCCGACCCTGCCGCCAAGAGCCCCGATGCCGCGCTGACGACCCGGATCGTCAATGGTCTGCGAGAGCGCCGCATCCTCATCAGCGCCTCCGGCCCCAATGCCAATGTTCTAAAAATCAGGCCACCCCTCGTCTTCTCCCGCGAGAACTCGGACATGCTGTTGGATGCAATTGGCGACGTGTTGAAGTCGCTCTGAACAAGAGGCATCGCGCTGCGATCTTTCGGGAATTGCGGCTGTCTGAGCCATCCCAGGCGCCGAACCAAGGCTATCGCCCGGCGGTCAGTTTTTCGGCAGGCCCGCCAGCCCCAGGGACTTTCTCAGCGCGGGGATGCGGAAGATAGCGTAGGCGGCCCATAGCCGCGATAGCTGCGTCTTTCCGTGATCTCAAAGAAAAAGCCCTCGCCTTCCCGCTACCCTTGGTTTGGGCTAGTACCCGGTCATCTCCAGGTAACCCCTGCCACTGACACTGCCCTCGAAGGCGATCGGGCCTTCCCAGTACGGGATGGACGTTGACATCCACGCATGGTCGTTCAGAGGCTGGGTCGTGACGTCAAAGCCGCGACTGGGAATCTGGACGTTCCAGGAAACAGGAATTTGACGCCCTGCGACTTTGGCGGTTCGCACGGGAACGATCTTGAGAGCTGCTGCGGGTAAAGGGTCCGGTCGCCCGTCGGCAGTGATCCAGGTGGCGGAGGTATATCCCTCACCTTCATCTCTGAGACGGAAGCCCATGAGCTTCTCGCCTGTATCGAGATGCAGCGAGAACCAGTCCCAACCGGTCTGGTCTTCCGCGAGCGGCTGTGACGACCACTCGCGGTCAAGCCAAGCCTTCCCCGTCACCTCTACATTCCCGGTCGGTAGCGAAAGCGAGCCGGTCACCGCATAGAACGGTTGCGAATAGTAGTAGCTGCCCTGTCCCTTCGCTGATTTCACCGAATAGCCGTTGTCGCCCTGTGGTACCAGCGGACCGGTAGCCGATAGGCGGAGTTCATAGCCGAATTCCTCTGTAGTCGCGGTCAGGCTGAGGTCGGCCAGTTGATCCACTCCCGGGGCGGCATGTCCCTTCATCTGCCAGTCATCGATCCAGGCCGAGAACGGCGCCGCGACAACACCAGCCTGCCCCACTCCCCCGCGTGATATACGTTCTGCGACGAAATGGTCTTCTGAAGTGGTGACGGCTGCGTGCCCCATCCAGAGCTGTGGGCTCGACCACGCGTTGGCGTCACCCGGAGCAAGCGCTGACCGGAAAAGGGTCCACTGCGCCCCGTATTGAGTTCCGTCGGGGGCTTCAAGATTGGCCGTTAGATACCACCACTCTATCCGGAAGTCCGGATGTGGCCCGTGGTCGGCAGGGAAACGGAACAGCAGGCCGGGCTGTGGCACCGAAAACCCTTCAGCCGGCAAGCCAAGGTCACCAAAACCCTCGGAGGCCGTTTGGCTCCCGCACAAGCTGGCCATGGTCGTCACCGCAAAAGCGATCAGAGTCGATCTAACGCTCATTGGCGAATACCTTCAGAAGTTCCGACGGCGTGAGTCCCGCCAGCCGGCGAAGCGGAATCAATACGGAAACGACCGCAGCGGCGAGTACGACGAGTCCGAGGCGAACCCACTCGTAAGGAAAGATATAGATCGGCAGACGCCAGCCGAAGGCTTCGACGTTCACCACCGCCAGAAGCACCCACGCCAGCGCCAGGCCGAGGGGCAAAGCGGCAATAAATGTCGCCAGCCAGAGCACCAACGTCCTTAGAACTTCAAGAAGAGCGAGATCACGTCTCGTGACCCCCAAGGCCCAAATGGGCGCAAGTTGCGGGAGGCGCATTTCCTGTAGCGTGAGGAGGCTTGAGAACATAGCCAGGGCTGCCACCCCGAGCGTGAAGATGTTCAACGCGCCAGTAACCAAGAATGTGCGATCGAAGATCCGCTGTGACTGTTCCTTCAGTGCCGCTTGATCGACGATATTACCCGGTGGTAGTCCGAATTCGTCGGAGAGCCTTGATTGTAGGTCCGCCACCTGATCAGGCTGGATCCGCAGACCGTAGCGCAGGCGCGAGACCTGCGGGTGGCGAGAGGTCAGGGCGTTTATTCCGGCGATGACCTGGCCCTTTGGGTTTCCGTAATCCGAATAGACGCCGACAACCGCCGCCTTCCAGTCACTCGCCAGATCTAGCTGATCGCCGACGCGGAGCCGGTTCCGCCTCCAGAACTGTTCGTTGACCAGTACCCCTTGACCGGACGCCACCCGATCCCAGACGTCCGGCATGCCAACAATCAGGGGCCAGTGCTTCCGGTAGGTCGGATCGTCAACAACACCGAAGATCTGCATCGGCTGCCCCCGGATCTCGGCATCTACGCTCAAGATCGGCAACACCGATTCCACCTTCGTTGCGAGCCATGTCCTGAGCCTGTCTGCCTCGCCCTCGTTCCGGGCAGCGACGTAAAGCTCGGCGGCGAGGCGTTGGTCGAGCCAGCCGACGAACGTGAGACGGAAACTCGACACCATCGTTCCGACGCCGACGTTTGCCGCCAGCGCAAGAAGCAATGCCATGAGCGCGAGGGAAAGTCCGGGGAGCTGCTGCCGCGCGTCGGCCCAGAACCACGTGACAAGCACGCGCGAAGACGTTCGCTGCATTAAGGTGAGGAACCCGGAGAGTACGGTGGGGAGAAGTAGCGACGCCCCGAGCAGAAGACAGCCAAGAACGCCAAAGCCCGCAGCGAGTCCTTCAGCCCACAGAAGAAGAGCGCCCGAGAGGGCGAGCAAAGCCGCTGCGGCCAACACCTGAACCCGCCGCGCCGCTTGCCACGATCGCCCCCAGGTCTGGGGCTGGGCCGCCGCGAGCAAAGGCACCCTCATCAAGCGCAACAGGCTCTGCGCCGAGGAAACCAATGTTCCGGCCACCGCGATGGCAAAACCAGAAACCCACCACTCCGGACGCAGGGAAAGCGTCCCAGGCACGCTGGCTCCGTAGAGGCCTTCAAGGGTTGCAGCCACTCCGGGCAGCAGCAGCGATGCGACCAGATATCCGATCGCGACGCCGACCGCCCCGGCGGAAAGGGCGAAAAGGACAAGCTCGGAGAGCAGCAGAACCGCAAGCGCACGCAACGAAACTCCAAGGCAACGAAGCGTTCTGAAGGTCGGCCGCCGTTGCTCGAAGGCGAGACCGATCGTCGAGTACACGATGAACAGCCCCACCGCGAAGGCGAGAAAACCGAAGGCCGTCAAATTGAGATGGAAGCTCTCGGTAAGATGCTCGACGTCGGTTTCTGCATTCGGCTCGCGAACCGAGAGCGTTGGAACAAGCTTTTCAAGCGGCTCCAGACCGGAACGTTGGTTTTCGTCGATCACAATCCGACTGAGTTCACCCTCTCTTCTTAACAGCTTCTGGGCCAAGCCGATGTCGATGAAGGCGGCGCCGTCCAGCATCCGATCCGAAACACGCAGCGCGAGGTCCGTCTGTCCTCGCATTTTTTTCGCTGTTGCGGGAGAGACGAACAGCATGCCAGGAGGCGTGATGAAGGAAAGCAAGTCCCCGGCATTTCCCAGGTCGACGGTGTTAGTCTCCGCGGGCATCGTCAGTGGCTCGATGCCGATCACCCTTAACCGGGTGACTCCGAACCGATAGTCTCCCTCCAAAACTGGTGACACGTTCCAGCCCGCCCGTCTGAGCCGCACGAAGGCGGACTGAGGAATCGAGCTGCCGTTTGGAGAAACGAGGTTCGCCAATCCGTTCTGGTCGAGCACAACCGCGGCGCGGGTGTAGCTCGCGCGAGCTTCTGCATTGATCGCCTGCACTCCGCACCACAGGGCCGTCGCCAGCGCCAGGCCGGACAAGAGAGCGCCGAGTTGCAGGGGTCGTCGTCTCCAGTGGGACAGAAGTGCCGTGGCTGCGGTCCACATCTTCATTCGATCTTCCCGGATCGCAAATGCACCTGCCGGTCGAGCCTACCCGCCAGTCTTTGCGAGTGTGTCACCAGGAGAAGTGTCGACCCGCTTCCCTTCGATAGCGAGAGCATCAGTTCCAGGACAGCGTCTCCGTTGGCCTCGTCCAGGTTTCCTGTGGGCTCATCCGCCAGAACTAAGCCGGGACGCGCGGCAAGGGTTCGTCCGATCGCCACCCGCTGCTGCTGTCCGATGGAAAGTTGTTCGGGATATCTGGTCAGCAACGTCCCGATTCCGAGGCGCTCCACGAGTTCATTTTCCCACTCTCTGTCGTGGCGTCCCGCGAGCCTGGCGTGGAAAGCAATGTTCGCGGCCACGTCTAGTGACGGGACAAGGTTGAACTGCTGAAATACGAGGCCGACTTCTGTCCGCCTGTAGGCAGCGCGTTCCCGGTCGTTCAGCTTGGAAATATCTCGCCCCCCGATCGCGATCTCGCCGGAGTCCGCTCGGTCGAGGCCGGCTATGAGATGCAGGAGCGTGCTCTTTCCGCTACCGGACTCCCCTGTCAGGGCAACTCTGTCTCCCGCGCCGAGATCGAGATTGACCCCTCTCAGCACTTCAAGCCGCCCTTCGGCAGTCTCATAGGATTTCCTAAGATTGCGGAGAGCGATCACCGTAGCGGCCAAGATTAGGACGATGGCACATATTTAACTCTCCACAGCCGCTTGGAAAGGCCTGTAGTGAGGAGATGCGAATACTGACGTCGAACGTCACATGGCGACGCGGGAGCCCGGTGATTGCGAGCGTTGATACATCGTCAGCGCCCACTGCGTTCGGAGTACGTCCAGATACAAAATGTAAACGTCATCCTCGCTGCCCCTGACCTTGAAGTATCGGTAGTCGGCGCCATGCCACTGATCGAGGTTTTCGACCACTTCGACCTGCCGGCCGTTGAGGTAAAATCGCCGGATCTTTTCGACACCACCTTCGTCCACAAAGGTTTCGACCTGAACTTGCATGGCGCGCTCGCTATTCTTCTCGGCCGAAAGGCGGCGGACGGCGCCTCCTGCCAGTCGGAGCAGGATTGTTCTTGGACAAATAGCTGGGGGTGGACGAGAAGAAAGGGGCACGGCGCCCCTCGCCGCATGTATTGGACGCCGCACGGCTGCTTGGGACGCCCTCCCCCTGTTTGCACCGGGTAATGTCGCATTCCGCGATCGACACCAAACGATGTGCCGACATCAATTGCAGGATTGCCCGTTTCGCCTATCTCGCGAACAGTTCCGATCTGGATTAACGTCTTGCAACGTCTGCTGATCGTATCGATCCGGCGAGTAAGGCCGGCGCGGCAAGATAGAGGATCACGGCCATCGTCACGACGCCAGTGAATCCGATATGCATTGCAAGCAGCGCGGCGAGGATCGCGCTTAGCACCGACGCACAGCCATTGATCCCCCACGCCCAGGGAAGAAATTCCTCCGAGCGTGCGCCGACGTGGCCGAGGCCGAGGGGGAACGGCATACCCATGAAGACAGCGAGCGGTGCTATGAGGAGGAGCGCGATTGCAATCTTCGCGGCATCCGGGAGTTCCAGCAGCCGTTCGAATATCAAAGGCAGCGCGAGCAGGTATGTCCCGGCCACGAATGCGATTACTACGACAGCGAGGGTGATGCCGCGCACCGCGGATCCGCATCCGACCGCCGCCACCCAGCGTGCAGCCAAGGCGCTACCGAGACCTGCGAAGGCGAGGAAACCCGCAAGCACGACAGCGACGGCGTAGAGCGGATGGCCGAGGAACAGCACGAAGCGCTGGATGAAGGCGATCTCGATGAAGAGGAAGGCCAGGCCCAAGGCAAGGAAATAGAGCCCGAAGCGCAGCCGGGGTACGGCTTTCCCGAGTGCGCGCCGGCGAAGCCAGAGCGGCAGCAGGATCAAGACGGCACTGAGGATCACGGCCTGGACGAGCGTCGTCACCAGGATCAGGTAGCCCCAGTCGAGCATCGCTGCCCCACCTTGGGTGCGCAGCGTCAGGAGCTCGGGCAGCGCACGCCAGCGGAAAAAGTCGAAGAAATATGGTCGATTGTCCGTGGCCGGCGCAATATCGAACTTGTAGCGCTCCGTGAAGTCGGCTCGTTCAGGGCCAAGGAGAGCGAGGGCTCCCTCGTAGAGATATTCCTGGTCGAGTTGATTGTAGCGGTTCACGTCGCTCGCGGAGATGCCCGGCGCCCAGGAGATGTCGAAGAAATTCTCGTCCGCGAAGCCGCGGATGGCTGCGACGTCCTCACCAGTGAACGGCGACGTGGCGACAAGCAGGGTTGCGGTATTCCAACTCCGGATCAGCGCCAGGTGCCGGCCGGGCTGGGACACGCCATCCGCTTCAAGCGCTGCGGTAGCCGTGGCGAACAGCTTAAGGATGTCGCGCGGCGGCACCCGCAGCCATCGCGTGATGGCGACGACGCCATCTGGTTTCAGTACCGACAGGTAATTCCGCAGTGCCTCCACGGTGTAGGTGTAATTCTCGTGCATGCTTTGCACGCCGGCCGCGGCCGCGCTGAAGGAGTCAAGGAGCGGCATCTGGATCACGTCGTAACGCTCGCCAGCGGTCGCAGCGAAGGCGCGCGCCTCGGCTAGATGCAGATGCACGTTCGGTCGGCTGAAGATGCCGCCGGCGAAGTTCGCGAAGCGATTGCGAGCCAGGTCGATCATCTGCGGGTTGACCTCTACAGCGTCCACGAGATCGGCTCCGGAGCGCAGCGCCAGCAGCACCTGCTCGCCGCCACCAGCACCGAGGACCAGCACTCGCGGCCGTGCGAGCATGCGGTACGGGAGCGCCGCCGTTGTCCGGTCGAGATAGGCGACCGTCGCCAGATCGCCGCTATAGGCGGTCATCGCTGTAACACTATCGCCATCGCTGAAGACGGCGAGTTGCGTGGGCGGCTCTTGGGTGTTGGCGAGGCTGAGGCCCGGCGCGTACCGGAATGGGACGCTCGGGCTCTCCACGACTGTCAGTAGTCCGAGCGGGCTTGATCGCTCCTCGACCACCCGCGCGTTGGGGACGTCGAGAGCCATGCTTAGGCCCTTGTATTGCGACATGTGCGGGCCGGTGGCCGTTATGGACGGTGGCAGCCACACCGCGATGACCGCGGCTGCAAGCCCGAGGCTGCCCGCGGCGAGCCGCCGATGGCGAGCCATGCCCGTCGCGGCAAGGGCAGCCGCCGCAAATCCCAACGCCGCGACAAAGCGCAGTGCCGCAGAGGGAAAGACCAGGAACAGGAGTCCGACGATGCCCAGTGCACCGACCCCAGCGCCGACCAGGTCGAAGGCATAGACGCGTCCGATCTGGCCAGGATGGCGGCTGAAGGCAAGGCCGATACAGGTGGCACCAAAAAAGAACGGCAGGACCAGGAGAGCATAGCTAGCCGCGAGCCAACCGAGCTGGCCCGGATTCCAGACGACCTCGAGCGCATTGAACGGCAGGCGTTCGGCACCGGCGAAGCTGGCAACCGCAGTGATGCCGAACAGCGCTGCCGACGCTACGAAGGCGGCCGGGTACCGTTTCACCAGAGGGCGGCGGGCCAATGCAACGAACGTACCGCTCGCGCCGAAGCCCAGGAGTGCGATGCTTATGATCATATAGGCAAATTGATGCCACTGAATGATCGAAAAGAGCCGCATCAGCAGCACTTCGTGAGCAAGGGTTGCCGCCGATATGAGACCAACCGGCAGCAGGCGCCCCGCTCTCATTGGGCTCTACCTCCCCTCAGCGGCACAAAGGCCACCGGCAGCAGTTGCCGGGTCGTGATGCTTCCGTCCCGTCGCTTCTCGACCAGCATGAGAAACTGGGTCGCGAAGGGGCCTCCCACGGGGACGACCATTCGGCCGCCCTTGGCCAGTTGCTCGACCAGCGGTGGCGGGATGTGACTGGCAGCGGCAGTCACCACGATACCGTCGAAAGGCGCGTGCGCAGGCCAACCATAATAGCCGTCGCCCACCCTCACCTCGACATTGTCGAAGCGGAGCTCCGCCAATCGGGCGGCCGCCCTTTCGCCCAGCTCCGGTATGATCTCAATCGAGTAAACCTTCGCTGCGAGCGGCGACAAGACGGCTGCCTGATAACCCGAGCCAGTGCCGATCTCGAGGACAGCGTCGCCAGGCCCAACGTTGATCAGGTCCGTCATCAGCGCGACGATGAAGGGTTGCGAGATGGTCTGTCCGTATCCGATCGGCAATGGCCGATCTCGATAGGCCGCGCCACGCTGCTCCTCGGGCACAAAAAGGTGGCGCGGCACCCTTCCCATCGTCTCCAACACAGCCGGATCGATGCCCTGGCCCTCGACCGCTGACGGCGCCGAACGGGCGTGCATTTTGATCGTCTCGATCATCGCCGCACGCTCGCCGAGTCGATCCTGAGCGGGCGCGGATGTCGAAACCACGGCGGCCGCGCCTGCGAGAACCGCCGCCATTAACGCTTGGCACTGGGCTAGAGGACGCATGAACTCTCTCCCGGTTATATCGCCAGAGTATAGTGGCGGCTGCGGCAATTTTGAACAAATCTCGCCCGGCTCTCTGCGCAAGGCTGCGATGTTACCTAGGGCACACTCCAATGACGGGGCATAATTTATCCTCACCATTAACAACCCGCAGTCCTGCTCCCACGGCCCAAGTCATCGATCGGTTCCGCTCCTCCTCCCAAGGGGCCGATCAAGAGACCCCGATGCCTCCTCCGGGCACGGGGTCTACTTCTATGGCGCGGGCGCCACTGTCCTTCCTTGACAGCTTGCGTTCCCTTACAATCCCTCCCGGATAGGAGAGGAGTTCCGCCATGAGCGAAGACGCCTTCAACATGTCGATCCGCAAGTTCCTGAAAGAAGTCGGCGTCACATCCCAGCGCAGATCGAGGAGACCGTGCGCGAAGGGCAGGTCGGCGGCAAGAAGTTGAAGGTCCGCATTACACTGACGGCGGAAGGCACCAATCTCAACCACATGGTGTACGGCGAGATCGAATTGCCATAGTCCGGCAACGGATCAGCTTTGCGCCATGTGTGGACGGCTCCGGTTTGGCAAGAGGTTTGTTGACTTTTTTGCACATTGCTGGTCGGAGCTGCCATGTGTCCGGCCTTTCAATGCGGCACAGAACGAGGCC
>NZ_FMXF01000054.1:0-23995 GCF_900103435.1 Sinorhizobium sp. NFACC03
GCCCGGCACGTCGATCACGACGCGCACGCTATCCTCATCATGGATCAGGCAGGCTGGCACATGTCCAACAATCTCGTCGTGCCCGAAAACATCACCATCCTGCCATTGCCGCCGAAGTCGCCGGAGCTCAACCCGGTTGAAAACCTCTGGCACTTCATGCGCGACAACTGGCTCTCAAACCGCGTCTTCAAATCCTACGACGACATCGTCGATCATTGCTGCGATGCCTGGCGAAAGCTCGAAAGCCAGCCCTGGCGCATCATGTCTATCGGCCGCAGAGAATGGGCCAATGAGTTTTGATCAGTGAGGGGCCGTATCAGAGCGCCGAGGCGGGCGCCGCTGCCGCCGGAATATCACCGTCGTTGGCTACAAGCGGTCTGCTGGTGCGGACTTCCGTAGAGTTTCAGGGTGCTCATCAGTTCGAGAACCTGTGTGCGTTCCATCAACTTACCCTCCGGAGCCTGTCGTAACGGGCGCGGTCGGCGACCGGCTCATGGGCAAACCGAAGCGCATCCGGGATTTGCAGGGTTGCAGCGGGAGCTGGGTAGAGACTTCGTGCCAGAATGTTGATGATCACTGAGGCCGAGCAGACGCCGTGATCGAGCGCTTCTTTGGCAAGCAGCCTCAACGGCGGCAAGTCCATCAGCAGGGACACACCCGAGTATGGAGTAGCGTCATAATTTTAGAGCTGGCACCGAAGCTTCGATGTTGCCGATGAAGTAATAAAGTGGGCGACAAGATTATTCCAGGCAACGCTTCCAAGAGATTAGAATTCACCGAAATCCAGCGAGACGAACACTTTTTTCGACTCGATACCGTGCTCGGTCATGAATTGATCGAGGTAAACAAGGCCGAATCTGTCCAGCATGTCCGAAGCACTTCCTTCTCTAAGCACGTGGAAGAAACTGCCGTCGCCAGTCTCATGAGGCGCATAAGTTGTAATAAAGCCGGCATCGTTAAGAAGACGAAGGTCCCCCTCTAAGTCTCTATAACGTTCGAGCAAGCGCTCTAGCTTTGTATGAGAGACCTTATACCTATCGGCCGCAGCGCCTCGATGCAGGGTCTTTTCTCGCCGAGTCCACATGTATTCGAAGATCTCGCGTGTGATGCGAGGTAGTTCTTTTAAATCCGCTACGAATGTCTCGACAAACTTTCTCGTCTCGTCCTCTGTCGCTTCCATGTCAGCGTGAAGGAAGGCTGCGAATTTCTTAAGGTCGGACAATCTTTCCCGAGGGATTGCCTCCGCATACTGCTCGATCCCCGTCGCGAAGGTTCCGTCTTCGTTAGGTATTTCCAGCTCGATTTTCACCCGGGCCACCTGCTGTGAGACGAGCTGATGAAGGCCCTGCAGTTTATCCAGAGGCAGATTAACCAGCGCCTTGCAGAGGTCGGTGTAGTCCCAAATGTCTTCAATCTTGAAATTAGCCTTGTCGACCAATTCCTGCTTTAGACCTGTATAGCTTTTCTGCTTTGTCCCTGCGATCATAATGATGATCCGAGGATACAAGCTAATCTGTTCGGTTGTGAGCACTTCCAGCGTATCATTAATCTTTCCAGATCCGCCCTGTGACGTGACTTGGATGCCTATCCCGCGAACGTCATCGATGAGGTCGAGACCAGGGGCGTTGCTACGCCCCTCATTGGCATTTTTCAGGCTGTAATCGTAAACATCGTTGATAATGTCTCTATAAAAGTTCTCAAGTAGCTTTGTAAGATCGGTCATACCGACCTTGTTTCTATTTGCAACCTGACCGCCGATTGAGGCGAGGTCGTCAAGAAGCTGCCCGATAAAATAGCCTGCTGTGATCACCGTTTAGTCCTCTACAGCTCGAAGCCAAAGGCGAGATAGTCGTACATACATGCAAGTTTTTTGAAATATGAACGATAGGATCCCTCCTTCAGCCTGTCAGAGTTGTCTCTCAGGAACTTAGCGAGGACAGCGAGATCAATCTCATTTCTAGGCTGGAATGGTAGCATCAAAGACGCTTTTTCTGGCGTCGTGCGATCAATGATTTCTTGTGTGCTGAGACCTTTGAAATCTCTGTCAAACTGATTGCGGTAGCCATTGGCAGTAAAACCGCGCCCAAGCGTACGGTTCGCGACCAATCTGGCATCAGCGTGTGGGCATGCCTGGAATGCATCTCGATCCGTGATTCCTGCTTCGCGAAGATATCGGAAAGCCGGGATATTGGCATTCGAGAGCTTCTTGAATAACGGGTAGGTCGATTTCAGGATCTCGTTAGCATGATAGTTCGTCTTCTCCAGAAGGATATCGTCGAAGACGTCGTCGACGGTGATGCCTGTGTAGCCGCGGGCAGTCAGGATCTCCTTCTGCTTCTCAGTGACAGACTCTTCGCGCTTCTTGAAGTCTTTGGCGACACCGACGCCTACCACAAATTCGATGTCATCCTTCTCGCCAATGTCATCCAAATCTCGGACGGCCAGTTTGACCTCTGGATCGGTGGACTTTACCAACTCATACATTTGCTCCTTACAATACCGCAAGACCCGGGCAGGGATCTTGCGCTTCGTCGCCTCGACTGCGGCATAGATTCGGGAGAAATCGTTCGTACGGACCAGTGTTACCCGGACCTTGCTCGCTCCTATTGTGATGGTCGCTCCTTCGAAGGCGTCATCCTGTCCACTGTCTGGTCGCTCGACAAAGATTAGGTTGTCTTCGAATTGCTTGAGTTTGTCTCCTCCGACGCACTCGGCAATAGAGCCGATGATGGCCTGGATGTGTGGGTCATTGATCGAGTAACCAAGGAAAATAACGGGGTGCTCGACGAATATCGTAATCAGCTTCGCTGCGAGATATGGGTTCTTTTTCTGAAAATCTTTGTAGTCGTCTTCGGTCAGAATGAGCGACGACGGACGGGACGAGCAACCGTGGATCTTGTAAATTTCAGCAATGGACTGAGGGTTTGAGAAGATTAGCTCCTCCTGGCCGATGAAAACTTTGTAGTCAGGAAACAAATCTTCAAGTAGTAGATCCCAGTTTGTGGTGATAATGCCGTCAACGTTCATCTGTGCCAGCACTTTGATCTCGTCGGCCAGCCCTTTGTCCTTGTATTCGAGGGACAGCCCGCGGAGGTACTTTGCGATTTCGAACTTCAGGGATGCTGACTGCTCTGTGGCTTCTTTGCCGTATTCCTGCTTACTGCCTTCATAATCTGAGTGATCCCACCACATCGGATTGAAGTCCTTCGCGATATGCGAGGCAGTACGGGGCAGGTCTCCATCGGCATTCGACAAATAGAAGCCATAGTCGCGGATATTTTTACAGAACCGAGCAAGCAGATCCGACCAGGTCTCCAACCCGATATACCGCCTTGAGAAACCCGAACCAACGAAAAGGAATGGCGCTGAGCCGCTGGTGTGCAGTGCTTTTGTCAGGCTATCGGTAATATCGACCATGCTACAACTCACGCAAGTAAAAGACGCCGCATCAAACACTACTGAAGACTGATTCGCCTATAGAAACTTGCCACATGTACGACAGGCGCGTTTTCATGTCGCTTAAACTCAGTTCGGGTACCAGTATCTGACGTGAAATGCGGCAGGGCCGCGCGATATCATTCAGGGGAACATCCCCGCTTCTGATGACCGCGCGTATCTCGATGGTTAGCAAAAATCTTAGTGGCAATCATATCAGTCGCGTAGCCGACATTGGTAGGGTGTCGCCGGTTCGTATCAGTTCAAGGCGACGGACACGTCCGGACTGCGTTGCCGTCTCATCCGGATCGTGGCGCCGTAAGCGTCGGCTCCTTATTCTTGTTGGCGGTCCGCTATTGCGTCTTCGCGCACCCCGCTCGCACCTTCACTTAACGCAGTTCTAAATTTGACATTTAGGATATTAACATGCAACTTTTGTGAGAGTAACGTAGCGTTGTGGGCGAGAGGGGATGCTATGCTCAGTAGGCGTGAATTCACAGCCGTTTTGCTGTCGGCCAGTGCGTCGACGTTGCAGCAGTTTCCTGCATTGGCGCAAACGGCCGCTGCGGTGCCCTTTGAAGTTGGCGAAGCGGATTTTGGGCATACATGGGAACTGGTGGAGGGAGACCCGACGATTTTGGTAGCCGCGGGCGACGACCTCCCGGACGGTTACGCAGAAACTTTCGGCAACAGGCTGTTTAACTCGCTTGATGAGTTGAATGCTTTCTTCACTGAGCGAACCGGAACTTATTTCATCGAATTTTTCAATGATAAGGTGGCGGGAAAGGGATACTGGGCCGGAAAGAAGATTCAAGGGTCTAACGTGACCCAAAACTTCAACGCTTACTGGCAATCAGTAATGGCAGACGGCCCACTCAGCCTGATGCAATTCATCGCCTACATGTCGGTCTTTATCAACGAGATCAACGGCAATTTGCGCTCGAGAACGGAGTCCTACGGTTCTCAGGACCACCCTGGAATTTCCTACCTATATGATATCGTGACTATTACATCCCCCGGAGGCCGAAAATGGCGAAAAAAATCGTACAACACCGGCCCCGGTAACTATACCGTCCACCAGCAGCTGAACGAGGCCCTATTCCTAAGGGAGCGCCAAGGTCTCAAGTTCGCCAACGAACTTTCCAATACCAATGACCAAGTGTGGAACGGCACGGCCTATCCGAGGGAGCGCTTTCCCACGAGCGGAAAGATCGAGGACAGCGGCATCATCATTGAAGCCGATTTTTTCAAGTTTCGTGGGCGCGGCCTCATCCAAACCACGTGGCGGGCGAACTATCGCGAGTTGGTGAAGTTCATCCTCGCCAACCCCGAGGCAAGCGACATCATTCGTGACTATGCTACCCGCTGGCAGGGACTGACTGCCGATCAAGCATGCACCGTCAGTAGCGCTTCCGACTGGGACGCGCTGTTTGCAGATCCTGATGCAGTTCTCCTAAAACAGGCCGTGAAATCACACGCGGACTCCGGCAAATACCTCCCTCTCTCTAAGGATTCGGACGCGCTAAACGGTACAGCGAGAGGGTCCCTCATTGCGATGGGCAACGGAATTGGCGGGGGCGGCTACGGCGGTAACCTTAAGTCGCGTGTGCGGCAAATCTGCATGGCTATTGGGTGATACTAATGCGGTGCGTTTCCTTTTCCTGGAGTTTCATTGTCCTCGTCATAGCCATGGTGACAGCGCCAGCTGCCGCGCAGGATCGCGCCGAATGTGTCCAAAAAACGGGCGGGCTTGCGGTGGCGCAGTTAACGTACGAGTTCGTATTAGCGGACGGTAGCAAGGACCATGTCACCGGAAGTGGTTTTGTGATAAAAAGCGATGGGCATATTCTCACCGCCGCCCACGTACTCAGGCCTCCGGCCGTGTACACTTCCCCGGTAGTCAATTCCAAGATCGACGTGAGAGTGGGAAGTCCCTTCGCCACTTCCGTACCCGCGACATTGATTACCAAACAGGATGATCTCGACGTCGCGCTAATCAAAATCCCGGCGATGCCTCAGCCTTGGCCGACAGTTCAGATTGATATGATGCCGGGGGATCATTCAAAGACTTGGTTGTACGCCCTTGGCTATCCCGACGGCTCAGATTTAACCGGCGGGGGACCCGGGAAGGTGACGGCCGCCAACGCGGTGATTGCAAATAAGCCCACGGGTTGGTGGCAGACGGATGTGGATTTGAGGCCCGGCATGAGCGGAGGCCCCGTGTTCAATGACTTCGGCGAAGTGGCTGGGCTCGCCGGAGCGATCCGAGGCGGCAATGGGGGTACGATCAGCTACGTAATTCCGATCAGCACCGCTGCCACGTTAATTCCGTTGGCCGGGTTGACTGACTATACGCCAAGCCAATGCGCAGACGATCCCGCGCCTTTTGTGATGGCCTTTATTAAGGCGGCTACGGAAAACAACTTTGACCCTAAAAACATTTCTCCTCCACTTTATCAAACGATATTAGCTCAGGCCCCATACCCAGTGTTTGCCCAGCTTGGACCCATTGTCAGCACCGAAATCCCTGACAAACGAAGCATTCCGCAAGGAACGTGGTACACGATCAAAGCCACACATCAGAACGGCAAGTCGTTGTGGGTTATTGGCTACAATCGCATAACAAAGCAAATTGACTCCTCTGCTATGACGCCTCAGGTTCAGGCCGCTCTGCCCGTCTGCACGCCAGCCGTCTTGAGAGCATTCAATATCCCTGATACGGCCACGCATGATGGTAATGGAAGCACTGTTGGGCAACTCTCCGAGATATCTGGGAGCATCATCCAAGAGTGCGTTGGCCCGAACAACACTCCGCGGTATCGCTTCCATTTGGCATATGGCTACTACAACGGCTCCGGGACGTGGCGAGGCGACCAGAGCATTACAGTGAATTTTAGATCGGCGCAGGGAGTGAGTTTGCTTGCCAAGAGCTTCCCGCTCGACCGCTCCAAATGCGTGTATGGAGGCCCAGAAAAGAGGTCCGCCGATGCGCCGCTGGAAGGTGGGATCGGCAGTCTCATATCTGACATAAGCCTTCAGATATCTCGTGTGTCAGGCACTCAAACCGGGTGTTGAGGATTACCCCATGGCCAAAAATCTCATTTTGGAGAATGGAGCTATCGCGCGTCGAGGAGTTCTGCTGCAAGGGCTCGGAATGGCGGCGTACTTGGGCATGCCCCGCAGCGCGGCCGCGACGGAGGTATGCAATGCCTCCATATGCGATGCTAGGATCCCATCAACCCAATTCAGGCACCAGGGTCAGCCCGTGAACTCAGTCTGGTGCTGGGCAGCAACGATTTCCATGATTTGCGATTGGCACGGTCGGACTATTTCGCAGCAAGATATCGTACAGCAGTGCTTCGGAGGTATCGTGAATGCGCCCGCCGACCCTTTCACCCTGATCTCGTCTGTGAACAGATCGTACGTCGACGTTAACGGGGATTCGTTTTCAGTTGGTTCGCAAATTTGGTCGGTTTTGCATGGCCTTGCGCAGCTGAACAACTTCGGCATTATCCAACAGCTTTCCCTAGACAAGCCGCTGGTCGTGTGCAACTTGAGCCACATGATGGTGTTGGTCGGCGTTTCCTACCCCCGTGGGACCTATGCAATCACGGAGGCATGGGTAGCTGACCCGGCATTCGTCGGATCTGTTACGCAGGGCATTCCGGGCCTCGCGCCGCTAGCGCCCGGCTTTCGTTATCTCTATCCTGCCGAGCTCGTACCTGTTCCGCTCGGCGGGCAGCTGACATTCGTCGCGGCGCTAGACGTCAGCTGAAAGGCTGACGAACACATCAATTGCAATGGCCTGCGACGAACGCACCTTGTGGGCCTGAATTCGATTGGTTCGATCACGATGCCACGGGAACCCCGTCCAGTCCTCGATTGCTCCATGGCTGGCCGGAAACAGATTTTCGCGAACTGCCTGGAAATCGACCATCATCTCGGGTGCGCCTCAATCCGTCCACGCGAGGCGATGTTTTCTTCCAGTCGGGAAGGCCGGACCGTGTGGGCATTTCTGATAAGATTGCTCTAAGTGGCATTCGGCTTTTCCACCAGTTTCTCGACCAATCGCCTGAGTTCCGACGGCGTGGTTTGGCCAGCTACGACCTCATGGTAGCCGACCCCAGCGCGGCGCAGCGCTTCCTTCTTTACCGCGTCGCGCGCGGCTGCGGCGCCTTGATGATGTGCTCCGCCTTGGTATTCGATGACGTGCCTTGGTTGGCAGTTGCTATCGACGAGCAGCAAGTCCACACGCTTGGAATTGATGCAACGGTAGGCGTCCGCGTCGGTGCTTCGGAGGATCTCGCCCAGGGAAACCTGAGCCATTACTTGCCAGGATGAATTGCAGCCGATCACCATGCTGTCGAGTTCCCGAAATACTCGGGCTTCGCTCTTGTTCAGTAACGGCTGAATGGTGAAATGCGACCGCATCACGATGCGCAGCTGATCCATAGCGTCGACGGGTCTCAATGGCCCCGCTGCGGGCGTTTGAGGCCAAGGCCCGATTACGATGGATTCAACGCTGCGCCTTTCCTCCCAACGTGACCTGTTTCTATCGTGCCAGGCCTGCTTTCTCATCATAGCTAGGAGTTGCTTAATGGCCATACCGATGAGGAGGCCGACAAATAGCGCGGCGATCAGCAGTTCAGGTTGTTCGAAATCGGCAATAATTACACCGCCCGAAGCTCCGCCTGCGGCAACTCCGATGATCAGCCAAGGTGCCGCGAACAGCACCGACCTTTGGCGATAGTGCATGCCCCTCTCCAAATCTCCCGCCAAGATAGTAGAATGCGTGGACGGCCCGCGAAAAGTCACCCAAAGGAATTAGATCTTGCACGAGGCCGAACTCCAATCTTAAGCGCGACTGCGGGCAGTTTACTGCGCCGCTGCACGACGTGTTGCTAGATTGTTCACGTTCTGGGCCAAAAAGATCGCATAATCTATCATCTGGATTGTGCGCTGCGGCCGATCCTTGAGAATGTGCCGTTTCATCGCGCCGTACTTTCGCGAACCTGAAGCTCGAAGCCCAAGTTGACGATCGGCGATTCAATTGGCCGGCCGGCAAGTCGATCCAGCACCATCTGCACCGAGCGCCGGCCGATTTCATAGCGCGGCGTGCGTACGCTGGTGAGCGACGGATAGGCGACGTGCATCATGTCGAGGTCGTTGAAGCCACAGATTGCCATGCTGTGCGGCACGGCGATGCCCGCCCGCTGGCATTCGAACAGCACGCCCATGGCAAGGTCATCATTGTTGCAGAAGACCGCGTCAAGATCGGTGACCTTGGCAAGCGCGTCGGCCAGGAGCGGCCCGCCGAGCGATACGCGTGAATGCGTCAGCGTGGTGGTTACCAGCTTGGGATCAAAGAGCTGAGCGGTCTCCAGAGCCGAGCGGTAACCGGCGAGGCGACGCTGCGAGCGAGGATCCATTCGCGCGCCGATGAAGCCTATACGGCGATATCCAGCCTCGATCAGATGGTTGGTCGCCACCTTGCCGGCATCGAAGTGGGAGAACCCGACCAGCATGTCGACCGGATCGTCGCCATACTCCATGATCTGCACGATAGGGCAATCCGCGCTCTCGAGCAGTTTGCGGGTCGTTTCGGTCTGGTCGATGCCGGACACGATCAGCGCCGATGGCCGCTGGCTCAAAAACATCCGGATCAGGCGTTCCTCTTCCCGGGGCGAATAGTGGGTGTTGCCCATCTGTATCTGCAACGGACCGTCGCCGAGCTCGTCATGGATGCCTCTCACCGTGTCGGCGAAGACGATGTTTGTCAGTGACGGCACGAGAACACCGATCACATCGGCTCGGGAGGAGGCGAGCGCGCGCGCATTGGGGTCGGGCGCATAGCCGAGCTGAACCACCGCCGTATCGATCCCCGCGCGCAGTTCGGCCGAAACCAGCGAGGGATCGCGTAGCGCGCGCGACACGGTAATCGCGGCGACCCCTGCCAGTTTTGCGACGTCGGCTATGGTCGGTCTCCCACTGCCGCGTCGGCTTGCCCTCCGGCTATGGTCTTTGGGAGTGATGTCGTCCTTCACGTCGACTCCTTCTGGCTGCGTGAGCGCAGGGTCCCGACATCGGTGCGGCCGACATACCAGTTCCTTGCGTCCACCTCATCGAAGACGACGGAGATTTCGCGCTCGGACAATCCGGTTGCCTCGGCAATCGCCGCAGTGACCTGGCTGCGGATTGCCGCCTTCTTGGCCGCAGGATCGTCGGCGAGGGTCTCGCGCACGATGGTGATCCGCACGAACGGCATGGCTGGCCTCCTGCCTCAGTCGAGTCTTGCGCCGTTGACCATCAGCCGAACGGCATAAAGCGAGCTGGTCGCGCAGATGTAGAGGATATTTCGCTTAGGCCCGCCGAACACGCAATTGGCGGTGTTTTCCGGCACTCTCACCTTGCCAAGCAAGGTGCCATCCGGGTGGTAGCAATGGATGCCGTCGCGGGCGCTCGTCCAGATCCGCCCTTCGTCGTCCAGGCGGAACCCGTCAAAGAGGCCTACGGTGCAATCGGCAAAGACCCGCCCGCCCGATATCGCGCCCGCCTCGTTCAGATCGAAGACGCGCATATGCGCAGGAAGGTCGGGCCCATGCGTCCGGCCGGTGTCGACGACGTAGAGCTTTTTTTCGTCAAGCGAAAAGGCGAGGCCATTCGGCCGCACCATGTCAGTAATGACGGCCGCAACTGCGTCCGTCGCCGGGTCGACACGATAGACGTAGCAGGCGCCGATTTCGCTTTCGGCCTTGTGGCCCTCGTAATCGGACTCGATGCCGTAGGCGGGATCGGTGAACCAGATCGACCCGTCTGATCGCACGACGACGTCGTTCGGCGAGTTGAGCCGCTTGCCGTTCCAGCGATCGGCGACGGTGGTGATGCTCCCGTCATGTTCGGTGCGGCTGACACGGCGGCCACCGTGCTCACAGGTCACCAGACGGCCATGCCGGTCGGTGGTATTGCCGTTCGCGAAGTTCGACGGTTGGCGAAAGATGCTCACATGCCCGTCGGTTTCGTCATAACGCAGCATCCGGTCATTGGGAATATCCGACCAGACCAGATAGCGCCCGGCGGCGAAATAGGCCGGCCCTTCGGCCCAGCGACACCCCGTATAGAGCTGTTCCACTCGGGCGCTGTGGTTGACCAGGCTGGCAAAGCGCTGGTCAACGATCTCGAAATCCTCGGCCATGGGTACGCCTCATGCGGCAACGATCGCACTCTGACTGCGGATCGCATGATAGCGCTATCATCACGGAAGGGAATAGCCTTCCTGCATAAGTCGCCGAATTTCACTTGAAAATTGGGGATTTCGGTCCTCGGTAATCCGCAAATGTTACTTTACAATTTTGTGTGGTAGCGCTACCTAATTAAGAGACAGGGGTGTTTTTGGGAGGAGACCACAGCGCCTCGTCAATGGTGAAAGCAGGCATCCAGCGTTGCCGGTGCCAGAGAAGTTCGTGCCGTTCCGGGGGAAGGAGTTCCCTCTCGAACCGGAGAACAAATCAGTGGCGCGCCAATGGGAGGAAATGTCGATGATGAAGTCACTCGCTGGCGGCATCGTTGCTGCCACTGCCTTTTTCATGTTGGGATCGGCCGCCTACGCGGAGCCGGAAGTGGTTTCAGGGCCCGCGGCGGAGCCGGAATGTTTCGCGCCCTGGTCGGCAGACACCAAATTCTTCAAGTTTCCGAAAAAGGAAGGCCCGTACCGCATCGCGCTTGCCAACGGCTACATCGCCAATACCTGGCGTATCCAGATGGTGCAGACGGCAAAGGCCTATGCTGCCCAGCCCGACGTCGCGGCGAAGCTGAAGGAGTTCAAGGTCGTTTCGACGGGTGAGGACGTGCCCGCCCAAATCTCGGCGATCAACAACTTCATCGATTCCGGCTATGACGCCATCGTCGTCAACGCCCAGAACCCGACGGCATTTGCGCCCGTCATCAAGCGGGCGAAGGAAGCCGGCGTGGTGCTGGTTGCCTTCGACAATATCCTCGACACCCAGGACGCGATCAACGTCAACGTCGACCAGAAGGGGCTCGGCCAATTGTGGGGCGAATGGCTCGTCAAACACCTGCCGAACGGCGGCAAGGTACTCGAGGTGCGCGGTGTGGCCGGCACTTCGGTCGACACCGATCGGCACAACGGCATCCATGAGAGACTCCAGGCGTCGGGCAAGAACTTCGAGGTCATTGAGGTCGTGGGCAAATGGGATGACGGGGTGGCCCAGAAGGTGACGGCGGATGCGATCGCCACCAGCGGTCCCTTCGACGGCATTACCGGCCAGGGCGGCGATACCGGCATTGTCCAGGCGATGATCGACGCCAAACATCCGTTCGTGCCGTTTGGCGGCGAAACCGAAAACGGGTTTCGCAAGTTCTGTGCAGCACATGCCGCAGACGGCCTGAAATGCTCGTCGGCTGGAACCGGACCCGCACAGGTGGCCGTTGCCATCAAGACGGCGATCGCCGCGCTCGAGGGACAGGTGGTGCCGCAGTCGGTCAAGTTGCCGTTGGCCATTGTCGAAGATCCGAATTTCAAGGAGGGCCAGGATTACTTCCAGTCCGAATCCGACAATTTCTTCGTCGGTAATTCCTTCCCTACCTGCGGGATCAATTTCTCCGCCCAGGAAATCATGAAGCAGAGCAAGGAAAACCAGTAGGTCGATCAGGAACGGGCATCGCACAGCCAGCCGTGCGGTGCCCGTCGTCCGTAACGGTTTCCCGGAGAGCGCAATGGAAAATGGCGGACCGCTCTTTTGCATGGAGGGGATATCGAAGCGCTATGGTGGGGTTCGCGCGCTTGAGAATGCCGCGCTGTCGGTCAGGGCAGGGCGCATCCACGCCGTACTCGGCGAGAACGGCGCCGGAAAGTCGACGCTCATCAAGATCATGGCCGGCGTCGTGGCTGCGGACGAGGGCCAGATGACGCTCGACGGACAGCCGGTGAAATTCGCTTCGCCGGCTGCCGCCAACGCCGCCGGGATCGCCTGCGTCTTCCAGGAGTTGTCGTTGATCCCAGAACTCAGCGTTGCTGACAATATCGTCATTTCCAATCCGCCGACGCGGTTCGGCATGATCGACCGCAAGGCCCAGAGGCGCCTAGCAGAGGAGGCGCTGGCGCGCGCCGGTGCCGTCGACATCCATCCTCTGGCGCTGGTCAAGGATCTGCCGCTGTCGCGCAAGCAGATCGTCGAGATCGCCAAGGCACTGGCCCGCAAGCCGCGCATCCTCATCCTCGACGAGGCGACATCGGCGCTGACGGCGGCCGACGTGTCGAAGGTTTTTGCCGTACTAAAGCGTTTACGTGCGGAAGGGCTGGCGCTCGTCTACATCTCGCATCGCATGAACGAGATTGCGGAACTTGCGGACGACTGCACGGTGTTTCGCAACGGCAGCAAGGTTGCGAGCTACGCGGCGGGCACGAGGAGCGATGCGGAGGTCATCGAGATGATGATCGGCCGCGAGTATCACAGCGTCTATCCTCCCAAGCCCGGCCGGCTTGCACAGATTGCGCCTGTGCTTGAAACACGAAATCTGTCCTGGGCGGATCGCCTTCACGACATCTCGTTTTCGCTTCGCTCGGGTGAGATAGTCGGTCTCGGTGGGCTGGACGGGCAAGGGCAGCGCGATCTCCTTCTGGCGTTATTCGGGGTCCTGCGCGGGTTGCGCGGCACGGTTCTCGTCGACGGCAGCCCGATCAGCATCGGCAGCCCTGCGCAGGCGCGCCGGCACGGCATCGGTATGGCGCTCATCCCCGAGGACCGCAAGACCGAGGGGCTGATGCTGCCGATGACGGTGCGCGACAATCTTTCGCTTGCGTCGCTCGATCGGCTGACGCGCGGCGGGATCATCGACAGGGCGAAAGAGGAGAGCGCCATCAATCAGCTGATGACTCTACTCGCCATCAAGGCAGGTAATATTGACGCACCCGTCGGTGCCCTTTCGGGCGGCAACCAGCAGAAGGTCGTCATCGCGAAATGGCTGATGCGGCAGCCGCGCATCATTCTGCTGAACGATCCCACGCGCGGCATCGATGTGGGAACCAAGCAGGAGATCTACCTCTTGCTGCGGCGCCTTGCGGACGAGGGCGCGGCCATCCTGTTCTATTCGACCGACTATGCCGAACTCATCGGCTGCTGCGACCGGGTCCTCGTGCTTTATGACGGAACGGTGAAACGGGAACTGGCAGGAGCAGAGATAACGGAGCGCGCCCTGATAGCGAGCGCACTCAACATTCCGTCTGCAGAACCAACCCAGCGGGAGCCGGCACAATGAAGGACTGGGAATACCGACTGGCGGAGCACCGGGGCACGTTGACGGCGCTGGCGATCTTCGTGGTCATGTTCATCATCTACACCGCGAACCATCCGGCTGGTTTCACGGCCAATGTCATCCAGACGGCGGCCAACAAGGGGGTGCTGCTCGCCTTCGTCGCGATGGCGCAAACCATGGTCGTGATCACAGCAGGCATCGACCTCTCCGTCGGCATGATCTTCCTGCTCACCAACTGCCTGGCCTCGTGGCTAGTCGTGGGCTCGCCGCTCGAGACGGCCTTCGGCGTCCTCGTCGTCCTGGCCGTGGGGGCGTTGTGCGGGGCGACCAACGGCGCCATCGTGATATACGGGCGTCTGCAGCCGATCGTGGCGACGATCGCAACGGGCGCGGTCTATTTCGGTGTCGCCCTGTTGTTGCGACCTTTTCCGGGAGGTTCCGTTAACGAGGGTCTGGCGGACGCCATGACGGGACGGATATTCGGAGTCGTCCCGGCGAGCCTCGCGGCACTCGCGGCGGTGGTTGTGCTGATATGGGTGCCCTTCAGCCGGTCGGTCTATGGCCGGGCGGCCTATGCTGTCGGTTCTTCCGAAACGGCGGCCTACATGTCTGGCATGCCGATCCGGCGCGGCAAGCTGCTTGCCTATACGCTTTCGGGCCTGGTGGCCGCCCTCGGCGGGCTGTTTCTCACTTTTTTCACGTATACCGGTGACGCGGCTTTCGCCAGCGGTAACGCCTACACGCTGTTCTCGATTGCCGCAGTGGTGCTGGGGGGCGTTTCGCTGTTTGGCGGCAAGGGCAGCGCCATCGGTGCCGTCTTTGGTGCGCTGGCGTTCCGCACGATCGGCGACCTTTTGTTCGTTTTCGATCTCGACCCGCTCTGGCAACCGCTGTTCCAGGGGCTGATCCTGCTTGCGGCCATCAGCCTCGGCGCTCTGGCCCTTTTCCGGGTGCGCAATAGATTGGAGTGGTTCCTGTGAGCGAGACGGCGATGACGCACGTAAACGGACGCAAGCCGAACTTCCTGCGCAAGCTCGATCCGGCGGTGGTCACCGCGTTCGGCTGCATCCTGCTGCTGCTTGTCCTTGGCAGCTTCTATTCGCGCAGCTTCCTGTCACCGGAGTATCTGCTGCAGCAATTGAAGGTGGCATCCTTCCTCGGCATCATCGCCACCGGCATGATGCTTGTCATCCTGCTCGGGCAGATCGACCTTTCCGTACCGTGGACCGTTGCAACGGGCGCCATGATGGCCTGCGCGGCTGCCGCCTACGGTCCGGTCGGCACTGCTCTTGCAGTCCCTTTCGGAATCCTTTGCGGGATCGGCATCGGGCTCGTCAACGGCGTCGGGGTGGCATATCTGCGCATACCCTCGATGATCGTGACGCTGGCGACGAATGCCGTCGCTCAAGGGGTGATGGTGGTCTACACAGGCGGGTTCTCGCCGCAGGATTCCGCCACCGCGGCCATGCGCTATCTCTCCACCGGCGCCTTGATCCCCGGCATCCCGAATGTCGTCTTCATCTGGGGGCTGGTCGGCACGGCGATGGTCTTCCTGCTGCGCCGGACGGGCTTCGGGCGGGCCGTCTACGGCATAGGCAATCGCGAGCGTGCGGCCTATCTTTCCGGGATCAATACCCGCCGCATCGTCATGACCGCCTTTGCCGCCTCGGGCGGGCTCTCGGCCTTTGGCGGAGTTCTGCTTGCAGGTTATGCCTCCAAGGCCGCGCAATCCATGGGCGACGCCTACCTTCTTCCTGCCATAGCGGCGGTGGTGCTCGGCGGCACCTCGATCCTCGGCGGACGGGGATCCTATCTCGGCACGGTCGCCGGCGTCATCCTCATCACGCTGCTGCAATCGATCCTTTCCGTCACG
Source organism: Sinorhizobium sp. NFACC03 (assembly GCF_900103435.1). NCBI lineage: Bacteria > Pseudomonadati > Pseudomonadota > Alphaproteobacteria > Hyphomicrobiales > Rhizobiaceae > Sinorhizobium > Sinorhizobium sp. NFACC03. Next base: position 15,581 of record NZ_FMXF01000054.1, read on the forward strand.
CAGATGCCCGAGGCCGGTCGCCAGATCATCTACGGCGTGGTGATCATACTCATGCTCCTGCTCTATGGTCGCGCACCAGCAAGCCGGTAAGCCATCGAGGAGCAAAGGAGCGTTCGACGCATGGGTCCTTTTCTGTTCTAGAATGCTTTACTGACAATCTGCGCTGCGACTGTAACGACTAGAGCGGCAAGCGTGACCGCGGCACTGTAGCGCGCAACTTTCATGCGGCGCTCTCGTGCTCCCGTCCATTCATAGCCCATCAGTCGCCTCCCTGCCGTGCGCAGTGCTCGCCATCCTGAATGAATGTTTTGGCGGCAAGGTCCCGAGCTCAAAACCCGGCGAACAAAAGAGTCGTGCTAGTCGGGCAGAGCCTGGGTGGACTAAATGTCCCCGGCCTGCCACAAGACTTCGAGGACGCGATTGCCGTTATCTTTAGAACGGGGTCGGGCGACCGATTGACGTCACGTTGCTGCCGCGAGATCACGCTGGCCGTCCTTCCATTTATCAGCACCCGAAACCGGTCGGAATCAGCGGCCAATGGCGGGGCGATGGCTTCTTTCGGGGCTCAAAGCGGCGACTCTACCGCACTTCGGATTGACGCCCAAGAAAGATCAATCGGACGAGACCCGTGGGCGAGGACCTTCGATCCTAAGGGCATGGTGGGCCCGGCAGGACTCGAACCTGCAACCAATCGGTTATGAGCCGACGGCTCTAACCATTGAGCTACAGGCCCGTAGGAAAGGTTCTAAGGACAGCGCGGTCATTGATCAACGGCTATTCGGATCTTTCGTATGGAATGCCGCCGCTCTGAGTAGGCCGGTCGACCGTGCACAACAATTGGCTTACATAGCAAAGCGCTTGCGCGAATGCTGCACTTGCTACAGCTTGTAGACGTTTGCTGCTGGGGGGCTGGCGATGGGGGAACGATCTGGACGACGATGTTGCCGCGTAACCGTTGGACCGGAGTTCCGCGCCTACGTCAACGATGCCGTCGGCCGCTTTAGGTATTTGTACCCGTCGGTTGAAATAGAGATTGGCGAAGATGCGATACTGGTCACTGATGCCGACATCGACCTGGCCGAGTTAGCCCGAGATTTCCACTTCACGCTTTGTCGACAGAAGATCTATGCAGAGACCCTACCACTGCGAAGAGCTCTCATCGAGGGTGTGATGCACAGATGACAGTCTTTCCTTTGAAGTTTCGCGCCGTTACCGGGCGCGAACTGGTTTTCGCAGATGATGCAGGCGGGTATTTCAAGAGCGACCAGGCATTCCTGGAGCGCTACGTGGCGAACGAACTCAATTCCGGCGACGCGCGGTTCCTCCATGAAAACGGTCATTCCTTCGGAGAAGTAGATGACCTGACTTACACCAGCTTCGCCTTTCGATGGGCCAACCGACTCCACGCGCTGGCTGAACTGGATTATGTCATCCTGGTTCCGACGCTGCGGTGCAATCTCGCCTGCGGCTATTGTCAGGTCTCTCGCGTCAACGAGAACACGCCCGGATTCGATTGGGACGAGCGAACGCTCGCCGCCGTATTTCGATTTTTCGACGGGCTGACGACCACACGCCTGAAGGTCGAATTTCAAGGAGGTGAGCCGCTCCTCAAACTGGACGTGCTGCAGAGGGTTAGGGAGTTTTGCCGCCATCGGTTTGCCGAGACCGAATTTGTTGTCTGCACGAATCTTCAGGCAGTGAACGACGAGGCTTGGTCGTTCTTGTCGGCGTCGGATACGTTCATCAGCACGTCCCTGGATGCCAATCCCCAAACGCACGAGCTTCAAAGGACGATAGTTCCCGAGAAAACAGACCAGTTCTTTGAGAACCTTCGTTGGGCCGTCGATGCATTCGGAGCAACCAAGGTCTCAGCCCTTCCCACTCTCGACGTCCGAAATTTGCCGACGCCAACCTCCGTAATCGAGAGCTTCACCGCTTTTGGCCTACGGTCGATCTTCCTGCGGCCGGTAAATTACCAAGGGTTTGCTCGCAAACGCTACGCGGCCAAGGACACCACGAGCGCCTGGAATGCCTATCATTCGGCCTTCGTGGACGCGCTCATAGATTACAATTGGACTGCAGCGGAGCCGGTTGAGGAGTACTATTTCGTCCACTGCCTGCGACGAGTGCTTCGGTCGGGACACAATGGACATGTCGATCTCAGGAACCCGAATATTCTTGGGCACAGCTACCTTGTTGTCGATTACGACGGCACCCTCTATCCGACTGATGAAGCCAGAATGGTTACGCGCATCGGCCAGTTCGATCTTTCGATGGGCAACATCCATACCGGTCTAAACAGGTCGACAATCGACACGCTCAACGACGAGGCTTCCAATAATTTCCACCCTGACTGCATCCACTGCCCTTATCAGGCTTACTGCGGAGTGGACTTGGTAGACGACCTGTCGCGCTATGGTCGCGTCGACATGCCGAAGCATCTAACGGACTTCTGCCAGCGGCACCTGCACATTTTCGACAAGGTCTTCGAACTGATCTATTCGACTGACCCAAAGGCGCGAAAGTCCTTGGCATTGTGGGCAGGAATGCCGGAGTACGAGCCTTCGCTGGCCAGGGTTCATCGATGATCGACCTCCGTCTAAAAGTCGATCCATTGCCCATCGTCGAGCCGTTGGTCCTGCGGCTATGCGAAACCGATCGCGCCGACCCTTCCGAACACGACGCTCATCTCATCCGGCGGGAGCTCCAGCATCGCGAATATGAATATTTGGGGTTTTCAGTCGTAATCCATGCCACCTCCGACATGCCGCTCGATGGTGATGTGCTGATGGTTCTGCCGGGGCAGGCGAGTGCACATAGGCTCATCCGAGCTTCGTCGCAGCACAACACACTCTTGGTGACGGAACAGTGTGACCAGCTGTGTGTGATGTGCTCGCAGCCGCCTAAGAAGCATCACGCCGATCTCTTTGACCAGTTCGCGATCGCGGTCAGACTTGCTCCATCAGGAGCATATATCGGGATATCGGGTGGGGAGCCGCTGCTCCACAAGGATCGGCTATTCGCATTTCTGGCGACCGCTGCTTCCGCTCGCCGCGATCTGCGGTTCCACATTTTGACCAACGCGCAGCATTTTGAGCCAAGTGATGTAAGCCGCTTGGATGCAATCGGTCTTGAGCGCGTTCTTTGGGGAATTCCTCTCTATTCGTCTGAAGCCGACCTGCACGACCACATCGTGGGTAAACCAGGCGCCTTTCAACGACTAGAGCAGAGCCTGGCACTATTAATGCGCGCTGGTGCATCGGTGGAATTGCGGACTGTAGTAACGCAGCAGAATTGGGAGAACTTGCGAGATTTGGCAAACTACGTCGTCAACCGGACGCCGTTCGTTTCTGTTTGGGCGCTGATGCAACTCGAGCGTATGGGCTACGGTCGGATGAACTGGAACAGAACCTTCCGGGACACGTCATCAGACTTCACGATGATCAGATCGGCGATCAATCTTGCCGCAGCCAGGGGCATAGCCGTTTCGCTCTTTAACTTCCCGCTTTGCTCTGTTCCGGAACCATATCGCCAATTCGCGCCCTCGACGATTTCTGACTGGAAACGAAAATATCTCGACTTCTGCGACGATTGCTCCGTCCGTGCAGCTTGTGGTGGGTTCTTCGAGTGGTATAGTCACAGCGAGGGGTTTAGTAAGCTGGGGCGAATATGAAGAAGGGTTTGTTTCTTATACCGTCATTTTTGGCCGCGGGCTTCTTGCCGTCCAAGTCTGACGCGGCGCCACCCGGTGGTCTGGTAAGCAAGGAGCCTGCACCCAAGTCAATCTTCGAACGCCTTCGGCTCAACCACGTTTATACCCTTGCGGGACATAGGTCCCATTCAAGTCACCGGTCTCACTCCAGTCATTCGAGCCACCGATCATCGAGTGGTGGCGGGTATGTAACGAGAAGCTCGCCAGTGTATGAACCGGCGCCTGTATTGCCGCGGCAAAACTATCAGACTCAACCAAACACGTATCAGGTGATGCCGAGCACCAATCAAGCGGGCACTTATCCGGCGACGGCTAACACAACGCGGACCGATACCGATTGGACGTACTATCCTCCCGTGCCGGAAACGACGGAAACAAAGGTGCTCCCGGGAAACTCGGACAAGTTTCGACAAATCGTCATCCAGGTCCAGAATGCATTGAGCCTCTACGGCTATTACCAAGGTGAAATCGACGGCAGGATCGGTGCGCAGTCCAAGGTGGCGTTGTCGAAGATGCAGGAGGACTATGGTCTGAAGGTCACTGGCACGATTACGCCAGAGGTCCTCAATGCATTGAATATCCGAGCCTACTGAGGTTTGACCTTCCGCGACTTGGCGTCGTGCTTCTCAACGTGTTCACCATCCCCCAGGCTTCGAGGAGGCGCTTCTCCTACCGCAACGGTTGCCTCGGGCGTCTCGGTGCCACTCGTATTGGCAATTCCCGGGATAGGCGGGATAGGCAGGATAGTAGCCACCACCGCAGTCATTGTTCGCGCAGACGGCGATGGCAGTTCCCACCAATGCCACGGCGACAACGGCGGCCGCAGCTTGGTTCTCCTGCTGAACCATGTTGACGCACTCGATCGGTTCAATGCGGCGCCGGGCCAACTCGCCGGTGAGTTCCTGCGTAAAGGCTAGATCGGTATTTGTTATGAACGTCCGACAGAGCGCGGACTTGGTCACCCGCGCCGGATCTTTGCGGAATTCTGCTTGCGTTGTTGTGCAACTCGATAAGGCAAACGCCAGCGCCACGGCTAGGCTAAGCCGCGAAAAAATAACAGATTTCAATTTCATTCCCCCAATTCCCTAGGGGATCATGTCACAACTTATCGAAGAGTCGAGTCTGCAACTCTAAATTAGCGTTGCCGCTTAGATTGTCGGTTAACATGCGAGGGGAGCGCAATTTGCGATGCAGGATTGGACGGCTTAAAGAGGAAGAGTCAATCCTAGTTCGGGAGCACGGAAGTTGAGGATCGTGTCGACACTGAGCGCGATGCCGCCTTTGCGATCTTCTGATCGACCCAAGCAGAAAGGCCGCTCCAGAGTTCTTGGTCGAGGCCGACCTGGCGCGCGATCTCAATCATCTGCTGGTAGGAGATGGGCGTGATCGCCCCTTGGCCGGTGAGACCGGGATCCACCAGACCTCGCTGTGCCTTGCGCGCCGTCGGAAAGCTTGGGTGGTCGGCAAAGGCCGCGAGGGCTGCCGCTTGGAGGTTGCGGTGCTCACCTATCGCTGCCGCCAGCACGGCGTTACGCATCCACTGATAGGTGTCTCCCTTAAAGGGGCAGGGCGTATGATCGACGCCTGGATCGAGTTCGAAGACCTTTGGGATGTATTCCCAGTAGCGAATGCCCTTGCCTGTGAGCGCACAGTGCGCGCGCACACCGTTCCGCGGGTTGATTTGGTCGGCGTAGCCTCCATTGCATTGTCGCTCGCCCGAGGACAATGCCGCCGTCTGGCTGCACTGACCTCCGGGTTCGGTAAACTTACATTCGATGACGAGCGCGGCTTTTGAGCCGACCGCGAGTGCATCGACCTGCGTGGGCCTGGGTTCTCCCAGAAGCCGATCGGTATCAGTCCACTCGAGCGTTACTGCCCATGGGCCACCCGGTGCCACTCCCACACGCTCGGCGATGGCGTCGAAAATGCGGTCGCGATCTGTGCTTGTCTTGAGTGTGCCGAACACATCGATCGCGATGGCTTGCGACGAATGCACCTTGTGGGCGTGAATGCGGTTGGTCCGATCACGATGCCAGGGGAATGTCTTCCAGTCCTCGATCGCTCCGTGGCTGGCCGGGAACAGGTTTCCGCGCACTGCCTCGAAATCGGAGATCATCTCGCAGTGCTTCTCATTGCTGTCAAACAAGGTGATGCCTCTCTCGGATGGAATTGACTCTGCCGTGCAGGCATCTGAGATGAGGGCGCGTTAGGTGACACTCGGCTTTTCCACCAGCTTCTCGACCAATCGCCTGAGTTCCGACGGCGTCGTTTGGCCAGCCACCACCTCATGGTAGCCAATCCCAGCGCGGCGCAACGCTTCCTTCTTTACCGCGTCGCGCGCGGCCGCGGCGCCTTGATGATGTGCTCCGCCCTGGTATTCGATGACGTGCCGCGGTTGGCAATGGCTATCTACGAGCAGCAAGTCGACACGTTTGGAATTGATGCATCCGTAGGCGTCTGCGTCGGTGCTTCGGAGGATCTCGCCCAATGAAACCTGAGCCATTACTTGCCAGGAAGAATTACAGCCGATCACCATGCTGTCGAGTTCCCGAAACACACGGGCCTCGCTCTTCAGCAACGGTTGGATGGTGAAATGCGAGCGCATTACGATGCGCAACTGATCCGCGGCGTCGACCGGTCGCAATTGCTCCGCAACTGGCGTCTGTACCCAAGGCCCCTGCATGATGCGGTCGTTGCTGCGCCTCACCTCCCAGCGTGACCTGTTTTTCTCTTGCCACGCCTTTTTTCTCATCGTGGCTAGAAGTTGCTCAAGGGCCATGCCGACGAGGAGGCCGACAGACAGCGCGGCGATCAGCAGTTCAGGCTTTTCGAAGTCCGCAACGGTTATACCGCCCGAAACGCCTACTGCGGCAACTCCGATGATCAGCCAAGGTGCTGCGAACAGCACCGACCTTTGCCGATAGTGCATGCCCCTCTCCACATCTCCCGCCAAGATAGTAGAACGCGTGAACGGTGCGCGAAAAGTCACCCAAAAGCATTAGAGGTCTTGCACGAGGCCGAATTCGAATTCCGATGTCGCTCGCGCGACAGCGGTTTAGGCGCCGCTGCACGGCGTGTTGCTAGGTTGTTCACGTTCTGGGCCAAGAAGATCGCATAATGTATCGACGGGAACAAAGCTTGGCACTGAAGCGAGATGTCCCATCGGTGAGGCTCGGGCTGGTGCCCCAGACCAAAGCGACACGAGAGATAAAGCAATCTCGACGACTCTACCTTCGAGGATCCAGGGTTCAAGATCTGGGAACGGATCAACGCTGGTACGTTCTCAAGAGGGTTGAAAGCTTGCGCGCTTGATTTCCAGACTCCTTTATGCGGGCAAAATCTTATCCAATGGCGTGGCGTCAATGCAGCCGCGGCGTACGCTTTTCGCGCGATGCCTTTATTTGTCGCCTATTGCAAGTTTCACGAATTTTGAAATATTACACGCATTGGCGTTGTTCAAGTTGAGTGACCTTACGAGACAGTGAGCCCTGATTTCACAAGGATTTGGGCGCGATCTGATCCGAAATTGCAAGCTCTCCGTTGCGCATCACTTACTAAGGGGGGCCTCGTTGAGTACCAGTGATAAACCATTGCTTTTAAGTCTTGCAGACGACGTGGAGAGCAAGAATTTTAGGGCAGTTTACAGCTTGCTGTTTAATTTCTCATTTCTATTTCTTCTCGCAATTTATGGTGCATCCTTACTTATCCCTCGAGATATCTTCGTAGGGTCTGTACTGGAAAAGGCCTCCATGGCGTTTCCCAAATACCAAATTGAACATTTTTATTTTCTAGAATATCCGCCAGAGGATATTTCTTATTACTTCTCCATTTCGATGATATTCTACATTCTTACTTCTTGCAGCATAATTTTTGCTGGTCGATGGCTTTACAAGGAGTCCTATAAGTACCCGTTTACATATAAGCAGAAGTCACAAATTTCGTCGGGCCAACTTATTCGTCCCGCAGTTGTTCTGCTAGCTCTACTGATTTTAGTTCCACTTCCTGTTGGAATAGATCTTCCGAAGGCTGAACTCATACGCAACCCGATCACGGTGCAATTGTTCAATCTGGTGCTTCAAAGCGGATTCATAACGGTATCTGTCGCAGCTATCGTTTGCATCGCAAGATTTCGCGCCTCTCAAGCTTAACGTTTCATCACACTAATTTAGGGAACTCGCCATGACGCGAGAAACTGCTTCAAAACCCGCCGAAATCGGGCTGCCAGACTGGCTGAGCGTAACTTTGGATTCGATCTTCACGGCAAAAACGATCAACCTCATGCAGGCCGCCGGACCTGCGTGGAGAGGATTGATTGGATTTACTCCAGTACCGGCTGCAAATGCAATCGACCTCATCGATGTCATTGACGCTTACAAGGGCGATGTCACGTTGTTTAACCCGAAGCCAGAAGGGCATTTGCCAGCGAACTTACGCCGTTGCGCCGGTCACAGCTTTCCACTGCGCCAATGCGCGGATGCGATGAATGTGGGTGGCAAGGGCGGAGCGTTTCTGATGCGGCGGTACGAAAACATTTCTGACTGCGGAAAAGACCGCGATGAAACGTTGCAAGAAGCCGACCGATCGAAATCGCTGCATTATCCGCTCTCGTTTTCGAAGCGGCACATGAGAATTCTCCGCGCGATTGTTCAGGCCTTTATGTGATCGATGTTCGACGCCGGGCATCAAATCCCGTCTTGCCGATT
>NZ_FMXF01000053.1:0-24283 GCF_900103435.1 Sinorhizobium sp. NFACC03
TAACCTCGAACGTCCAGCCTTGCCGGGCGCAATACAGTTCCAGAACCTGCGTCTGGCGCGCGAGGTCGTCCTTCTGCTCATGGCTGGACACACGGGCATAGGCGACGGTCTTGCGGCGCGACGGCTGTGCCGCCCGAAAGCGTTCCGGCAGGAGCTTCGCCAGGTCATACCGACGATGCCCACCCGCCGTATGCTGCGCCAACAACCGGCCTTCTGCCTCCCAGCGCCGCAGCGTCGTGATCGACACCCCCAGCGCCTGAGCCGCTTCGCCTATGCTGACCAACCTCTCCATTTTGGAAAGTATGATTCAGGTATGGAGAGATCTCAAGCGAACTGTTTCAGCCCTTTATCAAAACATCATGCGAGAAAAACTTTGCCCGGCCTCTGGAAATCGCCGAGCGGCATCAATATCTGCACGATATAAGTGCCGCATTCCGGGTGCCTGCACGTCATCGACGCCGGAATCGGTTGGAGCATTTTCTTAACGGGCACGGCTCATCATCATCCACCGCGAGCATGGACCGGCAATTTGCCGGGGCGTTCGTCGTCTCCGGATGCTGACGCGGGACGGTCTGTCATGGTGAGGACGCGAAATGGCCCCGACGAACGACAACGTATCCGAAATCCTCATCGACAAGGTTGCCGACTGGCTGATGCGGACGTCGCTCAGCGACGCGCCGCTGGAAACGATCGTCAAAGGCTTTTGCGAGCGGCTCGCTGCCGCCGGCCTGCCGCTGATGCGCGTCCATCTCTCCTTTTCGATGTTGCATCCGCTTTATGATGCGCTTGGTTTTACCTGGATCCGGGGTAAGGGCGTCGAGGTAAGCGGCCTTCGGCACGAAGAGCTGGCGCTCAAACCCGAGCGTTTCCTGCAGAGCCCCTACTACTATCTGCTCAACAACAATCTCGAGCATGTCCGGCGGCGTCTTTACCAGGATACGCCGTCCGAGTTCCCGATCTTCGACGATCTCAAGGAGATGGGCGCCACGGACTACCTGGCCTTCATGCAATCGCTCGGCGCCGATTCGGGGCATGGCATGGTCGGATCCTGGACGACGGACCGCCATGGCGGCTTCACCGATGATGTGATCGGGGCGTTGCTCAAGCTTCAGCACCACCTGGCGGTCGCCGCGAAGATGGCGGTGCTCGGAAAGCTCGCCGACAATATGCTGACCACCTATCTCGGCTCCAGCGCCGGTCGGCGCGTGATGAGCGGCCAGGTCCGCCGCGGCGACGGCGAAACCGTGCGCGCGATCCTGGTCATGGCCGACATGCGTCGCTCGACGATGCTGGCGGAGAAGGAGGGGCGGCAGTCCTATATCGAGACGCTGAACACCTATTTCGACGCGATCGCCGCGCCCTTCAATCGCAATGGCGGCCATATCTTAAGCTTCGTCGGGGACGGGTTCATCGCCGTCTATCCGTGTGGGCGCCATAAGGAACCGTCCGAATTTGCAGCCCGCGAGGCCTTTGCCGCCGTGCGCGCAGCAACGGCACGGATGGAGATGCTGAACGGCGAACGGCGCAAGCAATCCCGCGATCCGATCGGCTACGGCATCGGGCTGCATGTCGGCAACGTCATGTTCGGCAATGTCGGGTTGCGCGACCGGCTGACCTTCTCCGCCTTCGGTTCGGCCGTCAACGAAGTGCAGCGGTTGCAGAACCTCACCAAGAAATATGCGCATAGCATCGTCGCCAGCGAGGCCTTCGTCAATTACTGCGGCGGAGATTGGACGGCACTCGGCCAGGAAAAACTGCGCGGAGTACGGCAGAAATTCACGATTCTCTACCCCAACGATGCAGCGTTGCTTGCCAGAGCAGATGAGCGCTTCGACGATGTGTTGCAGGATGGACTTTCCGAGGCGGAACATGTCATGCTGCTTCACCGCAATACTCGTCCGCTTCAGCCGCCGCGCGGCCTTATCGACAAGATGCTTCAATAGGGGGGAGAATGTTCCGAGCCGTGTTTGTCGCCGCCAGCATCGCTATGGCCGGAGGCGCGATGGCGCAGCCGTGGGAAAGCAAACTGTCAGACGGCTTTGAGGGGCAGAACTTCGCACCCGAAGGCGGGCTCTACTATCGCGATAACTTCGAGCAGAGTGCGGGCACGGTGGAATTTCAAAACCAGGTGACGCACACCGGCAAAGGCGCACTCAAGCTGAGCGTCGTTCCGACCTGTCCGGATTCCCTCGACGGTTGTAGCGAGCGAGCCGAGATCTGGGAGAAGACGGCGCTGCGCGTGCCCTACGACCAGGGGGTCTGGTATGGTTTCGCGGTCAAGTTCGCCGATCCGGTCCCGAAGGAGGATCATCGCTATCTGATCGCCCAATGGAAGCGTGAGATCGATCCCGGCGCCGAAGGTGATTTCAGTCCGTTCCTTGCTTTACGCCTCGAGGCGGGCAAGCTCTTCGTCACGGTGGAGACGAATTACATCGCGCCGCTGTCATTCGGCCCGGAAGGTACGCCGGCGAGCTGCAAACCTGGCGAAATCCCCGTGTGGGGGCGGCCTAGCGTCAACCAGATGCGTATGCTGGTCGCCGCCGACAGCAACTGGAAACCGGAAGACGGCAGTCTGTTCAACGCCTGCACAGATGCCATCAAGGTGACGAACCATGGCAACCCGCTGCCCGATCCGAAGTCCGGCTGGATCGACTTCGCGATCTACACGCTGCCGGGGGCCGGTGGCACGGGACGCATCGAACTCTTCGCCAACGGCAAGCCGATCATCACGGTGGCGGGGCATGTCGGCCACGCCGACAAGGGGCTCGGCAAGAACCAGTACTTCAAGTTCGGCCCCTATCGGGCTGCCGATACGACCGACTGGACGCTGTTTTATGACGACTTCCGCCGCTCGCCGAATTGCGCCGACGTGCTGAAGGGCGGGACGTGCCCCGCGCTCTAACCAACTGAAGATGCACGGGGCAATGCTCCGGTTGCAGTTGGCCATGCTGGACAGCCCTCTGAAGCTGCGCTAGTCTTTTTTTAGAGGCGGCGGATAAAAAGCAATGAGGGAAGCGTGCTGCTATGACATCTGGGGCGGACCTGCTTCGAGTTGAAGGTCTGCGGATCACATTCTCGGTGCTTGGCGGCGAAGTTCAAGCCGTCAATAATGCGAATTTCAGGATTTTGTCCGGCAAGGTCACGGCGCTCGTTGGCGAGTCGGGATCGGGCAAGTCGGCAATCAGCCAGGCGGTGATGGGCATCTTGCCCAACGTCGCCAGGGTTGGTGGCAAAATTCTGTTCAACGATCCCACCACGGCGGCAAAGCCCATCGACCTGCTTTCGCTGGAGCGGGAAGGTGATGAGATACGTAGCCTGCGCGGCACGCGTATCAGCAAGATCTTTCAGGAGCCGATGACGTCGTTGTCGCCGCTCCATACGATCGGAAACCAGATTTCCGAGGTGCTGAAGATCCACACGGATGCGGAAAAGGCTGAACGCCGGGCACGGACCGAGGAACTGCTCGGCTATGTTGGCTTTGCCAATCCGAAGCGCGCCTACGAAATGTATCCGTTCGAGCTTTCCGGCGGCATGCGCCAGCGCGCGATGATTGCGATGGCGCTGATCTGCCGGCCGGCCCTCTTGATCGCCGACGAGCCGACGACCGCGCTCGATGTGACGGTGCAAGCGCAGATCCTTAAACTTCTGCGCGAGCTTCAGGTCAAGCTCAATATGGCAATGCTGCTGATCACCCACGACCTCGGTGTCGTCGCCAACATGGCCGACGAGGTTGTGGTGATTTATCATGGGCAGATCGTCGAGGCTGGCCCTGTCGAGGCCATCTTCCGCAACCCGCAGCATCCCTATCTCAAGGGCCTGATGGCCGCCGTTCCGCATTTCGACATGAAGCCCGGCGAACGGCTGAAGGCGCTGCGCGAAGTGCCGGTCAAGGCCGGGTCAGTGCTTGGGACTTCGGTGGCCAACCGGCGCGCTGGCCCACAGGTGCTGCTGTCCGTCCGTAACCTCTCGAAGACATATGGAACGCGAAAAACGTCCTGGTTTGGTGGCGGCGAAAGTTCTCATCACCGCGCCGTCGACGATGTCAGTTTTGATATCCGCCGCGGCGAATGCCTGGGCCTCGTCGGCGAAAGCGGCTGCGGCAAGACGACCGTCAGCAAGATCCTGATGCGGGCGGTAACGCCGGACACCGGCTCGGTGACCTTCGACAACGGCGAAGGTCCGGTCGATGTGCTGAAGGCCCAAGGCGACGAACTGAAGGCGCTCCGGTCGAAGATCCAGATGGTGTTTCAGGACCCGGTTTCGTCGCTTTCCCCGCGCATGACCGTCAAGAACATTCTCAGCGAGCCCCTGGAGATCCATGGGCGCGGAACGGGCAAATCGCGCGTCGAGACCGTGCGCGAACTGCTGCAAGCCGTCGGGCTCGACCAGCGCTTCATCAACCGCTATCCGCACAGTTTCTCGGGCGGGCAGCGTCAACGCATCGGCATTGCCCGGGCTCTCGCGCTCGTGCCGGAACTGCTGATCTGCGACGAGCCGGTATCGGCGCTCGACGTCTCGGTCCAGGCGCAAATCCTCAACCTTCTCAAGGATTTGCAGAAGGAACTGGGACTGACCTGTCTGTTCATCTCGCACAACCTCGCGGTCGTGGATTACATGGCGGACCGTATTGCCGTCATGTGCGCCGGCCGCATTGTCGAGCTCGCCCCGCGCGAGGTGCTGATGCGCAAGCCGGTTCATCCCTATACCAAGTCGCTGTTGGCGGCCGTTCCCTATCCGGATCTCGATCGGCCGCTCGACTTTGACAGGCTGAAGGACAGCGAAGGATCGGATATGCGGCGCTGGGGACCGCAGTTCCGTGTCGACGACGCTGGCGACACGCTCATCCCCGCCGATCTCGGTGGCGACCACTTCGTGCTGGCGCGCCGGTCCGTGGATGCAAGGGAGTTACGGCCATGATCACCCGCCGAACTGTACTGGCATTGCTTGCAACCGTGGCATTCCCCATGCGGCTCCTGGCTGCTGGGGGTGAACCGGCGTTTCTGGAAAAGCTGATTGCCGACGGCAAGCTTCCGCCGGTCAGCGAGCGCTTGCCCAAGACGCCGCGTGTCATCAACGTCGCGGCGCTGGGGCGCACGCCCGGCAAGCACGGCGGTGACGTGACGATGATCATCGGCAGTGCCAAGGACATCCGGCTCATGACCGTCTACGGCTATGCCCGTCTGCTCGGCTATGATGAAACGCTGAAGCTCGAAGCGGACGTCCTTGAAAGCTACGAGACGGTCGAGGACCGCATCTTCACCTTCCACCTGAGAGAAGGGCATAAGTGGTCCGACGGGACGCCGCTGACGGCCGAGGACTTCCGCTATTGCTGGGACGATGTGCTCAACAACGAGAAGCTGAGCCCCGCCGGTTTGCCGACTGCGCTGGTGATGGACGGCGAAGCCGGAAAGTTCGAAGTCATAGACGAACGAACCGTTCGCTATACTTGGTCGACGCCCAACCCGGACTTCCTGCAGAAGCTCGCCGCACCGCAGCCGCTGGTGGTGGCGGTGCCTTCAGCCTATCTCAAGCAGTTCCACGAGAAATATCAGGAAGAAGACAAGCTCAAGGCTTTGATGAAGGAGCAGCGCGTCAAGAAGTGGAGCCAGCTCCATATGCGCATGGCTCGCTCCTATCGCCCTGAGAATCCTGAGCTTCCGACGCTCGATCCATGGCGCAACACGACGCCACTTCCTGCCGAACAGTTCATCTTTGAGCGCAACCCCTACTTCCACCGCGTCGACGAGAACGGGTTGCAGCTTCCCTATATCGACAAGTTCGTGCTCAACGTCAGCTCGTCGGCGCTGATCCCGGCGAAGACGGGCACGGGCGAAAGCGACCTTCAGGCGACCGGCATCGACTTCGTCGACTATACCTTCCTCAAGGATTCCGAGAAGCGGTACCCGGTCAAGGTACTGCTGTGGAAGAAGACGCAAGGCTCGCGCCTGGCGCTGTTGCCGAACCTCAACTGCTCCGACACGGTCTGGCGGTCGTTGCTGCAGGATGTGCGCGTTCGCCGCGCGCTCTCGCTGGCCATCGACCGCACCGAGATCAACAAGGCCGTCTTCTACGGCTTGACCAAGGAGAGCGCCGACACGGTTCTGCCGGACAGCCCGCTGTTCCGTCCGGAGTTCGCCAACGCTTGGGTGGCCCACGATCCAGCTCAAGCCAATGCACTGCTCGACGAAGCGGGCCTGACGCAACGCGATAGTGACGGCATTCGCGTCCTGCCCGATGGCAGGGCCGCGCAAATCGTCGTGGAAACGGCCGGCGAAAGCACGCTCGAGACGGACGTGCTGCAGCTCGTCACCGACTACTGGCAGAAGGTCGGGATATCGCTTTTCATCCGCACCTCGCAGCGCGACACGTTCCGCAGCCGTGCTGTCGGCGGCGAGATCGTCATGTCGATGTGGTTCGGGCTCGACAACGGCGTTCCCACCCCGGGCATGAACCCGGGGCAACTGGCGCCGACGGCCGACGACCAGCTGCAATGGCCGGTCTGGGGGCTCAACTACCTGTCCCATGGAGAAATGGGCCAGCCGCCGGATCTGCCTGCCGCTGTCGAACTGACGGAGCTGCTGCAACGCTGGCGGCATTCGGCTGAAGACGCCGAGCGCACGGAGATTTGGACCCGCATGCTGTCGATCTACACAGACCAGGTCTTCTCGATCGGTATCGTCAACGCCTCGCTACAGCCGATCCTCGTGGCGAAGAAGCTGCGGAATGTGCCGGAAACGGGGCTCTACGGCTTCGATCCCACGTCCTATTTTGGTGTTTACAAAACCGATACCTTCTGGATCGAGCAGGAAGCCTGACATGCTGCGATATATTCTCTGGCGTATCGCAGCGATGGCTCCAACCCTCCTCATCATATCGGCTCTTGTCTTCACCATCATCGAACTGCCGCCCGGCGACTACTTCGAGAGCTATGTCTCCGAGATCAAGGCGCAGGGCGAAGGCGTCGACATGGAGCAGATCGAGGCGCTGAGGAAGGAGTACGGCTTCGACCAGCCACCGGTCCTGCGCTACGTCTACTGGCTCGGCGGCATGCTGCAGGGCGATTTCGGCTATTCCTTCGAATACGAACTGCCGGTCAGCGCCGTCGTCGGCGATCGTCTGTGGCTGACGATCCTCGTCTCCTTCGTCACCATCATCTTCACCTGGCTGATCGCCTTTCCGATTGGCATCTATTCCGCGACCCACCAGTATAGCTGGGGCGATTACGGCCTGTCGCTGGTGGGCTTGATCGGCATTGCCATTCCGAATTTCATGCTGGCGCTGATCCTGATGTATTTCGCCAACATCTGGTTCGGGATTTCGATCGGCCACCTGATGGACCAGAAGTATCTGGCCGAGCCGATGAGCTGGGCCAAGGCGAAGTCTATCCTCGAACATATCTGGATCCCCGTCGTTATCGTCGGCGCGGCGGGCACGGCCGGCATGATCCGGCGTCTGCGCGCAAATCTGCTCGACGAACTGCAGAAGCAGTATGTCGTAACGGCCCGCGCCAAGGGCCTTTCGCCGATGCGCACGCTGGTCAAATACCCTCTGCGCATGGCGTTGAACTTCTTCATATCGGATATCGGCTCGATCCTGCCGGCGATCATTTCCGGCGCTGAAATCACCGCGATCGTGTTGTCGCTGGAAACCACCGGGCCGATGCTGATCAAGGCCCTGCAAAGCCAGGACATGTATCTCGCCGGTTCGTTCCTGATGTTCCTCGCGTTTCTGACCGTGATCGGCGTGCTGATTTCCGATATCGCGCTCGCCATTCTCGATCCTCGAATTCGGCTGCAAGGCAGGAGCACCAAGTGACGTCATTTCTTCCGGCGCCCGGCGAGCCCTTGCCGCATTACGTATCGACTGCCCCCTTCGATCCCTATTCCGTCGAGGCGATGACCGACGAGCAGGTGCGCGTCAACCAGGCTTCCCAGCTTCGCCTGATGTGGTGGAAATTCCGCCGCCACAGGCTCGCGCTCGTCTCCGGCCTCTTCCTCGCCGTGTTCTACCTCACGATCGTCGTCTCTGAGTTTCTGGCGCCTTACAACCTGCATACCCGCAACATGGATTACATCTACGCACCGCCGCAGGCGGTGCACCTGTTCCATGAGGGCCAGTTCGTCGGTCCCTTCGTCTATGGACGGACCATGACGCTGGATATGGAAACGTTGAAGCGCAACTATGCCGACGATGTCACGGACGTGCAGCGACTGCGTTTCTTCTGCCGGGGCGATAGTTATCGTTTCTGGGGCCTGTTCGACAGCAACGTGCATCTCGTTTGCCCGGCCAACGACGGTCAGGCGTTCTTCCTGGGGACGGACCGTCTCGGTCGCGACGTGCTGTCGCGCATCATTTACGGTGCCCGAATTTCGCTGACGATCGGCCTGCTCGGCATCACTGTCAGCTTCGTGCTCGGCATCGTCATCGGTGGCCTTGCGGGCTATCACGGCGGCGTCTTCGATCTCATCGTCCAGCGCGTCATCGAAGTCCTGCAGTCTATCCCGAGCATCCCGCTCTGGCTGTCGCTCGCAGCGATCATGCCGGCGACCTGGAGTCCGATCCTGATCTATCTGGCGATCACGATCATCCTTGGCCTCTTGGACTGGACGGGGCTTGCGCGCGCGGTGCGCTCGAAACTGCTGGCGCTTCGCGAGGAGGATTATGTGCTTGCGGCCCAGTTGATGGGCGCAAAGAGCAGCCGCATCATCGGCCGGCATCTCGTGCCTGGCTTCATGTCGCATCTGATCGCCACTGCGACGATCTCGATCCCCGGCATGATCCTCGGCGAGACGGCTCTGAGCTTCCTCGGTCTCGGTCTTAGACCCCCCATCACCAGTTGGGGCATTCTCTTGACGGAGGCCAAGAGCGTCAGCGTTATTGCTTTCTACCCCTGGCTCCTATTTCCCACAATTCCAGTCATTCTTGTGATTTTGGCGTTCAACTTCTTGGGAGATGGCTTGCGTGACGCCGCCGATCCCTACAAATGAAGCCCGATTTGAAGCTGACAACCAGTCAGCGCCAAACGGTTCATTGATCCTGAGCGAAAGGTTTCTTGCATGATGCGGCGTTTTGAAGATGCCCGGATCCTCATGTATAGCCATGATACGTTCGGGCTTGGGCACCTCCGGCGGTGCCGCACGATCGCGCATTCCCTGGTGGAAGACTACCGCGGTTTGAACATCCTGATCATCTCCGGCGCGACGATCGCCGGTGCGTTCGACTACCGTGCGCGCGTCGACTTCGTGAAGATTCCGAGCGTCATCAAGCTGCACAATGGCGACTACACCTCGCTCGACCGTCATATCGAGCTCGACGAGACGCTGAAGATGCGTCAGGCAATCATTCGCCACACAGCCGAGACCTTCAAGCCGGACATCTTCATCGTCGACAAGGAGCCGATGGGCCTGCGCGGCGAGGTCGAGGAGACGCTGACCTATCTGAAGGCGCATGGCACGACGCTGGTATTGGGCTTGCGCGAGGTCATGGATGCGCCGCATCTGCTGGAAGCGGAGTGGAAGCGGCGCGACACCATGCGCAAGATCGAGCAGTATTACGATACGATCTGGGTTTATGGCCCGCCGGATTTTTACGATCCGCTGACCGAGCTCGAAGTGCCGCCGGCTGTCCGCGACCGGATGAATTTCGTCGGCTTCCTGCAGCGCAGCGTTCCGCGGGAAGAACTGCCGGGCCACAAGCCGCAGGGCGATTACATCCTGGTCACCACGGGGGGCGGCGGCGACGGTGCGGACCTGATCCACGACGTCATCCACGCTTACCAGCAGGACCCGGAGCTTACGCACAATGCGTTGATCGTGCTCGGGCCCTATATGCCGGTCAAGAAGCGGGAAAAGCTGATCCGCAAGGGCGGCAAGATCCCCTATATCAAGATCATCGAGTTCGATAATCGCATGGAAGAGCTGATCGCCGGCGCAAAGGGCGTCGTCGCCATGGGCGGCTACAACACCTATTGCGAAATCCTCTCCTTCGACAAACCGGCGCTGATCGTGCCGCGCATCCAACCGCGCGAGGAGCAGTTGATCCGCGCCCGCCGCGCGGCCGAGCTTGGGCTCGTCGAAATGCTGTTGCCGGACGAAGCGGAAGATCCGCTGCGGTTGGCGGCAGCGCTGAAGGCGCTGCCGTCCCGTGCGCCGCCTTCGAAAAGCACCGCCAACGGCTTGCGGCTGGAAGGGCTCGTGCATATCTCCGAGATCGTTGGTCGGTGGCTCGACCGGCCGTCGAGCGACCACTTGAATATCGTGAAGAAATCGAGCTGAAGCATTGCCGACAGATCGCAAGATTGCAGTCGTGCTGAAGGGCTATCCGCGTCTTTCGGAAACCTTCATCGCGCAGGAACTGCTTGGCCTTGAGCGGGCCGGACTAGATCTCGTACTGATCTCACTTCGCCGTCCGACCGACGACAAACGTCATCCGGTGCATGACGAGATTCGTGCCGATGTTCACTATCTGCCCGAATATCTGCATGAAGAGCCGCTGCGGGTGCTGCGCGGTCTCGTGCGTTCCCTGCCGAAGCCGGGTTTCTGGCCGGCATTCGGGCTCTTTCTGAAAGACCTGCGCCGCGATTTCAGCCGCAACCGCTTTCGCCGGTTCGGGCAGGCGGTCGTGCTCGCTTCGGAATGGCCGGGCAATCCGCGCTGGCTGCATGCGCATTTCATCCATACGCCTGCCTCGGTGACCGCCTATGCCAGTGTGATCGCCGCTACGCCCTGGACCTGCTCGGCGCATGCCAAGGACATCTGGACGTCGCCGGACTGGGAGCTTTCCGAAAAGCTTGGCCGGGCGCGCTGGACGGTCACCTGCACGCGCATGGGCTACGAACATCTGAAGAGCCTGACGAGCGAAAAGGCGAGGGTGCATCTGAGCTACCATGGCCTTGATCTTGATCGTTTCCCTCGTTTCGAGGGCACCCATTCTGACCGCAATGGTTCCGACCCTTCGGATCCCGTCCGCGTCGTCAGCGTCGGCCGCGCCGTCGACAAGAAGGGCTACGACGTCTTGCTGAAGGCACTCTCGCTGTTGCCGGCGGACCTTCATTGGCGGTTCGAGCATATCGGTGCCGGTGAACTGACCAGCACGCTCAAGAGGCTTGCGGCCGAGCTTGGCGTTTCCCACAGGGTTGCCTGGAAGGGTGCGCTCGACCAGACCGACGTGCTGGCGCATTACCGGACGAGCGATATCTTCGCACTTGCCTGCCGGATCACCGCCGACGGCGATCGCGACGGGTTGCCCAACGTGCTCGTCGAAGCGTCGAGCCAGCGGCTGCCGTGTGTCTCTACGGCGATTTCCGGCGTTCCGGAACTTCTCATCGATGGCGAGAACGGCCGGGTCGTTCCGTCGGAAGACCCACAGGCGCTCGCACGGGCGCTGGAGCAACTCATCCGAGATCCCGCGCTCCGTCACCGCCTGGGCGGCGCGGCGGATCGGAAGGTCCGCGCGCAATTCGACCACCACGCCAGTATCGATCAGCTTGCCGCCCTGTTTGCCAGCGAATGGAGAGCCGCGTGATGCGTGCGCGCCGTGTCTTTTTCTACGTGCAGCATCTCCTCGGCATCGGCCATCTGGCGCGGGCGAGCCGGATCGCGAGCGCACTTGCCGCCAGGGGTTTCGAGGTGACGGTCGTGACCGGCGGCAGCCCGGTGCCGGGTTTTCCGGGGAATGACGTAAAGCATGTGGCCCTTCCGCCGGTGCTCGCCGGTGACAAGGGGTTTTCCGGCCTTGCCGACAGCGAGGGAAATCCGGTGAGCGACGCCTTCAAGGATCGGCGCCGGGAGCTGTTGATCGAGGCGTATCTTGAATGCGATCCCGATATCGTCATCTTCGAAGCCTTCCCTTTCGGCCGCCGCCAGATGCGTTTCGAGCTGATGCCCTTGCTCGAGACGATCGAAAGGCAGATCCCAAGACCCCTCGTTGCCGCTTCGCTTAGGGACATCCTGCAGGAGCGGACGAAACCCGGCCGCGCCGAGGAGACCCTCGACGTCGTCAGGGCGCATTTCGATCTCGTGCTCGTGCATGGGGACCCTGCCTTCGCGCGGCTCGAAGAGACGTATCCCTATGCGGCCGAGATCGAGGACAAGGTCGCCTATACGGGCCTCGTGGCGGGGCCTGTACCGACCGCTCCGGCGGAAACGTTCGACGTGCTCGTTTCAGCCGGTGGCGGTGCGGTGGGCAAGGAACTGATCGGCGCGGCGTTGCAGGCGGCGAGCTTGCTGCCGCGCGAGCTGCGATGGTGCCTAGTCACGGGGCCGAACCTGCCGCAGCAGGACTATGACGCCTTCCAAGCTGCCGCGCCAGGCAACGTGCAGCTCTTCCGCTTCCGAAAGGATTTCGCGAGCCTGCTTTCGGGCGTGCGGCTTTCGGTTTCTCAGGCCGGCTACAACACGGTCTGCGACATCATCCGCGCCGGTTGCGGATCCCTGCTGATCCCCTTCGTCGCAGGCGGCGAAACCGAGCAGTCCACTCGAGCGGAACGGCTCGAAAAGCTCGGCCTTGCCGGCGTTCTGCCGGAGGCCGAGGTGACGCCCGAGAGGCTGGCGCGCGATGTCGAAGCGATGCTGACGCGACCGAAGCCGAACATTCCGCCGCTGGATCTGGACGGCGCGATGAAGACCGCCGAAATCCTGGAGAGCCGCACGGCTCTTTGATTGTCTACTCGCGGGCTTCGCGCGGGCGGCGTCTTCTGTGAACGCGGGGCCGGGTTGCGGTGCTATTCGCCAGAAAGGTAGCTCGCTTCGCTGCGGCGCCCCAGCCGCCCTCAGACCGTACCGATCAGCATGAAGCGGGTATATTTTTTCGTCGGCAGCGCGCCGGCAAATTCGACCGTCGAAAGCGCCGCCTGTTTCGTGAACTCCTCGACGGAAGCCACGCAATTGATATGGGTGGGCTCGCTGAAATAGTCGTTGGATTGCAGCAGAACGCGCGTGCCGGCGGGAATGCGATCGAGCCACGATCTCAGATCGGCGATGTGTTCGCAGCTCGTGTTGATGACCAGGTCGGCCCCAAGCGTCGTATAGTCGATCGCATACATGTCGGCCGTGACCGCACGGAATTTCTCCGGAGAGGCAAAATTCAGGGTTCGCGCAACCGTTTCCACGTCCGGGTCGATGTCGAAGCTGTCGACCGCAGCCACGTTGAAGCGCGCATCCTCCAGCAGCATCGCGCCCAGGATGCCATACCAACCGCCGAGGATCGCAATCCTGGCGTAGGATGAACCAGCAACACTCAAAAGCGTGTCGCGCGCCCAGACCTTGCAGGCAACCTGCTTGTGATTGAAGGCGTTGGCGATGTGGGCTTCGGGATGTTTGGCGATTACCTTCGCGACGCCTTCGATGAGGGGGCTCTGCGTATAGGCGGCGATACCGCGTGCCAAATCAAAGGCATGCTCGTACCAATCGCTGGTTTGGGAAGGCGGGTGGCTGGTGTGTTTCATGCTCTCGTTGTAAGCTGGGCGCCGGGCGAGTGCAATAACGGCGTGTGCTTCGGAGAGTGACGTTCTCTGTGGTTGCCTTCGCGGCAGTGGAGTCGAAACCGCGTCCATTGCAGATTTCCCTCGCACCTGCATAATCGACAGAACCGGATTCGGCGCCGGACGGAATATGCAGGCATCCACTTCGCGATCGAGCGCCGACAGGCACCCATCCGGAGGCTTCGCCGAGGAATGATGCGTGGTGAGGCAAACGGCAGCCCGCCACGCCAGCAGCTATCGTGTTCAATAAGGTCCTATTGCCAGACACATGGAACCACGCCTTTCCCGCTACATCTGGGCCCACACGCGCAAGGATCAGCTTTGGATTCTGGTGATCGTCGCGCTGTCGATGATCCCCTATTTCCTGTCCTTCGACCTGCCGAAGCAGATCGTCAATGGACCGATCCAGGGTGACGGCTTCGACAGTCCGGAGGCGACGCAGGCCTTCCTGCCGATTTCGTTCGACTTGCCGTATTTCGGAACGATCAATGTCTTTGACGGTTTCCATCTCGGGCGAGAAGGCATGCTGCTCGCGCTCAGCCTGGTGTTCCTGCTGCTGGTGGTCATCAACGGCCTCTTCAAGTTTTACATCAACACCTTCAAGGGCCGGCTCGGCGAACGCTTGCTGCGGCGCATCCGCTTCGAACTCGTCGATCGTGTCCTCCGCTTTCCGCCAAGCCACTTTAAGAGAGTGAAGCCGGCCGAAATCGCAACGATGATCAAGGATGAGGTCGAGCCGCTCGGCGGCTTTACCGGTGACGCCTTCGTCTCGCCGGCGCTGCTCGGCGGCCAGGCGCTGACGGCGCTGGTGTTCATCCTGCTGCAGAGTTTCTGGCTCGGTCTGGTCGCGACGCTGATCGTCGCCGTGCAGGCGGTCATCATTCCGCGCATGCGCAAGCGGCTGCTGGTGCTTGGGCGTGAACGGCAGCTGACGGCGCGCGAACTCTCCGGTCGTGTCAGCGAAATCGTCGACGGCATCGGTGCCATCCGCGGGCACGATACCTCCAACTATGAGCGCGCCGACATCGCGGCGCGGCTCGGCCGGATCTTCAAGATCCGCTACGACCTCTACCAGTGGAAATTCCTCGTCAAGTTCATCAACAATTTCCTGGCGCAGGTCACGCCTTTCCTGTTCTACGCGATCGGCGGCTATTTCGCGCTTCAAGGTCGCCTCGATATCGGTCAGCTCGTTGCCGTCATAGGCGCCTATAAGGACCTGCCAGGTCCGCTGAAGGAACTGATCGATTGGGATCAGGCTCGCCAGGACGTTCAGGTCAAGTACGCGCAGGTCGTCGAGCAATTCAGCGTCGATCCGTTGCTCGATCCGAAGGTTCAGGCCGTTGCGGCGGGGACCATCGAATCGTTGAGTGGTCCGCTGGCGGCGGTGAACCTGACGGTGATCGACGACGGCGGCTCGACCGTGCTCGACCACGTGTCGCTTCAGGTGCAGCTTGGCGAGAAGGTGGCGCTGACAGGCGGTGGCGAGGTGCTGGCGGAGGCCTTCGGCCGGCTGGTCTGGCCGGCGAGCGGCAAGGTGGTCATCGGCGGCCAGGACATTCTGGATATCCCGGAATCGGTTACCGGACGTCGGATCGCCTACGCTTCGTCCGATGTCTATGTGTTCCAGGGCAGCCTCGGCGACAACATCCTCTACGGCCTCAAGCACGCTCCGCTGACGGAAGTAAACTACGAAGGGGAGGGCGCTTCGCACCGGAAGTGGGAAGTGACCGAGGCGCGCCTGGCTGGCAATCCGCATCTGGATGTCAACAGCGACTGGGTCGACTACGGTTCGGCCGGGGCGAGCGGTCCGGATGATCTGCTCGTGCAGATCCGCCCGGTTCTCGACGCCGTGCTGCTGACCAATGACGTGATGGCGCTGGCCGTCCGCTCGACGATCGACGCGAACCGCCATGCGGCGTTCGCAGCCGGCATCGTCGAAATGCGCAGCGCGCTCAGGCAACGTCTTGAAAAGGAAAAGCTCAGCGATCTCGTCGTGTTCTTCGAACCGGGAACCTACAACATCGAGGCGACGATCGGCGAAAACATGCTGTTTGGCACGATCACCGATCAGGCGATGTGGGCGAACGCGCTTGAGAACCACCCGTTCTTCAAGACGATCTTGCAACGGGTCGGGCTGCGTGACACATTCTACGCGATGGGGATCGAGATCGCCGAGAACGTCGTCGAACTGTTCCGCGACTTGCCGCCGGATCACCCGTTCTTCCAGCAACTGACCTTCATGACCGCCGAGGAAATACCTGTCTACGAGGCCATCCTGCAGAAGGTGCGCAGTCGCGGCAAGGCCGAGGTTTCCGAAGACGATCAGATCAAGATCATCCGGCTGTGCTTCGATTACATCGAGCCGCGGCACCGCTTCGGTTTGCTGACGGAAGAGGTCATGGCGAAGGTTGTTGCCACGCGCCGTGAGTTCGATGAGGGTTTGCCGGCCGACCTCGCTGGAATGATCGAGCATTATCGTCCGAACCGTTACATTGCCTCAGGCAGCATCATCGACAACGTGCTCTTCGGGCGTATTGGCCACAAGCATGCCGATGGGTCGGAAAAAATCCGGGCGATTGTCCGCGATCTCTTCGAAGCCGGCGGCCTCTATAACGAAGTGCTGGCCTTCGGTTTCGACTACAATGTCGGCGCGGGCGGCAAACGTCTGACGGCAGCGCAGCGACAGAAGCTCGATCTTGCGCGCGCGCTTATCCGCGCCTGCGATTTCTATATCTTCAACCAGCCGCTGCTTGCGCTCGATCAACGCGTCCAGGAGCAGGTCGTGCGCAACGTCTTCTCGATGCTTGACCGGGCCGGGCGCGATCCAGCGATCGTCTGGGTTCTTGCCAATCCCTCGTTGATGGACCTCTTCGACCGTGTCGCAAAGTTCGAGAATGGGCGCCTTATTCATGACACCGGTGCCGATGCCGCAGTGGATGACGGACGCGACTACAAGGAAATGGCATCTTGATGTAATATTAATGTCAGGGCACGAGCATATGGTCCCGCCGCGATGCGGGAGGCAGACTGCTCCCGACGGGAAATCGGAGACACGGATTGTGATGTTGCTCAAGGATGAAGTTGAAATGCTGCGCCGGATAACCCTGTTTTCAGGATTGCCGCCGGCAAAGTTGAAGCTTCTTGCCTTCACGTCCGACAGGGTGATGTACGGTGCCGGCGACGCGCTGTTCTATCAGGGTGACATCGGCGATGCGGCCTATGTCATTCTCTCCGGCAAGGCGGAGGTACTGATCAACACCGCCAGCGGGCCCTTCAAGATTGCCGAGTTCGAGCAGAATTCGATCGTCGGCGAAATCGCCATCCTCTGTAATACGCCTCGCACGGCGACCGTGCGGACTATCACACCGCTCGAAGCCTTGCGTATTCGCAAGGAGGATTTCCTCAAGCTGCTGGCCGACTTTCCCGAGATGGCGGTGGAAATCATGCGTGTCCTGGCTGACCGCCTGGCCCAGACCACGGCCGAGCTCAGCGAAGCCCGTAACCAGGTCGAGCGGGTCGACGCCTGACGCACCCCGCAACCTAAGCTGTATCATGTGGAGACATTCCCTCCCGGCATGTGAGCCTTTCGCAAAAGCGATTCCGCTTGGCGGGTTTATCGGCTAGACAGGCGACATGCGTTCGATCACCTATTTCCGCAAAACCGTTCAGTTTCCCGACAAGCCGGAGAAGAAGCGTTTCTTCGCGCGGCTGCAGAATGGTGATTGGGAGCCTTGTACGTTTCAGAACATCGAGCGCCTTGTCGATCGCAAGACGACCTTCATCGACATCGGCGGATGGATCGGAGTGACGCCCTATTGGGCCGCGCAGATCGCAGACAACGTCATCACCGTCGAGCCCGATCCCGTCTGCTTCGGCATCCTCAAGGAGATGCAGCCCGAAAACAGCGGTGAGGTGCGCGTGATCAACGCCGCACTTTCCGAGGACGAGGTGCTGGTGTTGCACTCTGTCGGCGGCGGTTTCGGCAGCTCGGAAACCTCCGCGCTGATTGCCGACGACAACGGCGAGGCGATCCGGGCGCAGACGGTTACGATCGCCGAGCTTCAGGCCATGGCCCGGACCGAGCGGCTCTGCTTCAAGATCGACATCGAGGGATATGAGTATCGTGCCCTGGATCAGTTCCGGGCTATCGATCCGCGACGCACAGCCGGCGTCCTGCTTGCGGTGCACCCGCAAATCCTCTTTGCCTCGCTGAGCGGTCCTTCGGTGGTGCGCGCCATTCGCACGATTACAGCCACGATGCGCCTGATCCGCAGCCTGCGCGGCTTCAGCCTCGACAATCGCTCGGCGATCTGGGCGGCGCTGCGCAAATCGATCGCCCGCCGGGAGTTTCGAGGCTTCGACCTTTTGTTCGTTTCCAGGCAGCGCGACCGCTAGGCGGTTGCGAGAACGGCACCGATCGCTTGAATCAGATGGCTGTCTCTTCGCGCAGACGCGCTCGACGATAGGCGTTCAGGTCACGTCCTGCGGGATCATTCTGGAGCGAGACACGTTCCCGCCGACAACAGGCGCGGAGCCGGCATGGTTAACCATTCTTTAGAGAATGTTAATTCTTCGTTTAAAGAGGTAATTTTCAGTGCTATAAATTTCTTGGCCGCTATTGCCTACCGCGCCGCGCGTCATAGGAGACGCGCAAAGGTTGTTGTAGTACTTTGATTTGCTGCATGTCTTTGTCCTCAGATTGAGGTCGATCTAAGGGTTCATGCAGGAACCTTGATATTGTATCGTGAGGGCGACCGCATGTCATGGATGTATTTTGCGTCTGCCGCCTATTGCCTGACCGCCTTGTTTCTCTTGGCGATGACTTATCTTGAAGGTTTGCAGGCGCGTGCGCCTTGGAACATGTATCGTTTTGCCGGGTTGGTCATCTGCATTCTTTGGCCGGTCCTGTTTCTCTATCTGATGTTTAAAATGATATCGAAAACAAGAATTTCGGAGCGTTAAGGTTAGACTTCCCTGCCTCTATGTCGGGTTTTGCGCCCGAACCGTGGCATTTACCATACAACCAGAAAATGCCGGAGATTTAACCCATGAGTACCTCATGCGGATTATGCTTCGGTGGTGATCGACCGGTGTGAAAGTATTTGAACATGTGCGGTTTCGGTGGCTATTTCGGCTCAATTCCAGACGCAAAGCACCTCCTCGAGAGAATGGTTTCCGCGATTGCCCATCGCGGCCCGGACGAGAACGGTGTCTTCGTCGACAAGGGGGCCGGACTTGGTCATGCGCGCCTATCGATCGTCGGTCTCGGCGACGGCCAGCAGCCGATGTCGGACGAGAGCGGTGAGTTGACGATCGCCTTCAACGGCGAGATCTTCAACTATGTCGAATTGCGCGATGAGCTGCGTGCCAAGGGCCGGCGCTTCCACACCTCGAGCGACACCGAAGTAATTCTGCATCTTTACGATGTCATGGGGGAGGAGTGTCTGTCCCGTCTGAATGGCGATTTTTCCTTCGCCATCTGGGATCGCCGCCACCAGCGGATGATGCTGGCACGCGACCGGATGGGTGTACGCCCGCTGTTCTATATGAACCATGGCGGCACGCTCTATTTCGCTTCCGAGATCAAGGCCCTGCTTCAGGTGCCGGGCGTTTCCGCCGAACTCGATCCCATCGCGCTCGACCAAATTTTCACGCTCTGGGCGCCGATCGCGCCGCGCACTGGCTTTCGCGACATTCATGAGCTCGAGCCGGCGCATCTCATGATTGCAGAAAAAGGCAAGGTCGCGATCCGGCCCTATTGGCAACTCGACTATCCCGACAGCGGGGCATCGCCACTGTTCACGGACGAGCGCGCCGCTGCCGAAGAACTGCGTGCGCTGCTCACGGATGCCACCCGGATCCGGATGCGCGCCGATGTTCCCGTCGGCTCCTACCTTTCGGGCGGGCTCGACTCCTCCATAGTCGCGGCGATGGCGACCGGCATGGCGCCGCAGGGGCTGAGGACCTTCTCCGTCACTTTCGACAGCGTGGAGCACGACGAGAGCGCCTTCCAGATGGAAATGGCGACAGCGCTTGGTACCCACCACAGCGCCGTTGCCTGCCGGGTGGGCGACATCGCGCGGTCTTTCCCGGAGGTGATCCGCTTTGCGGAGCGACCGATTATCCGAACGGCGCCGGCACCTCTCTATCAGCTTTCAGGTCTCGTCCGGGAGCAGGGGCTGAAGGTGGTTCTGACGGGCGAAGGCGCCGACGAGGTCTTTGCCGGCTACGATATCTTCAAGGAGGCGCGGGTCCGTCGGTTCTGCGGCCGCCAGCCCGGGTCGCGCATGCGCCCGCACCTCTTTCGCAAGCTTTATCCCTACATCCCGGGCCTGCAGCAGCAATCGGCGGAGTATCTCGCCGCGTTCTTCGGCGCCGGCGACGTGCCGCTCGACGATCAGCTCTTCTCGCACCGGCCACGCTTCAAGAGCACGGCGGCGACCAAGATCTTCTTCTCAGGCGATCTGCGTACGCGGTTGAGCAACTACGATGCGGCAGAGGATCTGGCGAGTCGGCTTCCGGCAGCCTTCGGACGCTGGCACCCCTTGCACCAGGCGCAATATCTCGAAAGCCGTTTCCTGCTGCCGGGCTATATCCTGTCGAGCCAGGGCGATCGCATGGCCATGGCCCACGGGATCGAAGGACGCTTCCCGTTCCTCGATCATCGCCTCGTCGAATTCGCGACCCGTCTGCCGCCCGAAATGAAGCTGAAGGGGATGGTGGAGAAGCATATCCTGCGCGAAGCGACCAAGGATCTGTTGCCCCCGTCCATCGGCCAGCGAACCAAGCAGCCCTATCGCGCGCCCGACAGCCATTCCTTCACCGGGGCGGGCGAACTCGATTACGTCCGCGATGCCATGAGTGAGGCCCGCGTCAGCGACAGCGGGCTTTTCAATGCCAAAGCCGTGACGAAGCTCTACGAAAAATGCCAGTCGCAGCCGGTCACCGGCTTCCGCGACAATGCGGCTTTCGTCGGAGTCCTGTCGACACAGCTCTGGCTGCAAACCTTTACCGGCAACAGCGTCCGCGCGGCGGAAGCAGCCTGAACCATTTAGGAAAGGGAACCACATGACGGAAACGATCAAAGACAAGGTTAGAGCCTTCGTCATCGAAAACTTCCTGTTCGGCGATACATCCTACGATCTCGCCGATACAGCCTCGCTCATCGAGAATGACATCATCGATTCAACCGGCGTTCTCGAACTGGTGGCCTTCATCGAAGACCAGTTCGGCATTGTCATGGGCGACGCCGACATCGTGCCTGCGAATCTCGATTCTCTTGCGCGCATTTCGGCCTTCATCGAGGCCCGGGTCGGGGCGCCGGCCACGGCATAATCAAGGCGCGAGGGGGCGTCCATGCGGTTCGAGCAATTCCTTATTGGCAATGCCGGCAGGCAAGCGGCGAAAACGGCGCTGGTCACCGACCGCCGTCGCCTTAGCTACGGCGAATTCGACGACCTAACGGGCAGGCTGGCTGCCGCGCTGGCGCGGGCCGGCGTCAAACGCAACGATCGCGTGCTCGTCTTCATGGACAATTGCTGGGAAGCGGCTGTTTCGATCTTCGCGATCCTGAAGGCCGGCGCGACCTTCAGCCCGATCAACGCCTCGACCAAGGCGGACAAGCTCGCCTATATCATCACCGACTGCGAGGCGGCGGCGATCCTGACGCAGGCAAAGCTGATGCCGATCGTGGCGGAGGCCCAGGCGCTGAGCGGCAAATCGGATCTCTTCGTGGCCTCGACGGCTGCGCCCAATGGCCAGACGCCAGCTGACGCGACCTCCTTCGAAACCTGCCTCGCGGAAGTGGCAACGCCCGTGCCGCATCGCGGCATCGATGTCGACCTTGCGATGCTGATCTACACCTCGGGTTCGACCGGTCGGCCGAAGGGCGTGATGATGACCCATCGCAACATCGATGCGGCATCGGAGTCGATCACCACTTATTTGCGCAACGAACCGGACGACATCATCCTCAACGTATTGCCGCTTGCCTTCGACTACGGCCTCTATCAGCTGCTGATGGCGATCCGCATCGGCGCGACGCTGGTGCTCGAAAAATCCTTCGCGTTCCCGCATGCGATCTTCGAGCGGATCCGGGAGGAGGGCGTTACCGGCTTCCCGCTGGTCCCGACGATGGCGGCGATGATCCTGCAGATGCGCGATCTGGAACCCGGCTTCCTGCCGAGCCTGCGTTATCTCTCCAACACCGCCGCTGCCTTGCCGCCGCCGCATATTGCGCGGCTCCGCGAGCTCTTTCCGGGCGCCCGGCTCTATTCGATGTACGGGCTGACGGAATGCAAGCGCTGCACCTATCTGCCGCCGGAAGAACTCGACCGCCGGCCGGGCTCGGTGGGCATCGCGATCCCGAATACCGAGGCCTTCGTCGTCGATGACGAGGGAAAACGCGTGCCGCCGGGCGTTCCCGGCGAACTTGTCATTCGCGGTCCCCACGTCATGCAGGGCTACTGGCGCAACGATGCCGCGACCGAGCGGATGCTGCGGCCGGGGCCGAACCCCTGGGAAAAGGTGCTCTATACGGGCGACCTCTTCCAGACCGACGAAGAGGGCTTCCTCTATTTCGTTGGCCGCAAGGACGACATCATCAAGACGCGCGGCGAGAAGGTCGCGCCCAAGGAAGTCGAGACCGTGCTGCATGCGCATCCGGGCATCGCTGAGGCCGTGGTGGTCGGCGTCGCCGATCCGGTGCTCGGCCACGCGATCGCGGCGCTGGTGGTGCTGTCCGATCCCAGCCTGACGGACAAGGACATTATTCGCCACTGCACCCGCCATCTCGAAGATTTCATGGTGCCGAAGATTGTCGAATTCCGCACCGAACTTCCGAAGACGGATACTGGTAAGGTCAGCCGCCGCCTTGCAGCCGAGACAATGGAGCCCGCTCAATGAACATTCTGATGACTGAGGGCGCACGCCCGTTTTCGGCCGAGACGCTGACGATCGATCATGCGGCCGAGACGGACCGGATTGTCGCCGGGCTGCGTGAGCAGTTGCGGACGATGAAGAAGCGCGGTCTGGTGCTCGGGCTCTCCGGTGGTATCGACTCGAGTGTTTCGGTCGCGCTGGCCGTGCGTGCCGTCGGCGCCAAGAATGTCTTTTGCCTGTTCATGCCGGAAAACGATTCCGATCCGGAAAGCCTTCGCTTTGGCCGTCTCGTCGCCGAGACTTTCGGCGTCGCGGCAATCATCGAGGATATCGGTCCGACGTTGAAGGCGATGGGCTGCTACGAGCGTCGCGATGCATTCATTCGCGAACTGGTTCCGGACTATGGCGACGGTTGGGCCTCGAAGATCGTGATCGCCAATGCGCTCGAAGGCGAAGGCTACAACATTTCCTCGCTCGTGGTTCAAAGCCCCGACGGCACGCGGTCGAAGCATCGTATGCCGCCTTCGGTCTATCTCGGCATCGTCGCCGCCACCAACATGAAGCAGCGCACGCGCAAGCAGGTGGAGTATTACCACGCCGACCGGCTGAATTTCGCGGTGCTCGGCACGCCGAACCGGCTGGAATACGACCAGGGTTTCTTCGTCAAGAACGGCGACGGGGCGGCCGACGTCAAGCCGATCGCGCATCTCTACAAGTCGCAGGTCTACGCGCTTGCCGCCTATCTCGGCATTCCCGAGGAGATCAGACGCAGGCCGCCGACGACCGACACCTATTCGCTGGAGCAGACGCAGGAGGAGTTCTACTTCTCGCTGCCATACGACCGCATGGATCTCTGTCTCTACGGGCTCAACAACGGCATCGATATCGACGCCGTCGCTCAAGCGGCAGGCTTGACGGTCACGCAGGTGGAGCGCGTCTGGGCGGATATCGCCGCTAAGCGCAAGGCGACGCGCTACCTGCATCTGGGTCCCCAGCTCGTGCAGCCGGTGGAGGAGATCAAGGGCTGATATCGAGCCTCGTTGCTCGGTGAGGTTGTTGCGGTGGCTTCAAGGAAGCGCCGCAATAACCGAAGCCCTGGTCAGTCGAACTGTCCGGCGATCAGCCGGCACCAGTGTTCTCCGGCAATACCGTTGAAAAAGCCTTGCCCGTCCCGGCAGGCCTGGACGATTGCGGGATCACGGGAGTGAAGCACCGTCGAGGCGACATGGACGAAGGCGATCCGACGCCCGAGCATGGCTTCCATAAGCACCGGTTGTGTCCGTCCCCGTAGGCCCGGAAGTCCACGCTTGGCGGCATGATCGACAAGACAGTCGATGACCGGGCCGGCCTGGCCCGGCAGCGCCAAAACCTGCAGGACCCGCCCGATCGCGCCCGCCCTGGCGTAATAGGCGAAAGCGCCAACGAGCGTGCCGGTGCGCGCGGCAACCAGAGCGTAGACGAGCTCTCCCTGTTCGGGCTTTTGCTCCGCATCACCGAGAATGTAGTTGAGTTGCCCTTCGGCCCATTCGGGGCGCAGCGGAAACTGCGCGATGAAGCGATCGACCACGGCGGCAAAGCCATTGCGATCGGTTTCCTGTGTCGTGAAACCGGCCTGGCCGATGCCGGCGGCAGACACGGCGGACCAGCGTTGTTCGCCCGGCGCCATCCGCTTGCGGTAGGCGCTGTCAATGGCCCGCGCGAAAGGTGCGGCAAGTCGCGCCGGCTTGATGCGGTCGGACGCAACACTCAGGCTGAAGGACGCGGGTTGGATGACGCGCACCCAGTCGAGGCTGTATTGCGGCAGGACGACGCCCCGAAGCCGTGTCCACATCTGCATCGAGACGTCGCTTGCGGTTTCGCTGAAGGAAAGATCCTGTGGTCCGGCCAGAAAGGCCTTGAGGATGCGCGCTCCGGCCAGGGGAT
>NZ_FMXF01000052.1:0-25088 GCF_900103435.1 Sinorhizobium sp. NFACC03
CGCATCTGCTGGAAGGGAGCTGGCCGACGGAAGCCGTTCTGGCTGAGGTTGCCGTCTCCAAGCATTCCGAACATATGCCGCTCAACCGGCAGGCCGAGGTCATGGCGCGACACGGGGTGCCGATAGACCGCACCGTCCTGGCAGATTGGATGGGCAGGACGGGTGCTGCGATCGCGCCGGTGGTAGACCACATGGCCGAACGGCTGCTGTGGGAAAGCACGCGGCTTTATGTCGACGAGACAACGGCTCCGGTGCTTGATCCGGGGCGAGGCAAGACGAAGACCGGTTATCTGTGGGCCGTGCTGCGTGACGACCGCGGCTGGAATGGCTCTGCGCCGCCAGGCGTGGTGTTCCATTACCGGCCCGGGCGTAAAGGCGAATATGCCGCTGAAATCCTTGACGGGTTTAACGGGACAATCCAAGTGGATGCCTACGGTGGTTACTCTCACCTCGCCACGTCGGACCGGATGGGTGGCGATCCCTTGAAGCTGGCTTTCTGTTGGGCGCACGGGCGCAGAAAGCTGATCAAGGCCACGCCAAAGAGCGGATCGCCCATCGTCAACGAGGCGCTGGTGCAGATCGCCGCGCTCTACAAGATCGAAGACAGTATCCGGGGCTCAGATCCCGAACATCGCCGGGCAGTTCGACAGGACCTGTCCCTCCCGCTGGTGGACGAGTTCTTCACCTGGCTGGCAGCGCAAGCCAAGCGCGTCTCACGCAAATCTGACCTCGGAAAAGCCCTAGCCTATATGCTGACGCGGCAGGATGGCTTCCGGCTGTTCCTGGACGACGGCCACGTCGATATCGACTCCAACCTGGTGGAAAACGCGATCCGCCGACCGGCCATGAACCGCCGCAATGCGCTCTTTGCGGGGCACGATGAAGGAGGGCGCAATTGGGCTCGATTTGCCAGCCTGATCGGCACTTGTAAAATGAACGGCGTTGAGCCCTACGCCTATCTGTGCGACCTCTTCACCCGCCTCGCAAATGGCCACCTCGCCAAGGACATCGAAGCCCTGATGCCATGGGCCTATGCCGCCCGCATCAAGGCCTCACAATGAGCTCGTCAGGTACTCTTCGGTGAGCTCATTTGACGGCCCCTAGATCAACTTCTGATCGCTGCAACTGAAAAATCGATGGGGCGTGGACGCCGCATACACTTGAAGCACGCCGGCAAACGTCGACAATTGTCCCTCGACCTCTCGAGCGCTGCGGCTTTCGGCAAAGTATAGGCCACCGCGGGCGGCGCCGGACCATTCCACGGTCGGTCATCGACCGCCTGAGCCCACAACTGACAGACCTTGGTTCGTTTCCGCCCCGGATCAAGCCGCGGCAGCGGGGTCTCATCACAAAATACCCTCGGCTGCGAGCGGATAAAGGCTAGCAGTACCACCATGTCACTAGCTGGATTATGCAGCAAAACTGCCGACGCGTGCCCCCGATCGTAGACCCCGCGCGATATTTCCGCAAGATTCCCGGATATTTTCGAATATCTAAACGTATACTCTGTGAGTGTTCCCCACGCTTTTACAAGCTATGGTGATAATAATGTCTCTGCAATTCGCACATGCAGGCCTTCATTTTGTGATTTATATTCGATAACCTGTTGCGGTATTGATGGTATCGTACCTTTCTAGTCTGAGTTCGCGATACAATTTATTGCGTTACGATCGAGGAATCAAAGAGACCCTCTCCAATATGCCGCATTTTAATCTGTGGTTTTTCGCTCGATACTGCCCCCCAATAGGAACCGTTTAAAGCCAAGCCAGTGCGCTTGTGGTGTGACAGGCTCTACGTCCTGCTTACGCCGCAATACACCGATACCTCTGGCGTGATAGTCCGGCCACCGTTCGATAGGTCAAATGGCACTGTTGTAGCTGGAAGATGGCTGCGACACGGGTGAGAATATTTTGTGTCAGTACGCTACGCCTATGAACAAGCGATGTCTCCGGGAGGATGGCCTTGCAGAAATCCCCTCTTTCTCCTAAGCATCCGGTCGATTTTTTGTGGCTAGTCGTATGTCTATTTGAGGCGAAAAATGAAATTTGGAACCAGCGGCCTGCGTGGCCTTGTTGTCGACCTGCAGGGGCGCGCTACTTCGGTCTATTCTCAAGCTTTTGCCCGGCACCTTATTGAAACTGGCGCAGCCAAGCCCGGGGACACAATTCTTGTGGGGCGTGATTTCCGAGCCTCAAGTCCTGAGATTGCCGCGACCGCGATTGGTGCGCTGAAGCGTGCCGGCCTGAACCCGGTTGACTGCGGTGCTTTGCCAACGCCTGCGTTGGCGCTTTACGGATTAAAGCTCGGGGCCGCGTCGCTGATGGTTACTGGCTCGCACATCCCTGACGATCGTAACGGGATAAAGTTCTATCGCCCAGACGGCGAGATCGACAAGCAGGACGAGACGAGGATTAGCGCGATCGCCGCTGAGATCGATCGACAGGCAGTAGATCTCACGCCAGGTGTTGCGCCGAATCAATCCACAGAGGCGGAGGCTCTGTTTCTAATCCGCAACAAACGCCTGCTGCCGAACTCCGCGTTGTCTGGTCTCAGGATCGGCGTCTACCAGCATTCGACCGTCGCGCGCGACCTGCTCGTCGAGATTCTCGAGCACTACGGCGCCGAAGTTGTGACGCTCGGGCGCTCTGCACATTTCATACCGGTCGATACCGAAGCGGTTTCGGCTGAGACGATCCACTTGCTTAAAGGCTGGGTCAAACAATATGCTCTTGATGTGATTGTATCCGCCGATGGTGACGGCGATCGGCCGCTCGTCGCCGACGAAACCGGCGAGCCGCTTCGCGGCGATTTGCTCGGCCTGATCGCCGCACATTTTCTCAGGGCGGAAACTGTCGTGACACCGGTCA
The DNA here is from genome assembly GCF_900103435.1 of Sinorhizobium sp. NFACC03. Classification (NCBI taxonomy): domain Bacteria; kingdom Pseudomonadati; phylum Pseudomonadota; class Alphaproteobacteria; order Hyphomicrobiales; family Rhizobiaceae; genus Sinorhizobium; species Sinorhizobium sp. NFACC03. The sequence goes on from NZ_FMXF01000052.1 coordinate 2,868, forward strand.
CATCGAATTCCGGTATTGAGGCAGCCGGAGACTTTAACGTTATCCGTACTAAGGTTGGCTCGCCTTTCGTAATTGCTGGGATGACTGATGCGCTACAGGCCGGCAGACCTGGCGTTATGGGCTTTGAGGCGAATGGCGGATTGCTGATCGGTTCGGCCTTCACAATCGAAGGGGAGACGATTGATGCTCTCCCGACCCGCGACAGCTTTCTGCCGATTCTTGCCGTCCTTTCGCTGTCGGCGGCGCAGAAGATGGCGGTCTCCAAGATCGCTAACGGCTTTGGGTTGCCGTTTGCCGCTGCTGGCCGATTGGAGGACTTCCCCGTGGAGACGAGCGCAGCGCTGATGGCACATCTACATGCATCGGACGATAATCTCGGGACCTTCCTCAATACTATCTGTAGTGTTGCTGCGAAGAGCGACATCGACGGTTTGAGGGTCACTCTCCAAGATAGGCGGATTGTTCATTTCCGTCCGTCTGGTAATGCGCCAGAGATGCGCTGCTACGTGGAGGCGCATAGCGAGGAGGTAGCAGTCGCGCTACTTAATCAAAGTCTCGAACTAATTCGCCAATGGGCGCAAGGGGCGGCAATTAATGCCGCGCAGGGGTTTGGCACGTCAAAAGCAGGAACGGAGACAGCGAGGGTGGCTGGAGAAACGAATTCGGTTAGTAAAATCGTCCCAGTGATTATGGCCGGTGGAAAGGGAACCCGCCTTTGGCCGTTGTCTCGTGCGAGCGCGCCCAAGCAGTTCATCCAATTTGTAGGCGACCGAACCTTGTTCCAGGCAACACTTGCGCGTGTCGCTGACCAAGCGCTCTATGAGTCGCCGCTTGTGATCACCAATGAGGATTTCCGCTTCCTCGTCGCAGAACAGGCCAGGGAACTCGGTATCAAGCTTGGCGGCATTCTTCTGGAACCGATAGCCCGCAATACCGCGCCGGCAGTTGCGGTCGCCGCTGCCCTCGTTGCTAACCGTTTCGGTGACGGTGCAGTGCTTCAGGTGTTGGCTTCCGACCACGAAATCGTCGCAGATCAAGGCTATTTCGATGCGATCCGGATAGCGCAGCAGACCGCGCTTGCTGACAAACTCGTCACGTTCGGCATCACCCCCACCGAGCCCGCGACTGGGTACGGCTATATCGCGATCGGCGAAACGCTTTCAACGGGCGCTTGCAGGGTCAAGCGCTTCGTGGAGAAGCCGGCGCTGCCCGATGCGCAGAAGATGCTTGATGAGGGCGGTTTCGTTTGGAACTCTGGCATCTTCATGTTCAAGGCAAGCCAGATGCTGCGCGAAATGGCGAGGTTCGCGCCCGATGTCGAGAAGGCTGCCCGTGCGGCACTTTCGAAGGCTGCAAGCGACCTTGACTTCATCCGCCTGGATGCTGACGCGTTCGCCGTGAGCCCAGATATCTCGGTCGACTATGCGATCATGGAGAAGACTTCCAATGCGGCCGTCGTAGTGTCTTCGATAACATGGAATGATCTCGGTAGCTGGGATGCGGTCTGGAAGCTTGGTGCTCGCGACGAGGCGGGTAATGTCGTGTTAGGCAATGCGACGGTGATCAACACGGAAAATTCTCTCGTTATGTCCAACACGAGCCATCTGGCAGTGCTGGGCCTCGAAGGGGTTGCTGTGATCGCCAGTGAAGACGCCGTCTACGTGGGCCGCCTCGACGATAGCCAGCACGTTGGTAAGATCGTCAAGCATCTTGCCGCCACAAAAGCGACGGCGGCATTAACCGAGACGCATCCGACCTCTTATCGCCCTTGGGGTGGTTATACTTCAGTGTTAAACGGTGACCGTTTTCAGGTGAAACGTCTCTTCGTAACTCCGGGTAAGAAACTCTCCCTGCAGAAGCATCACCACCGCTCTGAGCACTGGGTCTGTGTGAAGGGGACAGCCGAAGTGACAATTGGTGATCAGGTTAAGATGGTACGCGAGAACGAGTCCGTTTATATCCCGCAGGGTGAAACCCACCGTCTCGCTAATCCGGGCAAGATCATGTTGGAAATGATTGAAGTGCAGACCGGTTCCTATCTGGGCGAAGACGACATCATCCGCATTGCCGACGAATTCGGTAGGGGATGAAGCGTTTCGGTTTGAGAACAACCCGCCGATATAAGCTTGAAGCGCACACCGAAATTGGGGCGGCGAGATGATTCTTTCAGGGGCTGCTCATTGCTGCGAGTTTCGAAGGGCTAATCCGGAGAAAATGTGATTATCGTTGGTGATCACTGATCAATTAACTTAGGAAGTAGACTGTTGACGAAGCGATCCAGATTTCGTGGCCATATCGATCGCATTGCCGACGGATACATGTTCGGATGGCTCTTTGACTCCAACCATCCGGAACGCAGTGTGCTTTTTGACTTGTTTATAAACGGAGTGTACCGAGGGCAGTGGTCCTGCGCTTACTTTCGGCCAGATCTTCTAGGCGCAGGTCTCGGGAACGGCATACATGGTTTCAAGGTGCCGCTGGCAGGAGCCATCGACGCGACAACCTATCGCGACAGCGTGGAGATGTTTGTTCCGGGTGCCGGCGCCATTTGGCTTGCTGCCAAAGACGGTCACCTGCGTGAACAGAAGGCCATGGGGGCCACGCGGGCGATACGATTGGAGCGGTTCGAAGCCCGCCTTGCGGAAAGTGATGTCGGTGGGTCGACATGCATCGCCAATGCGACGACTGATGCCTCATTGATAGCCGGCGTTCTGTCGCGGTCCGAAATCTACGAGAACGACCGACTGGGAGATGTACAATCATCCGATTTTACAGAATTTCTAAGGAGGCTCAAAAACTGGAAGGGAGATGACCATCAATTTTATAGTTGGTATGTGAATGATTACATATACACTCTAGACCCTCGATTTGTTCCACTGTCAAACGACGAAAAGAACTTCATCAGAGATTTAGTTGAGCGGACAAGGTCCGAAATTTCTTCTCCGCCGCTCCCAAAATACCTTAAGTTTATTAGCCGGAAAGTTTTCAATTCTATTCTCGCGGTCTACGGAGTCTATTGGTGGAGTGCAGAAGGCGGTCGCCAGTTGAAACTCGATCATTCCGCCCTACGCCCCAACGAAACCGGAAAGCTGCGCGAGTTTGTCTCGTATGGTTTCGGGCGATCTTTCCCATTGACTCATTTCATGATGATCTTTGCCCTCCGAAATTGTTTAGTTAGCCCTCTCGCGATGCTCTTTCCATCAGGAAGACGCCGAGTTTACGAGTGGTGCTTCTACTATGCCGATCAAAATTCTCACATCCGTAAGCATGTTGAAAATGAAGTAGGTCCGCATTTTCATCACGACATCACTGCAAATCTCTCGAAAGGGCACAAGGGCAAAGATAATCTACATGAAAATGACGAAGGGTGTTCGGAGGGAGAGGAGGTGAGCTTCTGTTCTTCCTCTAAGGGCGGCAAATCGACCGCCGCAGAATCGACCAGTAAATCCCATCTTATTCAATTTATAGGTCCATTCGACAAACTGCTTGGCCTCGGCGAAAGCAGTCGCAGGCTGATGTCAGCTGTCGGCGAGGTCAAGGTGGACTGCAATTTTGTTTGCTACAATGATGGTATTCAGAGCGCTTCCGTCGATGGAGATTACAACTATCATATTTCCCGCTCGGCGGTTAATATAATTCACCTTAATGCCGAGCAAATTCCAGAATTTTTCTTAAAAAATGGCGATTTTCTGCGAGAATCTTATAATATAATATTCCCTTATTGGGAATTAAGCAAGATATCTAGTCTCCACCATCTCGGAATTAGTCTGGTCGATGAGGTGTGGACGGCGTCCACATTTATCAGTTCGCTTTTTCAAGGGCAAGGTTTGCCGGTGGTTACGATTGGATTGCCGGCCTCGAGGCTAGGTGAACTGCGGGGGAGTGACTTCCTGCGGGCTGAAAGATTTACGTTTCTCGCCTCATTCGATGCGTTTTCGTGGCCACAGCGCAAGAATGCCTTGGCGGTAGTTGAGGCGTTCTTGGCAGCTTTTGGCGGTGTCGATAATGTACGATTGATCATCAAAACACAAAATGCAGATCACGTTCATAGCGCACACCAAAAGCAATCTTGGGTTGCGCTAAAGCAGCGTTGTTCTGACGACAACCGCATCGAGATCATTAATGAGACTTATAGCCCGCTGCGCCAAAAGGAACTGTTGCGATCCTGCGATTGCTTTGTCTCCTTACATCGCGCGGAGGGATTGGGGATTGATATTCTAGACGCGCTAGCAAGCGGCATACCGGTTGTGGCGACTGGATATTCGGGAAACATGGACATTTGCACAGAGCAAAATTCTTGGTTGGTTGATTACGACCTCGTCCCGGTCGAACAAAACGACTACGTATTTGTTGAAGATGGCCATCAATGGGCAGATCCAAAGCATTGGTCTGCAGTGTCGGCTCTAAGAGAAGTGTATTATAATAATAAATTCAGGATTAAGAAGAGTGTTATTGGAATTAGTGATGTAGAAACACTTGCATCTGCAAGTGTTATTGCAAAAAGAATTTTCGAGCGTCTAGAACTAGTTCAGTCTTTTGTGAAGTCAGGCAAACGCTGCGACGGCGTTCATCTCCGCCGACTGCAGTAGCGTCGCGCTCGTCGCCCAGGTTTTTCGGCCGCTGGCGAATAGTCAGTTCGCTCTGCTGATTGCCTGGGGTCGGGTTTTCGTTCGACTTTGGCGTCGATCTCGACGCGGCCGTCGCTCAGGAAGCGCTCGAAGATGGTTTCGACGCGAGATCGCATAATGGACCGCCAAGGTCAGCTTCGGATTGCCGGATGTGTCGGCAGGGTCTTCCTTGGCAAGTCAGCAGTCATCGCGGATCTTTTCGCCCGATGGCAGCGAGCGTCGGAACGATGCAATGTCAACAGCAGCCTTATTCCATCGCTTCGGTCTGTTGCCATTGTGCAATGACTAAATTAAATGCCTAAGCGAACCGGCTGTATTGAAAGAGACTGCCGCTTAGAGGGCTACGTCACAAGAGGCAATTGTGCTCCCTCTTAGTGCCACTTACTTAGGAGAAATTAATTGGCAAAAACTGCACTTGTTACCGGTATCACAGGCCAAGACGGCGCGTATCTGGCAGCCCTTCTTCTCGAGCAGGGCTACGAAGTGTATGGGTTGGCTCGGCGTTCCAGTACGTCGGATGTCAATCTCAGCCGTCTTGATTGGCTTGGCGTCACGAAAGATGTGAGGATCGTAGATGGAAATCTCCTTGATCTCTCGGGTCTTATTCGGACCATGCGCGAGGTTAAGCCGGACGAAGTCTACAATCTTGGAGCGCAGTCCTTTGTGAAGTCCTCGTGGCAACAGCCCATTCTGACGGGCCAGGTCACTGGACTTGGCGTTGCGAACGTTCTGGAGGCCGTTCGCCTTGAGAAACCGGATGCGCGTTTCTACCAAGCTTCGTCCTCCGAAATGTACGGCTTGATCCAAGAGCCGATGCAGACAGAGACAACGCCATTCTATCCCCGTTCGCCCTATGCAGTCGCAAAGCTTTACGGTCACTGGCTGACCGTAAACTATCGCGAAAGCTTCGGCCTCCACGCCTCAAGCGGTATTCTCTTCAATCATGAGTCTCCGCTGCGGGGTATCGAATTTGTGACCCGCAAAGTCACCGACGGTGTGGCTAGGATCAAACTGGGCCTCTCGACGGAACTACGTCTCGGCAACATCGATGCGAAGCGCGACTGGGGTCATTCCAAAGACTATGTTCGCGCCATGTGGATGATGTTGCAGCAGGATGCCGCTGATGACTACGTGATCGCGACGGGGCGTACCACGACCGTACGGGACATGTGTAAGATCGCTTTTCAACATGCCCGTCTCGACATGGATAAGCATTTGGTAATCGATCCGGATCTCTTCCGTCCTGCGGAAGTCGATGTTCTTCTTGGGAACCCAAAGAAGGCCAAGGAGGCTTTTGGTTGGGAGCCGACGATTTCCCTGGAGGAGATGATTGTTGAAATGGTTGACGCGGACCTGAAGCGCCTCGCATATCTGAAGTCGGCGTAAGGTCTTGAGCAAATGACATTGCAGCACAGAATCCTTGTCACAGGTGCGTCCGGATTTGTTGGTACCTGGTTGACGCGGACGCTAAAGGAGCTTTCCGCGGAGATCTCCATCGATGTGCTGACCGCAGGAAGAGGGGCGGGTTGCGATGTCGATCTCGATGTTGTCGATCGAGGAGCTGCAGTGCGCGCCATTCGTGCACTGCAGCCAACAGCCGTCGTTCATTTGGCCGCAGTTGCCGCTCCAATGGAGGCGCGGAAGGATCCATCGAATGCCTGGAACGTGAATTTTCAGGGGACGATCAATCTCGCTTCGGCGGTACTGAGCGAGGCCCGAAACTGCCGCTTTATTTATGCCGGTAGTTCGGAGGCCTACGGTCAGTCGTTTGTTCACGCAGCCGATCAGGCTGTACATGAGGACTATGCACTCAAGCCGATGACGGTTTATGGTGCGACCAAAGCAGCGGCGGACATTGCACTTGGTCAAATGTATTTTGATGGCTTGCGCTCGATTCGTTTTCGGCCGTTCAATCATACAGGATCTGGTCAGGCCGAGACTTATGTCGTCCCCGCATTTGCAAGCCAGGTGGCACGGATAGAGGCGGGCCTGTCAAGGCCTGTCATTGAGGTTGGCAACCTGGGCGCGTACAGAGACTTTCTCGACGTGCGAGACGTCGTTCAGGCCTATGCAATTGCCGCACTTGGGAAGGGCGAGGACAGCGCTGAGGGGCAGGCCTATAACCTTTCGTCAGGCAAGGCAGTACAGATTCGCACGATACTTGACATCCTCATTCGGCTTTCCGGTTTGGAGATCGAGGTTGTTGCTTCACCGGATAGAGTCCGATCCATCGATATTCAAATGGCGAAAGGAGATTCCCGCGCCGCTGCTTACGCATTTGGATGGACGCCAAAGTTTGAACTCGAAGATACCGTAACCGCTGTCCTTGATGACTGGAGAGAGCGAATTGCCAAGATTAAACCCTGAACGCATTGGGGTTGCATGCCGTGCTAAAAAAGCTGCAATAATTAACCTGTAGCGATGCGGACTTCGCGGCATACGTGTCGTTACGAAACTGCCGCAACGGCCACCGAAACACAAGCGGACAGCTCCATGTTTCGACTAGATTGCCTGGAGTCAAACTGCTGGCGCGGCGGGCATTTCCACTCATCAGACTGTCTGGTGCGCCACAACGAACTTAGTGCTCACTACACAACACATCAAACTGAACTACACTTGTCCGGCATTCGCAACGCCGAGACGACGGCTGTCTCCATCTCCAGAGAACAGACTAACGTCAAACCGAGGACATTGCAGGGGTGCAGGTCGCGGAGCCTATACGGCACCTGGCAATGCGCCTTTTCCTACAAGCGATACACCTCGTGCAGCGAATAATAGGCACAGGTTGCAGAATCCGGACGAGGGCTTGACTAAATCGAAGAGGAACTATTGAAGGAAACTGCTTCAATTTCCCTCAGGGACCACTGCTATGACGGCCCTAGTACCACTTCTAAATTCACACCGGCGCTGGACGCCATAAAGCGCGATAGATGAATGAGGACGGCAAAGTGCATAAACCGACGAGCCCGACAGTTCTAATATTAACAACATATCCACTCGTTGACCCAAAACACGGTGGGCAGATTAGAGCAAAAAACCTAGTTGAAAAATTTAAACGATACGGCTGGAATGTTGAAACAATTGCCTATGTTGATGAAGATTCGCCTGAGTCCAAAGGGCCAAAGGACAAGATTTTCGAAAAAAATGAGCTCTATAATTCTCTCAATGGCGAGCAAGTTCTATTCATAAACGACCTCCAAGTGTCAAAACACGTATTGAAAGACAGCGTGTTTGATGACTTCATAAAATCATTGCCAAAGAATTTGGATGCCATACATGTCGAACAGCCGTGGTTATGGCCACTCGCAGCAGCTTATCGGGATAGGATTAACAATAATTGTGTACTAGTATACGGTAGTCAAAATATAGAGGCTGACCTTAAAATAGATATACTAAAATCCCTAACAGGGCAGCAATACTCAAAACTGCTGAAAAGGATACACCTAGAAATCGACAATCTAGAGAGAAGAGCTTCCCGAGAGGCGGATATTGTAGCCGCGGTTTCAACTTCTGATCTGGACATTATTAAGGAATGGGTCCCAAGTGCGAGGTTAATTCTAGCGCCGAACGGGGTAGAACCATTGAAGCCTCGAGATGAGGATCTTCAGAAGTGGACCGATAGACTCGGTGATCTCCGATTCCTCTTATATGTCGCCAGTGCACACCCGCCGAATTTCACAAATTTCTCGAACTTGATAGGTGGGAGCCTTGGGTGTTTCCCCCCAAACACGAAGTTAGTCGTGGTGGGCTCAGTAAGTGAACACATATATCATCAATGTGCCCAGGGGCGGTTCTCCTCGGTAAACCTCTCTCGGTTGGAACTGCTGTTTCAGGTTTCCAACGAGGATTTGGCTGCGATAAAAAGCTTGTGTCATGGTTTCTTCTTACCCATCCCATTTGGTGGAGGGACAAATTTGAAGACCGCTGAGGCACTTCAATCAGGAAAGTTTGTGGTCGGAACGAAGGAAGCGTTCAGAGGCTTTGAAAATTACACAACGCTACCGGGTGTGCATGTGGCTGACGATCCGACTGGGCTACATAGTGCGGTGAGATACGTTATGGGAACTGATCACACTCCGGAAAGAGATAAACGGGCAGTCAGTGAACTCGGCTGGGAAAGTTGCTTCGAATCTCTTTTTCTAGCGGTAGACTCGGCAATTAAGGAGAAGCGAAGTGGCCATCTGGATTGACGTAACAACATCCCTCAATTGGAACCGGCCACCCGTAGGGATTGTACGGACTGAATTGGAATGTGCGCGCCGAGCTTTGTCTGCTACATTTCCTCAAATCACACAGCTTTGCTATTTTGATAGGGGCATTGGAGAATTTAGAAAGCTCTCAAATAGGCAGACTAAGAAGATACTCGACCTGATCTCAGGCTTGTATGAAGACAAAACATCTGCGTCAGCAACAGAGCCATTTGTTGTGTCGCCGAAGCCGCAGACAACTGGCCGCAGTCGCTTGTGGGCGGGCCTGCGGGGCCACATAAGGTACTCACTAGATCCAGTGGAGAGCGGCCTAGTTAGAGGGTGGGCCACCAAGGTCGGCAGTCCAAAGGAAAGGGTCGAAATAACCATTGAGCAAGACCAAAATATAATTGCAAAAACTACCGCATCGCAATTCAGGGAGGATTTAGCGCAAGCCGGTATCGGTGATGGAAATTCCGCGTTTTCGATACCAATCGCAGAGCTAATTACTGCTGCCGACCCAGAGAAAACTCAGCGCCTAGACTTATTCGCGAGCGGAAACTTCCGTAAGCAGAGCTTGGGATCTATTACATTTGACAAGCAAGCTTTCCGTTTTGCGTTAGCTGCTTCAAGTGAAGCAGGCCCTATCGTGACGTTTTCTAGAGATGATGTCTATTTATCGGCGGGATTAGATTGGGATAATAAGGACTTCAATAGGATATATGATCTAAAGTCTAAATTTGGGTTCAAGTTTGTCGGGTTTTGCTATGATTTGATCCCGTTTTTCTTCCCTCATCTTTGCGTCGGCGACGTGTCCAGTTTCTTTTCTAAGTATTTCACGGAATTGAGTTGGTGCGCAGACGGTATAGTTTGTATTTCTGAATCGAGCCGTAAGGATTACAAGAATTTTGTCAAATATTCCGGCTGCCCAATACCGGAGACAAAGGTAGTAAGGCTTGGATCGTCTATAAAGCGCAACGGCGCCGAGATTGTATCGGACGCGTCTCCCGTAAATGGATTAATTGGCACAAAGTACATTCTATTTGTTTCTACAATAGAAAGGCGAAAGAATCACGAAGTACTATACAAGGCTTACGTCAGACTCGTGGAGCGTGGCGTACAAGATTTGCCGAAGCTTGTATTCGTCGGTATGCGTGGATGGGGTGTATCCGATCTGTTCAACGATCTTGTACTTGATCCCAGAGTTAAGGATCTCATCGTGACCATGAACAACATTAATGATGACGAGCTATCCATTCTATATGAGAATTGTTTATTTACCGTGTTTCCATCGTTGTATGAGGGATGGGGACTCCCCGTCGCTGAGTCACTTGGGCATAACAAATATTGCTTAGCTTCGGGAGCGGGATCTATTCCTGAAATCGCAGGTGATTTGCTTGATTATCTGGATCCTTGGGATGTGCAAGGGTGGGCAGACGCTATACAAGCGTTGCTAAAACAAGAAGGTTACCTCGAATCCAAAGAGCGTGCTATACGAAAGCGCTTCCGCGTCGACCAATGGTCAGTCTGCGTCGATGGAATATTCGAGTTTGCACAGCAATCGGTTATCTGCCGAGACAAAGTTACTGCCTGATGATCTGATTCGATTGCTGCTCCAACTTCATACCTTCTGAAAACCGTCTGCTGAGATTCGATTTGGTTTCACTAAGTCGGCCGGTTTTTGAACGGCGCCGCGCTTGTCCGATCCGGGTAACCACTTCTCTTGGCCGAGCGCGATCGGCCGGAGTGGACCGACGGCGTCGCCGAAATTGCCGTCGGCGTTGCCACTGCTTAGTCGCAATCGTCCGGTCAACAAGCCAGCATTCCAATAGCTAAGAGAATTTCGAAGACTTGCCTTGAAAGTTGGAGTTGGCTCAGCAACAAGGCGTGAGGGCTTGAGTTCGCCTGGGTGGCCGGTACTCTTGGATCATAACACAAGGAGATCGTACTAGTGTCGTTATCTGCCGTAACTCGACAATTGGTGCGCGTCCTTAGGTCGGGTAGGGCCCGCAAAAGTCAAATTGAGAGGCGGATTGATTATCTCAATACGTTCGTGAGCTACGAACCTTCCGGCGGATATCCCCCTGTTGAAAGCACCAACTTGTCCCGGCTTCGCATCACTTGGATCGTTCCCGACTTCATGCCTGGAGCCGGTGGGCACATGACCATTTTCCGAATCGCGAGCTATCTAGAGCGCTTCGGTCACGAGGTACGCTTCCTCGTGCAGAATCCGAGCGTTCATAAGACGGGGGCAGCGGCGCTTGAGACAATTAATAAGCACTTCCAGCCGTTTTCTGGAGTCGTCGAACTGTTCAGAGATACGACGCCGGATGCCGAAGGCGATGCACTGATCGCGACAGACCGATTCACATGCTACGCTGTTAAAGCTATGGATCGATTCACCCGCAAGTTCTATTTCGTCCAGGACTACGAGCCCGCATTTTATCCTGCAGGTACCGAGGCTCTCTTGACGGAAGCGACTTATCATTTCGATTTCGATTGTCTCTGTGCTGGAGACTGGCTTCACCGGCGCATGTCCGAGCAGTTCGGGCGGTGGTCGATGTCGTGGCCGCTCGCCTATGACGCAAGCATCTACAATTTGGGCTCTGGGACTAGCAGGCGCCACCACAACAAGATCGCGCTTTACGCGCGCTACGTCACGCCAAGACGTGCGGTCGAACTTGCCTTTATGGCTCTTGAGATACTGAAGAAGCGCAATGTGGATTTCGAGGTCGATTTCTTCGGCTGGCAGCTTGGTAAGCTCAGCGTTGATTTCTCCTATCGCGATCATGGAATTCTTAAGGGTGAGGAGCTTGCTCAGCTCTATCGTGAGGCAACAGTCGGCGTTGTGTTTTCTGCAACAAATCACTCCCTGGTCAATAAGGAGATGATGGCCTGCGGTCTGCCTGTCATTGATCTTGACCTAGATACAGTTAGGTCGATTTTTCCGGAGAACACCATGGCGTTTGCCGTGCCAACTCCAGAGGGAATAGCGGGCCAAATCGAACGATTGCTCACGCAGCCGCAGGAACGTGAGCGCTTGCGGAACGGAGGCCTTGCCTATGTCAGCGACCTCTCCTGGGAAAAGTCCGCTCGTCTCGTCGAAGCTGCGATTCAGCAGCGCGTAAGCCACGCCGTCCAGCAAGGAGCCAAATGATGGCGAAGCATCGTTGCGCCGTAGTCATTCCGACGAAAAATGCGATGGCTTTTCTGCCAAAGGTCATGAAGAAGGTACTCGCTCAGCAAACACCATGGACCTATGAAATCATTGCCATCGATTCCGGGTCGCGTGATGGCACAAGGGAATATATCCGCGGATTAGAGCGGGTGCGGCTTATTGAGATAGCTCCGCGCGAGTTCGGTCACGGAAAGACCAGGAACCTGGGTATTGAAGCAGCCGATGCGGACTTCGTGGCGTTCCTGACACATGATGCAGAACCAGTCGACGAACATTGGCTTGCCAACCTCGTCGCCACGTCCGAACAGGATCCGCGCATTGCCGGCGTGTTCGGTCGTCACATTGCCTACGACACAGCCTCCCCGTTCACAAAGAGGGATCTGGACCAGCATTTTCGGGGTTTTTTGCGCCATCCTCTCATCGTACATCGCGCCCTTGATCCAGCGCGCTACGAGTCTGATGAAGGTTGGCGGCAATTACTTCACTTTTATTCCGACAACAACTCGTTAATGCGCAAATCGGTGTGGGAGGCATTTCCCTATCCCGATGTCGAATTTGCCGAAGACCAATTATGGGCGCGAAGCATTATTGAAGCCGGCTACTGGAAAGCTTACGCACCCGATGCGGCCGTCTACCATTCCCATGATTACAGCTTCACGGAACAGCTAAGGCGCGCGTTCGATGAATCTCGCAACTTCCGGAAATATTTCGGCTACAAACTATCGCCACGCCCGATTCAAGCTCTTATCGCGATGGGACGTTTTGTTTTTCAGGCGTTTAGGCAGAATGTCGACGATCGCTTTGGCAAGGTGACGCTTAACCATCGTTTGAAAAGAGCTGGGCAACGAGTTGCACTTGTTGCCGGTCATTGTCTAGGTGCCAATCATGAATGGCTGCCTCACTCCATATCGGCTCGTTTATCGCTTGATCAGAGGCTTTTTAACGCTTAGCACGGGCTACTAAATCATTCTCCTCGGAAGGCAAGGCATGAAACTGCGAGTGCTGCGGATTTTAGAGTCAAAATACAAAAATATCGCGAGATCGCGGCAAATGCGGCATCCCCAGCGCGACATGACCGAGGAAGATGAGGAATATCTCAAGAAGCATCTCGATTTCTCGTATATGGCGGCCGCCGACAATGTGAATATGATGTCACGGTTCACCGCGAAAAGCCGCGAGGAGTTTTCGCTAAAAACCAATTCGCTCGTACTCTACACGCCGGATGAGGCTGCACTGATCAAGAAGCTGGAGGAGGAAGCGGCATTGCGCGCAGCGCCGCGCGGCTATGAGTTGAGGATGTTGAATGGCATCAATATTGGGTGCGGCGATCGCCGGATAAGCGACTATCTTACGCCCGTCGATATTATGCGCGAAAGCCAGGAAGAGGAAGCAAGTGGGGCTCATCATGCCTTTCTGAAAGAGGCGATACTTGCGAATCCGGAAGATCTGCCTTTTAAGCCGGAAAGCGTGGATTTTATCGTTGCACTCCACATGCTAGAGCATGTCTCCAATCCCATGGAAATCCTGCTCTACTGGAACACGCTTCTGAAGCCGGGTGGTGGGATCGGCCTCATTCTTCCAAACTACGAATATACGTGGAATGCTGCTGGCGATCATAGTCGGTTCGGACACAAGTGGAATACGAACGCGCGAATCTTCCGTAGATTGTATGAGGCACACCTGAACGGTCAACTCGTTCTGGAGCAAATTGAGACGCTGCCTCATAAAATCAGTTTTGACGTGGTTTTGCGAAAGCCTGGGGCTTTCCAACCCTTTGCTATCTCGAATGCAACCAGCCTGAACTCAGGAGCGGAGCTTGCTCAGTTGGGCACTATGGTCAGTGAAGTCGGCGACTGAAGAGAGCGCAGTGCATCGGCACCACCGCTTGACCGCCGCTACAACGCACTGCTCGGGCACCTACGGCCATTTGGTGACGAATTAGGATCAGGTGTTCTATGTACTTTAATGTCTATTCCGACACAGGTGCGGAGATACACGGCTATCTCATCCCAGACGGGTTCTCTGCCAAGCCTAGTGTCGTCGTTAAGCGCCAGGGGCAACTGTTCGGCCCATTTGAATGCGACATATTTCTGGAAGGGCCCTATAAACACAAGCATCACCAGACCGGTGTCGTTGGCTTCAATCTGAATGACGGGAAGGTCCCTGGATTGATTGATGCCTCGGACATCGAAGTCGCCGATGCTGAAACTGGCTTCGTTTTTTATCGCCGGTTTGATCGTGAGCGGCATATCGAAAAGCGTCTCTTTCGGCTGGAGACGCAATTTGTGCCACACAGAGAGCTTGACCAAAGCCTGAAACCGCACTTCCAGTTTCATGCCGATGGTGTTGAGCGCTTTGGGAGCGAAACAGTTCGGCAAATGCTTGAAATCGCCAACCAGCCCTCGACCTATGTCAGCGGGCGCGTGATGCTCAAAAGCCTGCAGCAATATTTCACGCAGGACACAATTCGCATAACGTCGCTCCGGGATCCTTTCTACGAACTCGCAATAAGGCTATGGTCAATCGCTTCGTTTAAGCGGCGACGCTTCTCCTTTGTTTCCGAACGCGATGCAATCCTGTTCGAGCCAGCGATGGCTTACTTCGCTGACACGAATTTTTCTGATCCAGTTGGAATCAAAAGCAAGGTGAAATCCGCACCGAAAGATATTCTCGCCCTTTTCGAGTCACCCTTCACGCATCAACTCGTCGCCTCTAGTCCGACAGATAAGGTCTCCCGCGACGCAGTGTCTACGGCGTTGGACGTTCTTTCTCAGTTTACAATTTTTAGCCCGAATGAGGCAGACGCATCTTTGGCGACTGATATTGGCGAGTTTCTCGCAATTAGCGATAATTCCGTCCTCTTCTCACCGATGAGGTCTCCTTTTTTGGAGTTGTCGGATCTCCTACGAAGCATAAACCTATTGGAACACGTGCTAGAGAACGACCTCATTCTCTTCCATTTCATAAGGAAGGCGGAACATCGTTCGCGCGACGGCGCCATCTAAACTCACGCGAAATGTATGGTAGCGGAGAAACCGAAGCGGAGAAACCGAACAGACTCTCAGGCGCGATCACGACGTCTCATTCTTATTGCCATGCTAAAACCATATCTACCACGAATACCCACTGGGTGATAAAAGGACGATAGTTCGTCGAGCGTGCCTGGCGGTGCGCCGACCATCGAGCGTGCCGGGTGATCAGGAAATGAAGTTCCTAACCTGTCGTCATCCCACGCCGTGATTGTGTGAGCACGTTGCAGCAGATCCTGATCGATGACCAAATGATCAGGCGCCTGCCATTCCAATAGGAAGAAATATGAGCCTGCAAGTCGACTATGCCGTTCACGACGCCGAGAAGGCGGCGCGTAGTACGGTGAATGATCACGCGAGCGTGTTGAAGCACGGTAGGACGTCAAGAATTCTTGGCTTGTTTTTCACTAAGAGGAATTCGCTGATATTTTTTGTCCTGCTTCCAAGTCTAATTTCGGCAATTTATTACTTCTTGATTGCAAGCGGACAATATATCTCCGAAACGCGAATGGTTGTTCGCACGATTGGAATTAGCGAACAATTTGATGCATCGGAAAAGAGAGACGGGCGGTCAATCATCGGGGGAGATTCACTTACTCAGGATTCTTATATCGTCGCGAACTATTTGAAGTCGCCTCAGATCGTGAGGAGACTGGACGCAGAGATCGGGTTGCGCAGTTTCTTCTCGAAAGATGCCACTGACGCGCTGTCGAGACTTCCAAGTGATGCTTCGTTTGAAGACTTGCACGAATATTGGGTTGAACATGTCGACACCTATGTCGATGGACCTTCGGGGATTATCATCTTCACCGTGCGGGCTTTCTCGCCTGAGGATTCGGTCGCCATAACGACAGCCGCATTGGCCGCGTCGGACGAGATGATCGATAAGATATCTGAGAAGGCCAAGAAAGATCTGGTGACCCGTGGTGAGCGCGATGTCGTAGCCAGCCTTGAGGAGTACCGGAAAGCGCTCGATGATTTGCGGGACTATCAAAACAAGACAGGCATTCTGGATCCTACGTCATCGGCTAAGATGGCAAGTGCCATCATCGCGAAACTGACCGAGGAGAAGCTCGGGCTGACGGTTAATCTGAAATCCCTGGAGGCGGCGAAAGCTGGTGATACCGCTCGCGGCCGCCAACTGCGTAGATCCATTCAGGCGCTTGATGATCAAATTCAGCTTCGCCAGAACAGCCTTGCTGGACAGAACACCACAAACGAAACGCAGCTTTCAAGTAGCCTGACAGAATTCTCGCGCTTGGAAACACGTCGGATTGTAACGCAGGCTCTTTACGAGGCGACAGTCCGAAATCTCGACACTGCAAAGTCGGCTGCGCTGAAGCGGACGACGTTCATGGCGGTTTTCTCGAATTCTCACGCGCCAGAGAAATCCGAGTATCCAGATCGCTTTTCAGAATGGATCATTCTCACGGCGGGCCTCTTCACACTTTGGGTCACCGCCACCTTGATATGGATGTCCATCGAGGACCATCGGGTTTGAGAATGATTACCCTAGAGAACGTAACAAAATTCTATAAAACGGCGGCACATCGCCGTTACATCCTGCGAAATCAGTCAATGCACTTTGCTTCGGGGCGTTCCTATGGCCTGCTGGGAGTAAATGGCGCCGGAAAATCGACAACAATGCGCCTCATCGCCGGCGCTGAACTTCCGAATAGAGGGCGTATCCACCGGCGGGTTCGGGTTTCTTGGCCGCTCGGCTTCGCCAATGGGCTGAATAGCCACTTGAGCGGGAAGGAAAACCTCAAATTCGTCGCGCGCGCCTATGGCGAAGATCACCATCGTGTGCTGCGTTTTGTTGCAGAGTTTGCTGAAATCGGCAGTTATTTAAACGAACCATTGCGAACCTACTCATCGGGGATGATGTCACGCTTCGCTTTCGGCCTCTCGATGGCTATCGAATTTGACTGTTATCTAGTGGATGAAATCACCGCAGTCGGTGATGCGAACTTTCAAAGAAGATGTCGAGACGCATTCAGGGCGAGGCGCGCTAAATCAGACGTCATCATGATCTCCCACGACATGGATACAATTAAAGATTACTGCGATGTCGCAATCGTTCTGATTGACGGGCATATGGTGCAGTTCGACAACGTTGAAGAAGGCATAGCAACATATATGCGCCTTAATCGCTAGCGAAGTGGGAAGCCCGTGTCGGAGAAGACAGTGACAGACGACAACCAGCTCATTGTGCAGGCGGAACCGACGTCCGTTGTTGGCCGAAGCCAAAAGATGGCTGCGGCTTTAAGTTCCTATGCGCGCGCCTTGACCTTCGAAAACAGAAGCCGCCGCAACCTTTATCGGCTCGCCGGCCTCGCGCCGCGAGCGCGCGACCGTGTTTTTTCTGTTCTCTTGATGATCATTATCGGCGTAACATTCGTTCTGCCGATGGC
Source organism: Sinorhizobium sp. NFACC03 (assembly GCF_900103435.1). NCBI lineage: Bacteria > Pseudomonadati > Pseudomonadota > Alphaproteobacteria > Hyphomicrobiales > Rhizobiaceae > Sinorhizobium > Sinorhizobium sp. NFACC03. The sequence goes on from NZ_FMXF01000052.1 coordinate 20,304, forward strand.
TGGCAGCATTGTCTATTACGCTTTCATAGCTAGTCCAGGCTATGCTTCCGAGGTGCGTTTCATTGTACGCTCGTCGGCGCCAATGTTGTCGCGCGACCGGTATTCAAGTGAGACTGTCGAGCCCAAAGCCAAGATTGTGCAGGACACCGCCGTCTTATTGAACTATTTTGGAAGCCCGTCGATTATACAGGATCTGCAAAGGAACGTTGATCTGCGACAAATATACGGGCGTGACGATATCGACATCTTCTCCCGCCTTAGCGCGGATGCGACACGAGATGAAATCCTGGAATACTGGAAAAAACGCTATTCCACGTCCGTCAATCCGAAAAGTGGAATTGTGGAGCTAGAGGTGACAGCGTTCACGCCGAAGGAAGCACATGACCTTGTGAAGCTGGTGCTGCAACTCTCAGAAGAGCAGATAAACAGGCTAAGCTCCGGAATGTGGAATGATCTACTCCACTCCACCCAAAAGGACGTGGATAATGCTACAAAAGAAGTTGCCGACTTGCGTGGGAGACTGAGGGACACTCAAAATCAGACAGGGGTGTTTGATGTCGATCTGTCCGCTGAGAGTATCATTACCGTTCTGACGGGTATCGAGTCGAACATCGCGCAACTAAAGAGCCGCCGAGCTGCTTTGAGCCAGAGCCTCGATAAAGGGGCCCCGCAGTTGGCCGACATGGATAGGAGGCTTGCTGCGCTCGAAGAGCAGGCGCGGAATCTTGGGGCCAAAACTGCCGGTTCGTCAAGCGATGGTGCCGGCAATCTCGCGAACTACTCCAGCGTTTTCGACAAGGTTAAGCTTGATCTGAAAATCGCCGAAGGCAAACTCCAATCGGCTATCGCTGAGCTGGAAAAGGTGAAACTCGTCAGTTCCCTTCAATTGGTTTATGTCGACAATTTTACTGACCCCACCTGGCCGGACAGGAGTACGTACCCGAATGTGCCTTTGGCATTGTTTTTGTGGTTGCTTCTCTGGGCGACTATCTGCGGGGCTGCATGTGGCGTAGTGTTGCTTATCCGCAATAAGTTGGACTGAGTAAAAGGGCCGCCTGCCGGTTCCATGAGGACAGCAATTAGGCGACTAGCCGCCTGCGGGAGGTCGGTAATGGGGTCTATCGTGGCGTTGTTCAATCATGTATTGAAGTGGCAGTGGAGTTTGATCGCCTGGAGTGTATCGCATGCCTTTTATGTCTCGTATCTTCAGCAACAAAAGCGCAGTCAGCTCGCCTAACCAGAAAAATAGCCTGCCGCGGAAAATAAACATAGGCTGCGGATACGACAAAATGCCTGGTTATCTCAATATTGACAGCGATCCAACCTGTAGTCCGGATCTGCTGGTCACCGACAACGATCTCTATGATCTTCCACGAGATTACTTTGACGAGGTGTACGCCAAGGACGTACTAGAGCACATTCCGCGCGCCTACATGATGAGCGCTCTTTTTGATTGGGCAGCGCTTTTAAGACTGGGGGGAGAGGCATACATCCAAACATCCTGGATATACGGCGTCATCGACACAATGCGTGCGGCCGGTACATTTGAAGTCATACATAACTGGAAGGTTTGCCTGTTCGGTAATCAAGCTCATGCCGGTGATTTTCATCATAATGGGTTCACAGAGGAGACCTTGCGGGTCTACCTGCATGCCGTCGGGCTGCGTGACGGTGGTTTCATTATAGCCGATGGATGGCTAATCTCGACCCGTGCGAGGAAAGTGGAGGATTGGCAGCACCTTATCGCAATGGCTCGGCACGACGAGTTCCTGATAGAGGCCTATCAGCAGTTGCTCGGTCGGGACCCTGAGCAGGGCCGCATTGAAGCAAGCAAGAAGACGAGCGCAGGCTCGAGGGAGCGATATGAAGAAGTAAAAACGCTCGTCTGCAGCGCTGAGCGTCTTTACAAACTTGGCCGCGAGATGGATGCCAGATAGGGATGAGCCGCTAGACAATTTGACGAGATCAAAAGCTCCTTCCGGGCATCCAGCATAGCGGATGGTTTCCACTCGTGTTGCTTGCCTTGAATGGTGACACCTGCGCAGCGTCGGAGGCCTACCGCATTCGTGTCCAAAGGGTTTCCGGTTCTCCAGCATGGCGGTATCGCTCACCCCACGATTGCTTGGCGCTATTAATCGTGCATTCTTTCCTGATATCTCCAGCCCGCAACCATCCGCATAGGGGCGTACGCGGTCAATTGCTTAGGATCATTTGTTTCAGATAGCGCTCCATCAACAGGCCCACGGCCACGCTTCCGAAACCCCACATCATGAGGTAGGTCTTGTCCAAATCTGCGGTCGGATATCCCAGGTAGTAGGCACTGCGCATCCATTCGACGGCATGGAAAACAGGATTGAAGGAGCAATAGTACACCACCTCCTCTGGGAAGCCGTGCAGGTAGATGGGGGCCCCAGAGCTGAGATACACGACAATCATCGACAGTGCGTAGCCCATAGGGAACATCGGCAACATCGCGGAAATTACACTAACCACGATGCCCACGCCGATCGACAGAACTATCGTACTCAGTAGGGCGAGAAGGGCGGTAGCAGGGGATCTGGGTATCGGATCGGAGCCGATAGATAGCAATATTACATATATGACGAACATCGAGACCATAATCCCGATGAACTCCAGAAACGATCTGGCTAAAACGATATCGAGAAGGTGGACGGCCGGGAAAGATAGCATGCTTTTGTTGGCTACGACCGAGACCGACATGTACCGCGATATGTAGGTGAAAGTCAGCGCCGGGAATAGACCTGTCGCGAAGAACAATGCCATATCGTCTCCGAATATGGCCTCGCGTCCCGTCACTCTGTAAATGCCCAGCAACATAGCAATGTGGGCCACCGGAAACAGCGGGACGATCAGGAAACCTAATCCGTGATTGAAGTATCGGCTTCTAATGTCACGCATGATTACTGCGTGCATGACGTTCAGTTGCCTTTGTAGGGCGACCTTAACGCTAACCTTTCCGACTGGTTGCGCCTTCAGCAGCCGTTGGCTTGCAGTTTCAACGTCGATGTCTAGCATTTCTAACCTCTCTAGGATCTGAGCAACTTTAGGCGGCCTCTTACACAGAATCTAGATCGTGAGCGCATGGCTGCAAAGTAAGCGGTGCATAGACCCCGTCTGGCGATAGCAAGACATCGCGCTTATTCGTGTTCGCACAGGGAATGAGCGCAGGTATGAATTGCTATGTCTGAACCTATGTCCGAACATAGAACGTTCCATATGATCGAGGCCGTTGCGGTGTCGATAGCGGATCAACTCCGCCAGGATACGTCTGGACCATTGGCAATTGATGGCGCTGCTGGCCGGTCTGGATTGGAAGAAGATCTGGCCAACCAAGGTCAGGCGACCGCTGCTGACGGGCTGAACAGGACTGCGGCAAGATGAATCATGCTGCTGTAATGATTGGGAAAGCGGCTGTTCTTGTGCTCTATTCGACGTCATGGATTTGCCCCTTAGCGACCTGCCGGACGACGTTGATGCACTGAAAGCGATGGTTCTCGCGTTGGCGCGCGAACAGGCAGCGAAGGAGGCCCGGTTGCTGGCGGCCGAGGCTGAGATCGCGCGGTTGGAGGCGGTTGAGAAGAGCGCCAATGAGCGCATTGCCAACCTGACCTTGATCATGAAGGTCTTGCAGCGCGCGCAAAATGGCAAGCGCTCTGAGCGGCTCCGCCTCGGGGTCAACGACGAGCAGGTCTCCTTTGCTTTCGAGGAGGTCGAAACCGGCCTATCGGCAATCCAGAGCGAACTCGACCGCGCGGCCGGAGACAAGCCGAAGCGGGCGCCGCGTCCGCGCAAGGGCTTTGCCGCCCATCTTGAGCGCATCGAGGAGGTTATCGAGCCGGAAATCCCGGCCGACTGCGAGGGGCTGGAAAAGGTTCTGATCGGCGAAGACCGCTCCGAGCGGCTCGACGTCGTGCCGCCGAAGTTCAGGGTTATCGTGACGCGTCGCCCCAAATACGCTTTCCGGGGCAACGACGGCGTGGTCCAGGCCTTGGCGCCGGCACACATCATCGAAGGCGGCCTGCCGACGGAACGGCTGCTCGCCTATATCGCCGTTTCCAAATACGCCGATGGTCTTCCTCTTTATCGGCAGGAAGCGATCTATTTGCGTGATGGCGTCGAGATCAGCCGATCGCTGATGGCCCAATGATGGGGCATCTGGGCTTCGAACTGCAGATGCTGGCCGATTATATCCTGGAGAGGGTCAAGGAGGGCGAAAGGATCTTTGCCGACGAGACGACCCTACCCACTCTTGCGCCCGGTTCGGGCAAAACCACCAAGGCCTGGCTTTGGGCTAACGCACGCGACGACCGCCCCTATGGCGGAACCAGTCCGCTGATGGTGGCCTATCGTTTTGAAGACAGCAGAGGTGCGGATTGCGTGACGCGTCATCTCTCCGGATTCACCGGCATCCTGCAAGTGGATGGCTATTCGGCCTATACCAGTCTCGCCAAGACGCGGGCGAAAACCGGCAGCAACGAAACGATCCAGCTTGCAGGGTGCTGGGCGCACCTGCGGCGCAAGTTTTACGATCTACACATCAGTGGAGTCTCGCAGGCCGCGACGGATTCGATCATCGCCATGAGCGAGTTGTGGAGGCTCGAGGATGAGGTTCGCGGCAAGGATGCCGTCAGCCGCGCGGCGCGGCGTCAGGAGAAATCCTCGGCCATCGGTGAGCGCGACGAACACCCCACCTTTCCTTTTGTGATTGAGGCCGCGAGATAAGCTCCTTCATCGACGGGAGTGGAACGGGATGGTTGGAGATCG
>NZ_FMXF01000069.1:0-11879 GCF_900103435.1 Sinorhizobium sp. NFACC03
CGGGATCTGTGCCGAAGTGCGCCGCGCCTCGTCGTCAGCCCAGGCTTTCGGCAGGTACAGCCGCCGGTCGATCAGGGTTTGGCCATAGCGGCTTGCATAGGCAAGGAAGACACCTACCTGGCAGTTCTCAATCCGGCCGGCCGTGCCCGAATATTGCCGCGCCACCCCGACCGAATGCTCGCCCTTCTTCAGGAACCCGGTTTCGTCCACCACCAAAACGCCGCCCACACCACCGAGAGCCTCGACCGCATAGGCCCGAACTACATCGCGCAAGGCGTCGGCATCCCAATGGCTGCGCCCCAATAGAGACTGCATCCGATAAGGCCGCTCCAGCCCAGCCTGCTCGGCCATCAGCCAGCCGGTCTTGCGCTCCACCCCCGACAGCACGCCGTCAAGAAAGCCACCACTCGATACCCGCAACTCGCGGCGGCGAAACACCGACCCCAGCCGCTCTTTCAATGCATCAAGCTCGCGTTGCCACGCCAGCACCGACCCAGACCAGCTTGCGACGGACATGCAATTCCCTCCAGCTAAACGCTGAGAGTGAATCATGATTTCAGATCAAACGCAACTGTAGTACTAGCGGCAACGAGCGTCCTGCCAGGTTCCGGGAGTCACGCCGACAATCTTCTTGAAGCTTTTGGTGAAATGCGCCTGATCATAGAAGCCCACCGCCAGCGCGACGTCGGCCAGCCTCGTCTGGTTATCGCGCAGCATCGATTGCGCTACACGGATGCGCTCGCGCATCTGCCAAGCGTGCGGGGACACACCAAGCGACTTTTTGAAGGACCGGCAAAAATGAAATGGCGACAGCTGTACGAGGTTGCACAATTCACTGAGGCGAATATTCGTCATTAGCCGCGCACGCATGTAGTCGATCAACAGACGCCGCTGAGACTGGGACAAAGCAAAAGGCCTTTTCTCATCCGCGCCATGTTCAAGGCGGCCAAGCCCATTCAATAATGCCACCAGCAGCAGGTCGTCGTGCAGCGTGTCGCGAACCTCCTCGCCCAGGCATGCCGCTTCGAACCGCTTGGCGATCTGGAAAAGGACCGGGTCGTGAAACATGAAGCGCGGCGTGAAATCGGCAGGCTCGAACCCAACGCCAAGCTGCCGCCCCAGCAACGCCACGTCGAATTGAAGAACGAGCCAGCGCATGTAGCCAGATGGCCGATCGAAGAAGCCGAACTGACGTGCTCCCGGCGCTCCAACGGCCATCTGATGCGGGGTATCCTGCGTCGGGGTCGGGCGGCGCGTTCGGTGCGGTCCAATCGCAACCCGCGTATCTTTCTGCTCGAGCAGGACGATCAGACGCGAACAATCGGCCTCGTCGGAGTTGTAGACAGGCCGGTCGCAGGAGGCTTCGACGACCTTGGCGCTCAGACCCGTCCACATCGACAATGAACTTATGGCGTAGCTGACACCTTCTTCCCTGATCGTGGAGACATTTCTCCATGCCTCCGCCCCGACGCTCTTCGGGCCGAAACTCATCGATTTGATGTGATCCTGCGAAATCTTCTGAGGCATTGCGATCCGTTCTGAAAGCCCAGATTGTATATCGAAGCCAGAATGCATCTTGTAAGAAATTGCTCTGAAAAACCATCTTTGAACTTCACGCGCCGGAGTTTTTCAGGGCGATCTTCCTGAAGCGGCCGACCTGGCCGTGTTCCCGTCGATACATGGCCTTTATCAACATGGGGTAATCGCGAGAGCGGTGCCCTACTGGCTGCTGAACGGATATTTCCACGACGTCGCCAAGGTGGTTGTTCCCCGACAAGATGGAAAAACGGGATCATGGCGCGGGGCCTGTCCCAAGCATCGAACGGGAAACAACCATGGAAGAATATATCGGGCTCGACGTATCGTTGAAAGACACCGCGATTTCGGTGCGGCGAGATGGCAAGCGGGTATGGCGTGGAAAATGCGCATCCGATCCGCAATTACTGGCAGCTGTTATCCGTGAACGCGCTCCGAAAGCAAAGCGCGTGGTATTCGAGACGGGACCTTTGTCGGTCTGGTTTTACCATGAGCTGACTGCACAGGGTGTCCCGGCAATCTGCATTGATGCTCGGCACGCCAAAGCGGCGCTCAATATGGCGACGAACAAGACCGATGCAAACGATGCCGACGGCTTGGCTCATCTTGTCGAGGTTGGCTTTTACAAAGCAGTCCGGGTGTAGGATTCTAACAGCATGCTGACCCGTACCCTTGTCGGTGCCCGCGGTCAGTTGATCGAGGTCTCATGAAAACCTTCGGGCTCATTGTTCCGAAAGGAGCAGGACGCGTCTTTGAAGCCCATGTGCGCAGGCTGCTTGCCAGCAATGGCATGCTTGAACAGATCATCGTGCCACTGCTCAAACGTCCGCAAGATGATCCGTAATCGTAGGCCTCAAATTACCGCTTCGCTGCGTTTCAACAGCGGGCCGCAAAATCGTCAGCGCCGACGACTTACAGAAGCGCCAGCTCAACGAGCGCCTCGGGAGTGCCGTCGCTGACGACATAACAATCATCGTTGACGGCCAGAATGTCGTCGGTTAATCACCAGAATAACTTGAGTGCAGCATTCATAATAAGTTCTCTCTAAACGCTACGAGGCGAAGCTCCTGGTACAAACAAACACGCCTTGTTTTCGTTTTTGCCGTTACCGCCGCACCAGCGATGCCTCACGGTGGAAACGCGGGCAGTTCCGCTTCGATCGAGATGGCGGCCGCTTGGTATGGCTGGGACGTTAGCTCAATGACGAGCACAGTTGCCGCGCCGCGCGGCGTCTGCCCCGTTTTCGCGTTGCTGTTCGGCCTGCAATTTGTCTCGATGGGCGCCATGGAAATGAGCGGCCCGTTTTGGCCCATGCAAATCCAGCAACTTGGCCCGTCGAGCGCTTTTGGCTTGGCCACCATCGGCGTTTATGTCTGCCCGATGCTGGGAGTGTCTGTGACCAGTGCATTGTGGGGCCGCATGGGTGATCGCTATGGCAATCGCCTGATGATGGTCCGGGCGCTCGCCGGCCTGGCGATCACGCAAGTGCTCGTCGCCTTCGCTCAGGACGCCTGGACCATTCTGGTCATGCGCTTCCTGCAGGGAGCTTGCGCCGGTTACATTGCCCCGGCCCAAGCCTATGGTGTGCAGGTCACCGGCGGTCGCGACAGAGCCAGCCTCTTTGCATGGCTCCAGGTGGCGACCAACACCGGTTCGCTGGGCGGTGCGTTGCTGGGCGGCCTCATCCTTGATGCTCTGCCTTTTGCGGCGATCAATCTGACCGCCGGCATCGTCTGCGCCATCTGCTCGATGGTCGCGTGGGCAAGCCTGCCGACTGTGCCACGGGAAAGGGAGGGTGTGGGCCGCGCGAGGGCGATGACTGCATTGCCAGCGACGACGAACCGCATGGCGGTCCCTGGGCTGCTGCTATTGATTGGGCTGTTGCTTGCCAGCCGAATGGTGCTGCAAGTCCCGTTTTCCCTCTTCATGGCAGAGGTATACGACGCCGAGTACTGGATAATCGGCTTGAGCTATGGGCTCTTAGCTTTCGGCTTCGTTGTCGGCGCGCCCGCTTGGGCTAGGGTCTTCACCGGACGCGCGCCAGCCTTCGTGCTCGGATGGAACGTATTGATTGCCGCCGGCTGCCTGGTCGCAACCGGGCTTGCCGGCTCAACACGCGCCATCGGTCTCTTCGCGGGACTCTATTTTCTCTGGGGACTGTTGCTGGGGGGAACGACCCCCGCGCTCATGGCGCTTGTCTCAGCAGCCACGCGCGGCGATCGGCAGGGATCGGCGCTGGGGTTGGCGCAAAGCTGCCAACAGGCGGCATCGATCGTCGGGATCATCCTCGGCGTCGTCGCCACTCAGCGCTTTGGTCTCGAGGTCGCCTTCCCTCTCGTCGCCAGTCTTTACGGCCTTTCAAGTCTCGTGGCGCTCGGCTTATGGCTCCGCTCGCGCCGCACCATCGACAAAGGAGAACTATCTTGAGGAGAAAACTCTTAGCGCTACGCGCCGCGCTAACGGCCGTTGTCTTGATGATACCGGGCCCGTGGACGGCATTTGCCAGCGAACCGGCAGCGGTCCGGCAAACAACGACCACCGTTACCGACATCACGGGCCGTGAGGTTACGGTCAATGTTCCGGTCCAGCGCATACTTCTTGGCGAGGGGCGGCAGCTCTATCTTCTCGCGTCGCTCGAACCACGAGATCCCCTTGCTCGCGTCGTCGCCTGGCGTAACGATCTGATCGAGGCCGACCCTGCGACTTATAACCAGTACCTTCAGGCGTTTCCTGGGCTTGCGAAGCTCCCTGCCTTTCCCGGCCAGGAGAATGGTTTGATCGACATTGAGTCAACGATTGTACAAAAGCCCGATGTGGTTTTGCTCAATCTTGAAGCCATGCGGGCCAACGAAGACGCGCAATATATTCAGAAGCTGGCTGAATTGAAGATTCCGGTCCTCTACATCGATTTCCGCCACTATCCACTAAAGAACACGGAGCCAACCATCCGGTTGCTTGGAAAGATCTTGGGGCGCGAGGCACGTGCGGAAGAAATCATCGCGTTCCGCCGCCAGGCTATGGCCCGGGTCACCGATGTCATCGCGAGCAAGAACCCGAACCGCCCCAAGGTCTTCATCGAGCGCATCGGCGGCTATTCCGAAGACTGCTGCTTGTCGTTCGGCGCGGAAAATTTCGGCAAATATGTCGAGCTTGCCGGTGGTCACAACATCGGCAGCGACTTCCTGCCGAGTACCTTCGGACAGCTCAACCCCGAACAGGTCGTCGTTTCCAATCCTGAGCATGTGGTCGTCACCAGCGCCAACTGGCAGGCCTATGTGCCCGGCGGCCACTGGATCCCGCTCGGTCCGGGCGCCGACCCCGAGGAGACGCACAAGAAGCTCGAATGGTTCACCACCCGCGATGCCTATACCGGGATCGACGCGCTGAAAACGCGGAACTTCCATGGCATCTGGCACCAGTTCTACAACAGCCCTTACGAGTTCTTCGCCGTCCAGCAATTGGCGAAATGGTTCCATCCGGAGCTCTTTGCAGATCTCGATCCGAACGCGACGTTCGCCGAGTATCACCGCCGCTTCCTGCCCATTCCCTATAGACCGGGCTACGCCGTCAGCCTTGCCGGAGGTGCGGACTGACGGTAGGAGGCATCGGACGCCGCGCATCACGCGCAGTCGAAAAATCCGCGCACCGCCCCCTCAGATCGACTGCCCCCAAGAAAAATGCTCCGGTGTTTCCGCCGGAGCATTTTTTCTCTGATCAAAGCTAGCCTGGCACACTGTTCCGGACACGGGAGCTTGCCCCCCGCCCCATCAGAAATCGGTCGTCATCGACACCTTCACCGTTAGCGGCGCGCCTTGCGAAATCGTGCCGAAGCTCGCAACGCCGGACCAGTAGTCGAGATCGAAGGCGTTCTCGACTTCGGCCCGGAACGTAACCGGCTTTTGATTGATCTCGGTCAGGTACCTGGCGCCGAGGTCAAGCCGGGTCCAGGAGGGGATTTCCTGGGTATTGGCGGTGTTGACATATTGCTCGTCGGTATGAATGACGTTGCCCGTCAGCGTCAGCCCCTCGATGAAGGGCGTGTCCCATTCCGCACCCAGATTGACCTGCACCGACGGTACGCCGATCGGCGTGTTGCCGCGGGTCGCGGCGCTGTTGGTTTTCGTCAGTTCGCCCTCGATGAAGGTCACGCCGCCGAGCACCCGGACCTCGGGCGTCACTTCGCCGAAGATATTGAGTTCGACACCGCGATTGCGTTGTTCACCACCTTCGACGAAGACAAGACCGGCCCCGCTTGCCTCGAGCTGGCCGAAGGGCTTTTCGATCTGGAACGCGCTGACAGTCACCGCGACCCGCCCGAGATCCACCTTGGTGCCGATCTCGTACTGCTTGGAGCGATAGGGCGCGAGTGTCTCGCCGGCATTGATCGCCGTAGTCGGCGCACTGTCGCCGACGCTCAGGCCCTCGACGTAGTTCGCATAAAGCGCGACGTTTTCCCAGGGGCGCACGACGACACCGACCAGAGGCGTAAAGGCGTCCTCGTCTGACGAGGTGGTGACGGCCCCGGTGGCAGGGCTGTAGTTTTTGGTGTCGATGCTCTGCCAGCGCCCACCCAGCGTCAACTGCAGACGCTCGTCGAGCATCGACATCGTGTCGGAAAGCGCGACACCGTAGAAAGTGTTCTCCGAGACCCTTGGCACATGGGTCGGTTGCGGTACGTTCTGCCTGGGGCGCGGAAGCGGATCGAAGAGATTGGTAAGCTGGGCAGTTCCCGAGTTCGAGCCGCGGGCGAGGCTCTGCTCCAGACCACTGACCTGGAAGGCAACGGTATGTTCGACGGCTTCGGTGTCGAAGGTGGCGCGAACACCTGTCTCGGCCGTCAGCCGGTCGACATCGAAGACGAAATTCTGAGGTGTGATGCTAACGCTGCCGGAGTTGAGAAGGGTCGGTGTGCCGAAAAGGCGCTCGACACGCGAGTTGCCGCCGCCGATGGCACCGAACAGCGTCACGTTGTCGCTGAGGTCATATTCGACCCGGCCGAGCCACGACAGGTCCTCGCTCTTCGACCATTCCCATGGCTCCTGGACGTTGGATCGTCCGTCCGGCGCATCCGGGATCTCAATGCCGGCAACCGGGAAGAACGGGCGTTGCGGAGCGTCGAAGTCCTCCCGCTGGCCGATAACATCAAGCGTCGCCCTAAAACCCTCGCCTTCATAGTCGAGCGCGAGCGCACCGACCGTCACGTCGCGCGACTGGTTGTCGATCGCGGTGTCGCCGCCATGATAGCTGCCGTTGAAGCGCACGCCGAACTGACGCTCTTCGCCGAATCGGCGACTGACGTCCAGGTGGCCCCCGCCATAAAGATTCGAGACATAGTCGGTGGTAAGCCGCGTCAGGTCAACATCCCCGGCCCGCTTGGGCACGATGTTGATTGTGCCGCCGACGCCGCTGTTGGGCGAGACGCCATAAAGCAGCGCGGTCGGTCCTTTCAGCACCTCGACACGCTCGACATAATCGGTGAACAGGCGGTAGGTCGGTGCAACACCGAAGACGCCGTCGAATGCGATTTCGCCGAAGTTGCCCTCGTTGATCGGAAAGCCCCTGATATAGAACGAATCCAGCATCCCGCCGGAGGCATGGGTGCTTCTGACTGACGGATCATTGGCCAAAACGTCGGCCAAAGTCTGCGCTTCCTGGTTTTCGATTGTCTGCGCAGTGTAGCTGGTGATGTTGAACGGAGTGTCCATGAAGTCGCGGTTGCCGAGAAGCCCCACACGACCGCCGCGCGCCACCTGCCCTCCGGCATAAGCTTCCGGCTCATTCCCTATCGTCGCCGTCGAACGGCCCGCGGTCACCTCGATACGCTCGAGCACGGTCGCGTCTTGCGCCAATGCCACACGACTTACTGTCGCCAGCAACACTGCCAACGATCCTGCACGCAGTTTCATCCGTCACCCCCGTAACCTATTGACCGAAAACAATTCTCAGCCCCGTCGAGGGGAGAAAAAAGGCCGGTTGAGGGGTGCTAAATAAGTTGAATATAATTGTCAAGATATCGAGTACCTGCATGCGACGATCCCGCACAGTGGGCACTTCCTCCTCACCTTCTTCAAAATCATCACGCCGCTTTCGGGCGAACCCAACATAGTTCATGGTGTCACGGATGAACGACCGGAACCTCGAACTCAAAAAGATACGTGATCTCGATATCTCAGCGGCCGCCACAGGCGGCCGGCCCTTGCATCTGAGCGCCGGGAGCGGCCTCGTCCGCCACGGAAGGGCAATTTATGTTATTGCTGATGATGAACTCCATCTCGGCAGATTTTCGGTAGACGGCGTGGAGCCTGGCCGGTTGGTGCGTCTGTTTGACGGGGTCTTGCCGGACGCAAAGGGCGCACGAAAACGTCTAAAACCCGATGTCGAAGCACTCGTATTGATGCCTGCCCTCACAGGCTTTCCGAATGGTTCACTACTGGCAATCGGGTCGGGGTCGAATGCGAACCGCCACCGAGGCGCTCTATTGGGTTTTGACCCATACGGTGACATCTCCGGACCGCCTCGCACCGTTGATCTCTCAGAATTTTTGCATCCGCTCGAACAACACTTTTCCGAGATAAACATCGAAGGCGCTGTCGTCATCGGCGATGAGTTCCACTTCTTCCAGCGTGGTAATGGAAAACAGGCTGAAAATGCTATCATTCGCTACCCGCTTCAGCCGTTTCTCGAAACTCTGGAAGGTGGGTCTGCCAAGTCCAACCGTTGTCAGTCGACAGGGTTGATCTTGGTTCGGTCCACGGGGTTCCATTTGGCTTCACCGATGCGGCTGCATTGTCCAATGGTGAGGTTGTGTTCTGTGCCGTTGCGGAAGACACCCGGAATACCTTCCTTGACGGAGAGTGTATTGCAGCGGCCATAGGGATACTCGGGAAAGAAGGCCATCTGCGCTTTTGGCAACACCTTGATCAGCCGCGCAAGATTGAGGGAATCGACGCACGGTACAAAGATCAGCGCCTCGATCTTCTGCTTGTCACAGATCCTGACGACGCAAACGTCGCAGCAACGCTCTTGGCCTGCACTATCGATACATCCGCGTGGGGTGGTTTATAGCGAACGGCGGACAGCCTTTCCTCCATCTTCGCCTTCGCGTCGCGAAAGCACCAGCTTGCTTGCGGCCGAGGAAGTTGCCAATCCTGTCCTCTTCCTCGCCTCCGACCAGGCTTCGGGCATTCAAGCTGCGGAGATTGTCGTTGACGGCGGTACGACGGGCGCGATGGCTGGATCGCCCCGTTTTCGCAGAGGGGAACCACGTTGAGTGCAGGATGTAGCTGCCTCCTTCACCCTGTGGCGCGCGGGCATGAATTCAAGCCCGCGATCGCCTCGTGCACCATTGCATTGTGACGGGCATCATCACTTTGAGCGATCGGGCGAGGTTTCATCGAACCCGGCATCCCAATCTTTCTCCGGCCCCTCCCGACCCGGCGGATCGCGATGATCCGACATATCCTCCGACCCGGTTATGACCGTGGGCTTAGCACTGGCCACACCCGTGCTATTACGGTCTGCGGCGGACTTGGCAAACTGACCCTTCGCATCTTTTCTCATTCTTAGGGCCTCAGAAGGGCGGTTGCGTTTCGGATCGCGGTTTTTTTGCCGGCGGCGTCCCGATCCTCATCCGGTTCATCCTTGGCGGGGAGATATCCGCGAGGTCTGCTTTCCTCAGGGCCTTCCCAGCGGGGCGACTGCTCGGTCGTGCCAGGGGCGCCGTCTCTCGGCTTATAAATACCGATGTTGTTCTCCTTTCGCGCGAGCCCAACTGGATTGATGCCGGGAAGTTCCAGCCGGAGCTGGCCCCTCATCGATGCCGGAAACTACCCCATTGCCTCAAGGCGCTCGCGACCGGGTCGACCTGCGCATCAGACGATGCGCAGGTCGACGGCCACGGGAGGCGATGTCGGCATCAATCGGATCCGGCGTAAAAGCGGCTTTTGCCGTTACCTCAGGCGCGGCGACGGGAACGTCGGCGGCCGCGGCCAGCGACAGAGCGATGCGGTTCACGCCCCTCGATCTTCGAGCGGCCGCACGTTCTGATTCATTCGGAACAGGTTCTCAGGGTCGTACCGCCGCTTGACCTCGATAAGCCGCGGATAGTTGCCGCCATAGGCCGCCTCGATCCGGTCGGCCTCGTCGGCGGGCATGAAGTTGATATATGCGGTGCCAGCGGCATGGGGCCTGGTTGTCTCGAAAAGCTGCCGCGCCCAGCCAATGCAGGTCTGGTCCATCGCCGGCTCGCGCCATCGTGCGTGGACATTCATGACAAAATGCGAGCTGCGCTGCGGGAATGCAGTCTCCTCAACCGCTACCCGGCCGGCCGCCCCACCGACATGGGCGATGAATATCTCGCATTCCGGTCCAGGCAATTGCCGGATTGCATCGACCAAAACGCCGATAGCCGCATCGGAAAGCTCCATGAAATCATGGCTCTTCCAATAGTTGCGGGCTCCGGGCGTAAGTAGCGGATCGAAGGCCTGCTGCCACTCGACGAAGGGCTTGGGACCGACGACGTCGGCGATCGGCTTACCGATCGCACGCAAGCCAGCCGTCGCTTGCTCCCCCGCGACCAGATCGCCGCAATAGCACATGGCCAGCACCAAGATCTCCTTGCCGTGCCACTCCTGCGGCAGAAACGGCAAAGGCGGCGCTTGCCGCATAACGACCCAGCAGGTGAGTTCGTCCGGGACAGCGTCGAGTGCCTGCCTATATTGGCGGAGCACGCTTTGCGCATCGGCAATGGGATGCACGACAAGGCCAGCGAGGACCTCGGGACCGAGTTCGCGCAGCGCGAATTCGAAGGCAGTGACGACGCCGAAATTCCCGCCGCCGCCTCTTAAGCCCCAGAAGAGGTCGCGATGCTCCGTCGGGCTTACGCGCACGAGCTCGCCGCCAGCCGTAGCCACATCGGCCGAGAGCAGGTTGTCAAGCGTCAACCCGAACTTGCGCGTGACCCATCCGAACCCGCCGCCGAGCGCCAGGCCGGCGATGCCCGTCGTCGAGTTGATGCCGGTCGGTAGCACCAGGCGGAAGGCCTGCGTCTCTTTGTCGACATCGGCAAGGGTGGCGCCCGGCTCGACCCAGGCCCTCCTCGTTGTCGCATCGACGCGCACCGACTTCATCGGTGTGAGATCGATCATCAGGCCGCCGTCGCAGACCGCATTGCCGGCGATGTTGTGCCCGCCGCCGCGCACCGCGACGAGTAATTGCTTCTCCGCCGCGAAACGAACCGCATTGACGACATCGGCCGCCCCGGCGCATTGCACGATCAGCCCGGGCCGCCGGTCGATCATCCCATTCCAGATCGTGCGCGCCTCATCATAGGATGCGCCACCCGCATTCAGGACGCGCCCGCGCAACCGCCCCGCGAGTGCATCGATGGCCGCGGAGGCGATTGTAGTTTTTCCAGCATGGAGATTGGTGAGGCTCAGATCGTTCATGATTCGCTCCTCCCTGGTGAACCATTGCCCCGACGGCGTAGTATTCTGCGCCTCTGCCGGGCGACCGACAAGCATGGCAGGTCACTGCCAGCTATAGTCCTTTGGGGTGATCTGACGGCGCGTGCAACCGGGCTGTCGCACCACCATCGTCGCGAGCACATGTCTCGACCAAGCAGACATGCAGTGGTGTCCCGCGCGCCCATTGCAGACGATACATTATGCGATCATACACAACTATACGCTGTGTTACATTTTCGACCAACCGCGAAATATGCCGGATACGTCGGGCTATCAGGTTTCCCCGGTCAACCGAACTCAGCGATGAGAACATAGGATCAAGGTTCATGACCAATATAGAAAAATCGAACGCTCGCAGTAGAACTGCGGAAAGGATTCTAGCAGTTGCCTTCGGCTCCATGCTGTTCCTGTCTGCCGGGCCTGTTCTGACCGCAAATGCCGCTGACCCAAGCTCAGCGGTAGTAGTAAGTGGTACGACTACAGACGAAAGCATTCGACCTTTCGAATTTCATGTGCCGCAAGCTCAGCTTGACGATTTGCGTAGACGCATCGCTGAAACACGTTGGCCGGACAAGGAGGTGGCATGAAAGAGCGCCCGCCCACTGAGAGAACGGATCACTGAGATGCAGGTGATGATCGAGGGACAGTCACGCTTCCAGCCTGTCGGCTTATCCTGTTGGGGTTTTGGAGATCTTCAACACGGGAGTTGGAAGCATGACTGCGTCCTATGAATACCATATCGGCGTCGACTACCACAAATCCTACAGCCACCTGGTGGTGCAGGATTCGGGCGGCAAAACGCTCAGATCCGGCCGGGTGAAGAACGACCGCCAGTCGCTGGGCAGCTTTCTCGAACGCTATCGCGAGAATAGCCATGCG